>NZ_JBMDJM010000002.1:0-403341 GCF_057809195.1 Acidovorax sp. FG42 | reverse complement strand
AACCTGAACACTTTTGCACTCAGGCCTCAGTAGCGAAGCCCTCGACTATAGCACGGTTCGGCTAGTTTGCAAGAAAAATCAAACACGCCACTTTTCCAGGAGCTTCTCAGGACTCAGGCTGTCGTAACCTTCGAAGGGCTGGTGGATCCAGGGATTGCTCGGAAGGAACTCGACGGAGTAGTCTGGCGAAAACGTCGACAGCCCCTTGGTCCAGATCACCGCGCTGCGGAGCTCAGTAATGGGCGCGTAGTTGGTTTTAAGCATGTTGATCACAGCGTGCAGGGTGTGCCCAGAGTCAGCCAAGTCATCCACCAACAGCACACGTCCTGCAATTTCACCCTTGGGCGTTGTGATGAAACGTGCAATATCCAGATGCCCCTGCACCGTGCCGGCCTCTGCGCGATAGGAACTCGTTGACATGATGGCCAGTGGCTTGTCAAAGATCCGGCTCAGAATGTCACCTGGTCGCAGCCCACCACGAGCAAGACACAGAATCGTGTCGAATTCCCAACCCGACTGATGCACCTTCAGCGCCAGTTTTTCGATGAGGCTGTGGTACTCGTCATAGCTGACATAGAGATGTTTTCCGTCTTCGGTCAACATAGATGACTCCTGGATAGTGGGCGTTTAGTTGATATCAGCAAGACAAGTTTGTCGATCAGACGGCGACATAAGGGTGACGCATCATGATCGTATGGTCGCGATCAGGACTGGTTGAGATCATGTCGATCGGAACGCCTGTCACTTCTTCGATACGCTCGAGGTAGCGGCGCGCGCTTGCGGGCAACTTGTCGTAGTCGGTCACTCCAACCGTGGAATCACTCCAGCCCGGCAACGTTTCATAGATGGGTGTGCATCGGGCGATGTCTTCAGCGCCCATGGGAAGCAGATCAATGCGCTCTCCATCGAGTTCGTAACCAGTGCATAGCAACAGCTCGGTCAGCCCGTCCAGTACATCCAGCTTGGTGATACACAGACCTGTGAGGCCATTCACCTGGGCGCTACGCTTCAGCAACGCGGCATCAAACCAGCCGCAGCGGCGACTGCGTCCTGTTGTCACTCCCTTCTCGGCACCGACCGTGCTCATGTGATAGCCAGGAGTACCAGGAACTTCCCAATCCAACTCGGTAGGGAAAGGACCGCCGCCCACACGCGTGCAATACGCCTTGGTGATGCCAAGGATGTAATGCAGCATGCCAGGCCCCACACCAGAACCCGCAGCTGCATTGCCAGCCACGCAGTTGCTGGAGGTGACGTAAGGGTATGTGCCATGGTCCACATCCAGCAGCGTGCCTTGGGCACCCTCGAATAGCAGATTGGCGCCAGCCCGGTTGGCCTCGTTCAATTCGCGCGACACATCAGCCATCATGGGCTTGAGCAGGTCTGCATGGCGCATAGCCTCGGCATAAACCACATCAAACTGCACCTTGCCATCCTGGATGTAAGGCTTGAGCGCATCGCCAAACACGAACTTTGCGGACCCCAGGTACGTGGTCAGCACGTGGTTGTGCAGGTCCAGCAATTCACGCAACTTGGCTGCAAAACGCTCTGGGTACTTCAAGTCCTGTACGCGCAGCGCACGACGCGCGATCTTGTCTTCATATGCCGGACCGATGCCACGACCGGTGGTCCCGATCTTCTCTGTTCCGCCCTGCTCCCTGGCCGCCTCGCGCGCCACATCGATGGCAGCGTGGAAGGGCAGGATCAGCGGGCACGCCTCACTGATCCGCAAGCGCGAACGCACCTCGACGCCGGCTTTCTCCAGGCCTTCAATTTCTTCGAACAGCTTTGCTGCGGACAGAACCACGCCGTTGCCGATGTAGCACTTGACCCCTGGGCGCATGATGCCACTGGGAATCAAATGCAGAGCTGTCTTGACGCCATTGATCACCAATGTGTGGCCAGCGTTGTGCCCCCCCTGGAAGCGCACTACGCCTTGAGCGCTTTCCGTCAGCCAATCGACCAACTTGCCTTTGCCTTCGTCGCCCCACTGGGTACCGACCACCACTACGTTGCGACCTTTGGTTGCTTTCATCTCAAACCCAATTCAAATGACAATTGCTCAAACAGCCTGCACGACCCAACGGCCAGCAACCTGAACCAGTTCACGATCACAGTGGAACTCATCCACCTCACTCTCATGCCCAGGCAAAACACACACGACCGTTTCCCCGGCTGACCGAAGCTCTGCGATAGCAGCACTCACATCCGCAGCCTCACCCCAAGGGGCACGAATTGCAGCCTTCAAAGCACGGGGCGGCACCACACCAACCACCTGCTTGATATCCAGACTGAATCCGGCCGCAGGGCGATTCCGGCCAAAGACTGCACCGACCTCGTCGTATCGACCACCGCGCACCAAGGCATCACTGGCACCCGGGGCATAGATAGCAAAGCGCGCACCGCTGTAATAGGCATACCCACGCAAATCAGCCAAGTCAAAGGTAACGGTCGCTCCTTCAAGGCGGGAGGCCAGCCACTTCAAATTTGATAGCACCTCAGGCACACCATTAATACGCTTGAGTGCTTTTTCTGCCTCAATTAAGACAGCAGAATCACCGTACAAACGAACCAGGGCGAGAAAGCCCTGTCGAGATTCGTCCGGAAAGCCACGCGTCAGAACCGACAACTCACCCGCATCTTTGGCAGCCAAGGCAGCGTGAATTCCGCTGAGCAATTGCGGACTGACGCTCACTCCAGCCAACAGGTTGCGGACGATACGCACATCCGCAAGGTCTACCGTGGTGTTGCGTACATTGGCAACTCGCAGACACTCCCTGGCCAACTGAAGCGCTTCGAGGTCCGCCTCTACCCCTGCATGCCCATAGATCTCAGCACCAAACTGAAGAGGCTCCCGGGTGGCATGGGGGCGGTCGGGACGCGTATGCAACACGGGACCGCAATAGCAGAGACGCGTCACTCCTTTGCGATTGAGCAAATGTGCGTCGATACGAGCCACCTGGGGTGTCGTATCGGCCCGTAAGCCCATGGAGCGACCAGACAGCTGGTCGACCAGCTTGAAGGTCTGCAAATCCAGCGCTTCCCCAGTACCGGTGAGGAGAGACTCCAGATGCTCCAACAGCGGGGGCATGACCAGCTCGTAACCATAACAACGGGCTGTATCGAGCAGCCCGCGACGCAATTCTTCGATGTGCCGAGCTTCAGACGGCAAGACATCGGCAATGTGATCCGGAAGGACCCAAGCAGACATGGAGAAAAGGGGAGGCTGTTAAAACCGCGATTCTACCGGGACGCGACGAGACTCCCCAAAGAATCTCCCGCCCACACAGTGGGACAGCCGTTAGAAACAAAGCATCAGAACGCCCGCGCCCAAGGCCAACAACGCAAAAAAACGTATCTGACCATCTTGCAATTGCGCGATCTGGGCCACCGTGCGTTTCCAGACCTGGGGGGACAGAAAAGGCAGAAAGCCCTCAATCACCAGCACCAAGGCAAAGGCCGTCCAAAGACTGTCCCACATCATTCGCCTTTCACGGCCATTGCGCTTTTTTACTTGCGAGGCGCCGCAGGCGCCGATGCAGGGACCGATCCACGAAAGACTTTGAAGAAATCTGAAGACGACGGGTCCAGCAGCATCACGTCACTTTTCTTGTTGAAGCTGCCTTTGTAGGCTTCCAGGCTGCGATAGAACTGAGCGAATTGGGGATCCTTCCCAAAGGCTTCTGCATAGATGCGAGCAGCTTCGGCATCGCCCTCACCCTTCAGTTTCTGAGCATCCCGATACGCGTTGGCAATCGTGATCTCTCGCTGGCGATCCGCGTCGGCCCGTATCTTTTCGCCCTCGGCCGCCCCTGTGGAACGCAGCTCATTGGCAACACGCTTACGTTCTGCCTCCATCCGCCGGTATACCGACTCGGTGATAGCTTCCACATAGTCCACACGGGTGATGCGAACGTCCACCACATCCACCCCCCAGGGTTTAGAGCCACGAACAGTCTCCAGAACCTCGCGCTTGACATCGGCCATCAAAGCTTCGCGCTTGAGTGAGAGCAATTCCTTCACGGTACGCTTGTTGATTTCTTCCTGAAAAGCATTGCGCACGACACGATTCAGTTGCATGGCGCCGGCCGTCTCGTCCAGTCCCACGTTGCGGATGTACTCGGTGGGCTCGGAAATACGCCAACGCACATACCAGTCGATCACCACGCGCTGCTTTTCGGCCGTCAGCATGGGCTCCGTGTCCGTACTGTCCAAGGTCAAAAGACGCTTGTCGATGTAGGTGACGTTTTGGAACGGTGGAGGCAGCTTGAAGTTGAGGCCTGGCTCCGTGATCACTTCCTTGATCTGGCCCAGCGCATACAACACGCCAAACTGACGCTGATCCACCACGAAAAGCATGGAGCTCATGAGAGCAAGCACCACCAGAAGAGTAGATGCAATAAAACCGACTCTGTTCACGAACTGCTCCTAGCGGGATTCACGTTCCCGGGTACGGCTGGTATCGCGCGCCCGAGAATCATTCGAAAAGGTGGGGGCGGGTGTCGCCGGGGACGACACCGCCGGAGACGGACTGGTCGCGGCAGGCGCATCCAGCGCCCCCGAGCCGCTCGCAACCCCTTGCATGATCTTGTCCAGGGGCAAGTACAGCAAATTGGAACCTTGACGCGACTCGACCAGCACCTTGGTCACGTTGCCATAAATCTGCTGCATCGTTTCCAGATACATGCGATCCCGGGTTACCTGAGGCGCCTTCTGGTACTCCGCCAGAATCGACGCGAACCGCTGTGCGTCGCCCTGCGCCTGCGCAACAATCCTTGCCTTGTAAGCCGCCGCCTCTTCATTCAGACGTGACGCAGAGCCCACAGCACGCGGGATCACGTCGTTCGCATAAGCCTGGGCTTCGTTCTTGGCGCGCTCGCGCTCCTGCCCTGCTTTGAGTACATCATCAAATGATGACTGGACCTGCTCAGGCGGCCGCACCCCGCCCTGCTGCAAATTGATGCCGACCACTTCAACCCCGACCTTGTAGCGGTCCAGGATGGTCTGCATCAGAGTGCGAACGCGCGGCGCTATCTGGTCACGCTCCTCCGCCAGCGCCGTGTCCATGCGCATCTTGCCCACCACCTCACGAACAGCCGTTTCAGCGGCCTGGACCACGGCGTCCGAAGGGTTCTTGCTTTCAAACAACCAAGCCCGGGCATCGCTCAAACGATACTGAACGGCAAACTTGATCTCGACGATGTTCTCGTCTTCAGTCAGCATCGCGGACTCTCTCAAGCCGGTGCTTTTGATGACCGTGTCACGTCCCACATCGGCAGAGCGGATCTGCGTCACAAAAACAAGTTCATGGCGCTCAATCGGATAAGGCAGGCGCCAATTGAAACCCGCGCCAACGGTGCTCTTGTACTTTCCGAACTGGGTAATGACGGCCTGCTGACCTTCCTGCACGATAAAGAAGCCGGTGCCCATCCAGATCACAAACGCGATACCGGCAATCAGACCGACACCGACACCTGCGCTTTTCATATCTGGCTGAAAGCCGCCACCAGCCCCTCCACCGGGACCGCGACCCGAGCCGTTTTTCCCGCCAAACAGGCTACCAAGCTTGCGATTGAGATCACGCCAGAGCTCATCAAGATCCGGTGGCTGCTGGCCGTTGCCCGGCCGTTGCTCGCCGCCCCTTGGGCCGCCAGGTGGCGCTGCAGGCCGATCCTCAGGACGCACACCGCCGTCTTCGGACTTGTCATCACCGCGACCCCAACGTGGATCGTTCAGATTGAACATGCCCCGAATACGGCCTGGCAATGAAGCCCAACGTAGGGTGCGATTATGAAAATTCATGCGCAAAATCTCTGGTTCTCTGATGGCATCATCCGATGGTGCATTGTGCCCAATCAGGACAAAGCATCCGGTAATTCAAGGGTGTCTGCTGGGGTCATATCCAGAACCTCCTGCGCAGCCATCAACCTGGCCGCCAAGGCACGGCGCAGCTCATCCAGCCCCTCGCCAGATCGAGCACTGACAAACAGTCGAGGCAACAACTGCCCTCCCACTTCGTATTGGTCCACCAACACAGGCGGACGTCGTTCTTCAGGCAAAGCATCAAGCTTGTTGAAGACCAGTATCTGAGGGATGTCCGAGGCACCAATTTCCTGCAACACCCGCTCCACCTGCGCCATCTGCTCCGGAAAATCCGAATTGGAAGCGTCCACCACGTGAAGCAGCAAATCGGCGTCGACCGCCTCCTGCAGCGTGGCCTGGAACGCATCGACCAGCCCGTGGGGAAGATCCCGAATGAAGCCCACCGTGTCGGACAACGAAACGGAGCGTGCCGCATCTGCGAGGTACAACTGCCGCGTCGTGGTGTCCAGCGTGGCGAAAAGTTGATCCGCTGCGTACGCCCTGGCCTTCACCAAAGCATTGAAAAGGGTTGATTTGCCCGCGTTGGTATATCCAACGAGTGAAATATTGAAGGTGTCGCGTCTTGCGCGTTGGCGCCGCTGTGTAGACCGCTGGCGTTTGACCTTGACCAAGCGCTCTCTGGTGCGCTTGATCGCATCGCCAATCATGCGCCGATCCAGTTCGATCTGCTTTTCACCAGGGCCGCCACGGGCACCGATACCGCCGGTTTGACGCTCCAGGTGAGACCAGCGGCGCACCAGGCGCGTACTCACATACTGCAGTTTGGCAAGCTCCACCTGAAGCTTGCCCTCGTGGCTGCGCGCCCGTTGCGCAAAGATTTCCAGAATGAGCAACGTGCGGTCATTCACTGGCAGCTCAATATGGCGCTCCAGGTTCCGCTGCTGCGCCGGGCTGAGAGACTGGTCAAACAGCACCTCCACTGCTCCATGCATGTGTGCCAAAGTGCGAATTTCATCCGCTTTGCCACTGCCAATGAACAGCGCGGCATCTGGTGCTTTGCGCTTGCACATAATGCGCGCAACAGGCTGCATACCAGCGGTTTGGGCGAGCAGCCCCAGCTCTTCCAACTCAGCATCGAAATGGGGAAGACCGAAGTCCACCCCCACCAGCAACACCGGAGTCATGGTGGGCGAGGATGCGGAAGCCGAACTCAAAGCCAACCACCCTCTTTTCGCTTTGCCTCGCTCAACAAGCGAGTTCCGCCACTTGGCAACAACTCAAGAGTTGCTGCTGTCGGCATCAGGGGTTTCTGAAGTAGAAAAATTGACGGCTCGACCTGGGACGATCGTAGAAATCGCGTGCTTGTAGACCATCTGCGTCACTGTATTGCGCAGCAACACCACGTACTGATCGAAAGACTCGATTTGCCCCTGCAGCTTGATCCCGTTAACCAAATAAATGGACACTGGAACATGCTCCCGACGCAATGCGTTGAGGAAGGGGTCTTGCAAAAGCTGGCCTTTATTGCTCACGATATTCTCCGTGTTCAAGTGTTGTTGTAAACCATCACCTTACCACAGCCAGACGCATACCCCAGCTTCAGCATGCATGGCCCCTCGACTAAGGAGCCTTTGCAATCAGGCCTCGTCTTTGTCCACAAATGGGTTGTGAGAGGTTTTCATCTCAATGCGCAGTGGAGTCCCGACAAGATCGAACTCCTTGCGGAAGCGCCCTTCCAGGAATCGCTTGTAGGCATCCGTTACGTGCTCCAGGGAGTTGCCATGGATCACGATCACAGGCGGGTTCATGCCCCCCTGGTGCGCATATCGCATTTTGGGCCGGAACATCCCGGCCCGCTTGGGGCTCTGGAACTGAACGGCCTCCAGCAACAGGCGGGTGAGCACTGGCGTGGACATTTTGCAGGTGGCAGCCCGGTGGGCCTGGGCAATCGACGTCCAAAGAGGGCCCAGCCCCTGACGCTTCTTCGCCGAGATGAAGTGCAAAGAAGCAAACTTCAGAAACGCGAGTCGCGTCTCAATGGAGCGCTCTAAAAGCTGACGCTGGTAGTCATCCACGGCATCCCATTTGTTCACCGCGAGAACCACGGCACGACCGCTCTCCAGGATGTAACCCGCGATATGGGCATCCTGGTCTGTCACGCCCTGGGTTGCATCGAGCAGCAGCAGTACCACGTGCGCAGACTCGATGGCCTGGAGCGTTTTCACCACCGAGAATTTCTCGATGGCCTCGAACACCTTACCCTTGCGGCGCAATCCTGCGGTATCCACCAATTCAAACCGCTGACCGTTGCGCTCGAAAGGTACAGTGATGGCATCGCGGGTCGTACCCGGCATGTCAAATGCCACCAGTCGCTCTTCACCAAGCCATGTATTGATGAGGGTGGACTTGCCCACATTAGGACGTCCCGCCACGGCGAGCTTGATCACGCCCTTGTCCAGCGTCGCATCCGAATCGTCTGGCTCGGGCAAATTGAGCGGCTCCAGTGCAATGTCCACCAAACTGCGTATGCCTTGCCCGTGGGCCGCGGACACGGGATAAACCTCGCCCAGCCCCAGCTCGTAAAACTCCGCCAGTTGGACGCCCTGGAGCATGCCCTCTGCTTTGTTCGCGACAAGCACGCAGGGCTTGCCCAAGCGACGCAAGTAGTTGGCAATGTCGTGGTCTTGCGCCGAGACACCCGCACGGGCATCCACCACAAAAATCACCACGTCCGCTTCGGCGACCGCCTGCTGGGTTTGCTTGGCCATCTCGCGGTAGATGCCGCTGGAGGCATCCGGCTCAAAGCCCCCCGTATCGATGACGATGTACTCGTGTTTTCCTTGCTTGCCGTTCCCGTAGTGTCGGTCACGCGTAAGTCCCGCAAAGTCGGCGACGATGGCGTCTCGCGACTTGGTCAGGCGATTGAAAAGCGTGGACTTACCGACATTCGGACGCCCCACGAGGGCGATTACTGGCTTCATTGAATAAGACCGATCAATCTGGACGGAATCCGTAGATACCGCCGTTGCGGGTAACCACCACCAGCGTATCTGCAGCCACCACCGGGGCAGCCGCAATGGCTGAACCATCTGTTGCCAGTCGGTTCAGAGGGGAGCCATCGGTGCGAGACAGCAGATGCACCAAACCAGCATCGTCACCGACGACAACCGAGCGCCCCAAAAGCAGCGGTGCCGTGAGTTTGCGGTGTTTGAGTCGGTCGATACTCCACAGGCGCGAGCCATCCGCACGGCGCCAAGCGACAAGCGTCCCATTACTTTCCGAACCAAAAATGGCGTCCGCATCGCCATGAATGCCTTCAGACCCGCTGGCGGGCTGCGTCCAGAGCGTCGTGCCCCGGGCCGTGTTCACACAGCCGACAGCGGCTTGGAAAGACCGAGCGCACACGATTTCACCCACACGGCTGGTGCGCCCCACCAATTCGACCAAGCGCTCAACATCGTTCGTGCCGCGAGGGCTGGCGATGGGCGCTTCCCACCTCGCGCTGCCGTTGTCAGGATTCAATCCGACCAAGCGGCCCGACAAGCCCACCACCAGGGTGTCGCCTACCGCAAGCAATACGCCCGCTTGACGCAGTATCAACGGTTCCCCTGGGCGCTGCTGCGCCCACAGACGACGGCCCGTGGCAAGATCGAAGGCAGACACTGATCGATCTGCCGACAGCACAAACACCCTACCGCCTGCGACCAAGGGGGGAGTGAAGACCTGTGCGGCAAGCGTCTCACGCCAACGCTCACGGCCACCATCCATCACGATGAGTGCGTTGTTGCGCGATACCACCGCCGCAAATTTGCCGTCACTGCCCACAGCTGCCGATAAGGGCTCGGCCAGCGCCACACGCCAGATGTCTCCACCGGTGCGCGCGTCCAAGGCCGCCACAGCACCATCAGCGGACGCCACCGTCACGACATTTCCAGCAACATGGGGCTCAAGAGGCAAGCCCGCCACGCTACCGACGCGCGCCGTCCACGCCTGCCTCACCCCCAGGACAGCCACATTGGCGCCAAGGTCCGCAGGCACCGGTTTTGCCTTGTCTGCACTCCACAAAGAGCAACCAGCCAACGTGGTGGCCACCAATGCCGCCAACAGCCCCCGGACGAAAAACAGGTGCCCAGACCTTGTGTTGATAGGCGATGTCATGGTTATTTGGACTCTGCAGGGGTTGCGGTTGCCGCAGCGGCCACAGTCACACCTTGCAGCGTGACCCCCAGTGCGTTGAGCTTGATTTCCACAAGGCGGCGGTATTCCACACTGTCTTCGAACCCTTTGTATGCCTTGGTGTATTCGGCAATCGCTTCCGGGCGCTTTTCCAGGAGTGCCAGCACATCACCCTTCCGGTCTGCCACAACGGACGAGAACTCGGGCGGAAAACTGCCAGACAGTTGCTTGAGCGCTTCGTCGTAATTCTTCTGATCCATCAGCACACCTGCCAGCCGCAGTTTGGCCAAAGCCTTGAGGCCTTCATCCGAAGATTGCTCTGCGACCCAGGCGAGCGCTTCTTTGGCACCATCGGCGTTGCCAGCCCCCTGCATGGCCTTGGCGAGCGTCAGACCCGCTTGTCCAGCCTGCACGGTCCCTGCATATTTGGCCTTCAAATCCGCAAACGCCTGCCCCATGCGGGCATTGTCTGCAGACCGTGCAGCCGCATCCACAGCATCAAACAAAGCGGCGGCCTGCGTGGCCTGACGGGTTTGCCAGTACTGGTAACCGTTCCATGCTGCCGCTCCGCCCGCAACGACGATCGCCACAGAGCTGATCAAAGTGCCCCAGGTATTCCAAAAATGTTTGAGCTGGTCTAACTGCTCTTGTTCTTCAAGGTCGAGATGATTTGCCATGGAATGTGATTGGTTTAGCGGGTGGATTGTAGGGTGGCCGCCCATTGGGCAACTGATTCCAGCGGGCGCTCTGTCTGCTCCCCTGCGCCATCTCGCAAGGCTTTGACGGTCACCATGCCACGAGACAGCTCATCATCACCAAACACCAGGGCGTACGCGGCGCCACTGGCATCAGCCTTTTTGAACTGCGACTTCATACTGCCCATGCCATCCAACGAAGGCGCCGCATGCATTTGGACGCGAATACCGTGTCGACGCAATTGCTCGGCGGTGGTCACCGCCCGGGGCAACACGGCCGTCGAGGGAACAATGGCATAAACATCAGGAGCCAAAGAGGGGGAGGCACTTTGCTGCTCCTTGAGCAACTCCAGAACGCGCTCCACCCCCAGCGCCCAACCCACTGCGGGCGCTGCCTTGCCGCCGATCTGTTCGATCAAATAGTCGTAGCGACCTCCACCGCAGATCGTGCCCTGCGAGCCCAACTGATCAGTCACAAACTCAAACACGGTGAGGTTGTAATAGTCCATGCCGCGCACCAGACGGGGGTTCACCTTCCAGGCCACGCCATTGGCGTCGAGAATGGCCTTGACCGCATTGAAGTGGGCCAAAGACTCTTCGCCAAGGAAGTCAATCAACCGGGGGGCAGCCTCCACCACTGACTGCATTGCTGGATTCTTGGTATCGAGGATGCGCAGCGGATTGCTGTGCAGCCGTCGGCGTGCTTCTTCGTCCAGAAGATCGATGTGCTTTTCCAGATACGCAATCAATGCTGCCCGGTGAGCCTTGCGCTCGTCCGGCTGCCCCAAGCTGTTGAGTTCGAGGCGCACATTCTGCAGGCCCAGATCGCGCCACAGTGCACTGGCCAGCAGAATCAGCTCTGCGTCAACCTCGGCGCCGGGAAAACCCAGTGCCTCGGCGCCGATCTGGTGAAACTGGCGGTAGCGTCCACGTTGGGGGCGCTCATGACGAAACATGGGACCCATGTAATACAGCCGCTTGCCACCGTCGTACAACATGGAGTGCTCCGCCACGGCGCGCACCACACCGGCCGTCGCTTCGGGGCGAAGGGTGAGGTGCTCTCCGTTAAGGCGGTCCTCGAACGAGTACATCTCCTTCTCCACAATATCGGTGACCTCGCCCAGTCCACGCACAAACAGGGGCGTGGGCTCGACAATCGGAGTGCGGATATTGCGGTAGGCATAGCGCGCCATCAGGTCGCGCACCTTGGCCTCCAACCATTCCCAGCGGGCGGATTCTGGCGGCAGGATGTCGTTCATGCCCTTCACCGCCACCAGCTTCTCCGGCTTGGGCGAGGGGGTGCTTTTTTCGTTGCTCACAGCGCTTCTTTTCTATGTCTTGCAGAAACTAACCAAAACTGCTCTGGCCCTGTTCCTGAATACATTCCAGGACAGGCCATGGCAGCGCCATCGTTCAAGCAGCAGCGACTCCAGCGCCAAAACGCTTTTCGATGTACTGCTCGACGATGCGATGAAATTCATTGGCAATGTCGTCGCCGCGCAGGGTCATTGCCTTTTCCCCGTCGATAAAGACCGGGGCGGCTGGCGCCTCTCCCGTGCCCGGAAGGCTGATACCGATGTCCGCGTGCTTGCTTTCACCCGGGCCGTTGACGATGCAACCCATGACCGCCACCCGCAACGTCTCCACGCCCGGATATCGCACACGCCACACAGGCATTTGTGCCCGCAGGAAATCGTCAATCTGCTTGGCCAAGTCCTGAAAAGTGGTGCTGGTGGTACGGCCACATCCAGGACAAGCGGTAACGCTGGGCACAAAAACCCGCATCCCCAAGGCCTGCAAGATTTCAGATGCCACGACCACTTCCTGGGTACGCGCCTCACCGGGCTGGGGTGTCAACGACACACGAATCGTGTCGCCAATGCCCTCTTGCAGCAGCACGGACAAAGCGGCCGCCGAAGCGACCGTTCCCTTGGTACCCATACCCGCTTCGGTCAGGCCCAGGTGCAAAGCATAGTCGCAACGGCGTGCCAACTCGCGGTACACCGAAATCAGATCCTGCACTCCGCTGACTTTGCACGACAAGATGATCTGGTTGCCGTCCATCCCCATGGCCTCCGCACGACGCGCAGATTCAATGGCCGATGTGATGAGAGCCTCGTACATGACCTGACGAGCCTCCCAGGGGATACTGCGACGGCTGTTCGTATCCATCAGCTCGGCCAACAGTTCCTGGTCGAGACTGCCCCAGTTGACACCAATGCGCACAGCCTTGTTCCATCGCATGGCTGCTTCGATCATCTGGCCAAACTGCTTGTCGCGCTTGTCCCCCTTGCCCACATTGCCAGGGTTGATCCGATACTTGGACAAGGCCTGGGCACAGTCGGGAAACTCGGTGAGCAGGCGGTGGCCGTTGTAGTGGAAATCACCAACCAACGGAACACTTTCACCCATGCGGTCCAGCTGTTCGCGGATGTAGGGCACCGCCGCAGCCGCCTCGGGGGTATTGACCGTGATGCGGACAAACTCCGAGCCCGCCTGGGCGAGTTCCTTGACCTGAATCGCCGTTCCGATGGCATCGACGGTATCGGTGTTGGTCATGGACTGCACGCGCACGGGGGCATCCCCGCCCACCGTCACCACACGTGAACCCCAGACAACCTTGGCCTGACGCGAGCGCCGAGGCAAGGGCGAGGCAATCGCTATCGGCCCAAAATCATGCGGGGAGTTTTGCACTACTTCACCTCAAAACGCGCTACGTTTTCACGGGCAACAGCCGTCAGATCAAACGGCTTTCCACGCACAGTCACCTCGGTGGCGTCCGCGCGTCCCACAATCACCGCCAAAGGTGTGGGCGCTGACACCGACACCGTCTCTCCGGCCGCCAGGTTGCGTTGCAGCGCCAGGGCTCCATTGGCATCGCGGACCTGCACCCACGACGCGCTGCGCGCACGCAATACAAGCGGGCCGGCGGCGGCACCTGCCGCGCCATCAGCAGCAGATACGTTACTCGTCGTCGCGCCACTGGCCGCTGCAGCAGGCGCAGGAGATGCTGCAACGGAAGGGGTAGCGGGCACGGGCGATGAAGCTGCCACCGCAGCGGCGGGCGCCGCAGAAGCAGATGAATCAGCGGGGCGCTCTGTCGCCGATGGCGCTGCCAATACAGGAGGCGCAGCCTCGGAAGTGTTTGCAGGCAAAGCATCTGGCACCGCGACCGGCGCAGGATCTACCGCATCGCTAGAGGCGGAATGCCGCGGGACATAAAACAGCACGACCGCCCCCACCAGAAGTGCCAGGACCACCAAGACCATGGAGCGCGAGCCAGAACCCGAGCCCGCAAACGATGCGGAAGAAGATGCGGACGACTTGCCAGCACTTCCCTTCACAGGCGCATTGATGCCGGCGCTGTCCACAGACAACCGGGGGCTCTGACTCTGGGGCAACAACGACAGAATCGGCGCCGCGTCTATCTTGAGGGTGCGACACACACTCGACGCCAGGGCACGCACAAAGACGGTATCAGGCAACACCGCGTAGTTGTCTGCCTCCAGCGCCTCCAATTTGCTCACGGGCACCTTCAGCGCCACAGCCAAGGCCGCGATGTGCATGCCGGCCGCCTGCCGGGCTTCCTTGAGCAAACCGCCCGCCGTCATTCCACTCTCCACCACCTCACTCATTGAAAGCCCCGCGTTCGTATGCACTCAACTCCCGGGAATCCGGGAAACGCTTGCGCAACTGAGCCGCCAGTTGCCTCATTGCCACGACGTCGCCCAAAGCCCGCTCCACCTTGATGCCCAACCACAAAGATTCGGAGTTTGCAAAATCACTGTTGTTGAGCCGCCGGATGTAAAACTGCGCACGAGAAAGCTCATTGCGACGCAACAAAAGCGCTGCCAAGTGGTAACCGACCACCGGGTTCGCCGCATCGAATTCATAAGCTTTCAGAAGAGACTGCTCCGCTTCAGGGAACTGTCCTGCTCCCGACTGGCACAGGCCACGCGCCATCCAGGTTTTGCCACGCGCTGCATAGGCGGGGTTGGCTATGGCACGCGAAAAATATGCGTCAGCCTCTGCATACTTTTGCTGCTGACACATCAGCCAGCCATAGTTGTGCAGTATGTTGGCGTCGTTTGCGCGCAGCGACAAAGCGCGGCGAAAACTGTCTTCCGCCTGCGGATAGTCATTCAACCGCATGTAAATCAGACCACGCAGGTTGAAGGCATCCGCGTAAGAAGGATCTGCGGACAGAGACTGCTTGACCTCATCCAAAGCCACCGCTGTCTGCCCCAGTTCGAAATAGTTGGAAGCCAACTCCAGCCGAATGCGCGCGCGGCGCCGCGACTCTGGCTCATCGGACGGTGTTACCAGACCGGCATCGGCGTCGCTGACTCCAGGCGAAGAAGTGTTGTTTGCACACCCCTGAAGCGCCCAAATGCAAACCACCGCACTGCATGCCGTGAGTGTCCAGCGGCCAATCTGCCGCCAGCGTCCAACCATTCCCGCCATGTAGAGCCTCCTTGAAGTTTGCTAACTAGCCTGATCAAGTCACCGGTTTGAGCACGATTGTGCGCTGCTTTGCCATGCGCTCTGCGGCACGGGTGCGATCTTTGACGTCCCCCGCCAATTGACCGCATGCCGCGTCGATGTCATCCCCTCGCGTCTTGCGCACGGTGGTGATGATGCCCGCGTCACTCAGCAACTTTGCAAAGGCTTGCACCTGATTGTGCGGAGACCGCAACAGCCCTGATGCGGGAAACGGATTAAAAGGAATCAGATTGAACTTGCAGCGAATACCAGTGCGCTTGACCAACTCGATCAGTTGGCGCGCGTGCTCCACCTGGTCGTTGACGCCGTCGAGCATGCAGTATTCGAAGGTGATGAAATCACGGGGCGCATGCTGCAAGTAGCGGTTACAAGCATCCAGCAACTCGCTGATCGGATACTTGCGATTGAGCGGCACCAGGTTGTCGCGCAACGGGTCGTTGGGCGCATGCAGTGACACCGCCAGCGCCACAGGGCAATCTTGCGAAAGACGGTCCATCATGGGCACCACGCCCGACGTGGACACCGTCACGCGGCGGCGTGACAAGCCATAGCCGTGGTCATCCAGCATGACCTTGAGCGCAGGGACCAGTGCCGAATAGTTCTGTAGCGGCTCTCCCATCCCCATCATGACCACGTTGGAGATCACACGCTCCTCGGTCTGCAGGCGCTTGCGCAGCGAATGCTCTGCAAACCACAGCTGGGCAACGATCTCACCCGTCGTCAGATTGCGACTGAAACCCTGATGACCCGTCGAGCAGAAACGGCAACCGACGGCGCAGCCAGCCTGGGATGACACACAGAGCGTCCCGCGATCATCCTCGGGGATGAACACGGCTTCCACCGCATTGCCATCACCGACATCAAACAGCCACTTGACCGTGCCATCTGAAGACACGTGCTCAGAGATAACGGGAAGCGCCTCGACCCGAGCACAGCCTTTGAGCTTGTCGCGCAAGGCCTTGGCCAAGTCACTCATGGCGTCAAAATCACTGGCCCCGCGCTGGTGTATCCAGCGGAACAGCTGGGTGGCGCGAAAGCGCTTTTCCCCCAGCCGCTCACAAAACGCAGCCAAGCCGTCCAGATCGAATTCCAGCAGATTCGTACTCATGGTGCCGAACCCACCGTAGACCAGGCACAGCTACCCCCATGGCACGGAATTCCCACCGAGGCGGGTGCGGGCATGGGGAGCGTCGACATCTCAGCGCGAGTAGATGTTCAGGCCGGGGAAGAAAAATGCCACTTCGGCTTGTGCGGTTTCAGCGGCGTCGGAGCCGTGCACTGCGTTGGCATCGATGCTGTCTGCGAAGTCTGCACGGATGGTGCCGGCTTCAGCCTTCTTGGGGTCCGTTGCGCCCATGAGTTCACGGTTCTTCAGGATGGCGTTCTCGCCTTCCAGGGCCTGGATCATCACGGGGCCCGAGATCATGAAGTCCACCAGGTCCTTGAAGAAAGGACGCTCTTTGTGCACTGCGTAGAACTGCTCGGCTTCCAGGCGCGACAGGTGGGCCATGCGGGCCGCCACGATCTTGAGGCCAGCGGCTTCAAAACGGGCGTAGATCTGGCCGATGACGTTCTTGGCGACTGCGTCAGGCTTGATGATGGAGAGAGTGCGTTCGATTGCCATGTTGATTTCCTTTGTTGCTGTGATTCGTTTGTCCACCGGACAAAGCCCTCGATTCTAACCGGGGAGTGTGACGGGAGTGGCGCTCAGCGCCCGCCTCCGCCACGCCGAGGGCCACCACCACCCGGACGGCGTTTGTCCTGGCGGTGCCGTGAAAGGCTGTCCATACCGATGTAACCCACCGAGGTCTTCATCGGATCGGGCTGGGCTGCGCCTCCCCGCTGGCGATCTCCGCCTGCCGCATTGTTGCCACGGGCCGGACCTGGACCACCATCACGGCGCGGCTTCTGACCACGGGGGCCGCCAGGGGCTGCTGATTGGGGAATGTCGCGGCGCGAACCATCACCCCGTGGGCCGCCACGACCACGGTTGCGCGACTTACCATTGCGCGCACCACCAGCCGCACCTTCCGGACGCCCCTCCCCCGACTCGGGGCGGCCAGCCCCCGCGGCCTGCACCAAGGCGCGGATATCACTCTCGTCGAGTTCCAGCCAGGCTCCGCGCTTGAGACCGCGCGGAAGCACCATGGCGCCATAGCGAATGCGGATCAGGCGGCTGACCGCATGACCCACCGATTCCAGCATGCGACGCACTTCTCGGTTGCGGCCTTCGGAGATGGTGACTCGGTACCAGCAATTGGACCCTTCGCCACCGCCGTCTTCGATGGAGCCGAAAGATGCCATGCCGTCGTCCAGGCGCACACCGTCCAGCAGCTTTTGCTTCTCCTCATTGCTCAAAGCACCCAGCACCCGAACGGCGTACTCACGCTCCAGCCCGAAGCGGGGGTGCATCAGCTTGTTGGCCAACTCCCCTGAGCTGGTAAACAGCAGGAGACCTTCGGTATTCAGATCCAGACGCCCAACCGACTGCCACTTGCCCTGCATGAGCCGGGGCAGTTTGCGAAATACGGTGGGTCGGTTTTGAGGATCGTCATGGGTCACGACTTCGCCCACCGGCTTGTGATACGCGATCACACGCGCTGGGGGTGGGTCGATGCGATAACGGATCGGCTTGCCGTTGACCTTGACCTGATCACCAAACTGGATGCGCTGACCAATGTGAGCGGGCTCGTTATTGACCGAAATCCGCCCTTCCAGAATCAGCTGTTCCATTTCAAGGCGCGAACCCAGACCCGCCTGGGCCAACACCTTGTGCAATTTGGGGGTTTCAACCTGCGGCAGCAGCACGCGCTTTGGCGGTACTGCATCTGCAGACGCGTCCTCTTCGTCAAAACGACCGGACACCACGTCTTCGAACTGGTAACCCTCCACTACCGGCGCGGCCTTGCGTTTGTCGCGCCCCGCACCTTCAGAGCGAGGGGGCCGCTCGCGGCGCTCTCCCCGAGCACCACGCTCCCGTTGCTCCGAACTGCCGTCACCCACGACCGCTGCCACATCCGCAGCGGGCGACTCCGGAGCGACTGCCGGTGCCTCAACCGCAGCAGCCTCAGGCGCGGGGGCTTCGACCACAGGGTCTGGTGCACCCACCTGCGCAGCAGTCGCGGCCTCAGGCGCCGCCACCTCAGCAGGGGCAGCCACCGCCTTTTTGCGGGGAGCCCGCTTGGCGGCAGGCTTCTTGGCAACAGGCTCCGCGTCGGCGGTATTCAACCCAGGCAGATCTGCCGGCTTTTCGGAAGTCGAGTCGTTCATCAAGTATTTCCCTGGATACCACCCGGGGCATCCACATCGTCGTCATGGAGATCCATCTCCACATCCTGAAAAAAATCATCCACGGGCCGGACAGCGCCCGCATCCGGCACCACCTCGGCAACCTCCACAGACGGCTGCAAACCAGCATCTTGGGGCAAAGCCGCCAGCAGATCGGGTTCGACATCCATGGCTTCCTGGGTCACAGCGGCCATGGCTTCCAGCACATTGGCATTGCCTGTCGGGTCGTCGAGCACCGGCAGTTGGTCCAGGGACTGCAAGCCCATATCGTCCAGAAACTGACGGGTGGTGGCAAACAGCGCCGGACGCCCCACCGTTTCGCGGTGGCCGATGACCTCCACCCAACCCCGATCTTCCAACTGCTTGATGATCAGGCTGTTGACCGTCACACCGCGAATGTCTTCAATATCCCCACGCGTGACCGGTTGCCGGTAGGCAATGATGGCCAAGGTTTCCATGGTGGCACGGGTGTAGCGTGGCGGCTTTTCGGGGTGCAGCCGGTCCAGATACTCCCGCATTTCGGGGCGACTCTGAAATCGCCACCCTGTCGCTACCTGCACCAGCTCTACGCCGCGTTGCGCCCAATCAAGCTGCAATTCCTGCAGCAGCACCTTGAGGGTGTCGGACCCCAGCGCATCATTGAACAGCACCCGCAGCTCGCGCACAGGCACGGGTTGCTGCGCGCAGATCAGCGCAGTTTCGAGGACCCTCTTGGCATCCACCGTGTTCATGGTTCAGCGATTCCTGGAAAAGTGCCACGCGTTGCAACGGGTGTCACATCAACAGCAGGGGCAATCATTGGTGCACCGCGC
Organism: Acidovorax sp. FG42; assembly: GCF_057809195.1. Lineage (NCBI taxonomy): Bacteria > Pseudomonadati > Pseudomonadota > Betaproteobacteria > Burkholderiales > Comamonadaceae > Acidovorax > Acidovorax sp. FG42. The sequence goes on along the minus strand of NZ_JBMDJM010000002.1, from coordinate 384,044 downwards.
AATGGCGCTGATGCGTTGGGTAGAGCCCGGCGGGATTCCGGCTGCGGGCTGGGGCCGTCACGGCCTTTTACGGCGCATTGTAGCCGAGACCCCATTCTGACAGCGCCTGGCGCATATCGTCGGGTACGGGGGCACGGAACTCCAAAGACTCTCCCGTGACCGGATGCGCGAAAGCCAAACGATAGGCGTGCAGGGCCTGGCGTTGCAAGGCTCCGACGGGCGCACCGCCATACAGGGTATCGCCCACCAAGGGATGACGCAAAGACGCCATGTGCACACGGATCTGGTGCGTGCGCCCGGTGTGCAAGGTGCATTGCACCCAGCACCCTCGTTCACCGCCTTCAAGACACAGGAAATCCGTCCGAGCGGTTTTGCCCGGGTGCACCGCCAAGTCCACCACCGCCATGCGCAGACGATTGCGAGGGTCTCGCCCGATGGGTGCGTCCACCGAGCGGGTGGGGGCACCTGTCCAGGCACCATGAGCCATGGCCACGTACTGGCGTTTGACCTTGCGCTCGGCAATCAACGCCACCAGGGCGTCCATGCACGCGCGGTCCCGGGCCACCACCATGAGGCCACTGGTGTCCTTGTCCAGACGGTGCACGATGCCCGCACGGGGGACCCGCAAGGCTTTGTCGTCGCGGGCCAGCAGTCCGTTGAGCAGGGTGCCACTCCAGTTGCCGGGCGCAGGATGCACGACCAAACCTGCAGGCTTGTTCACCACCAGCAGGTGCTCGTCTTCGTACACCACATCAATCGCCATGGGCTCGGGCCGGAAGGCCTGACTCTGGAGCGTGGGCCGCATTTCCAGCACCACCTGGTCGCCGGCCTTGACCCGCGCGGCGGCTTTGAGAGCGGGCTTGCCATTCAGGCTGACCAGCCCCTGGGCCAGCAATTGCTGCAGATAGCTGCGGGAGAACTCAGGAACCAGCTCCACCAGCGCGCGGTCCAGCCGCTCTGCGTGCTGGCCAGGGCCCATCTGCAAGGCACGTAGCTCACTGTCCGCGTCAGCCAGGGCTTCCGACTCATCGGCCAGCAGGAGGGAGTCGCCCTCCTGCCCGGTCGTCTCGGGAGCGTCCGGACCACCGCCCGGCGAGTGATCCGCCATCGGCCTCAACGGGAGGGCAGATAGCGCGTGGGATCGACCGGCTTGCCCTGCCGGCGGATTTCAAAGTGCAGCTTGACGCGGTCGGCGTCGGTGTTGCCCATTTCGGCGATCTTCTGGCCCTTGCGCACCGCCTGATCTTCCTTGACGAGCAGTGTTTGGTTATGCGCGTAGGCGGTCAGGAAGGTGTTGTTGTGCTTCAGGATGATCAGGTTGCCGTAGCCGCGCAGGCCTGCACCTGCGTACACCACGCGGCCATCCGCCGCCGCCAGCACGGGGTCGCCTGCCTTGCCGGCAATGTCAAAGCCCTTGTTGCGCGCCTCGTCAAAGCCAGCGATCAGCGAACCCGACGCAGGCCAGATGAATGCCAGCTCGTCCTCGCCTGCTGGCGCTGCCGCAGGCGCGGGCGTAGCAGGAGCTACTGCCACCACCGTGCCCGACGCGGCAGAAGCCGCAGGCTTGGCGCCGCTGGCGGCCGATGCAGGCGCCGCAGCCGGCGTGCTGGCAGGCGCGACGGAAGAAGACGTGACCGGGCGTGTCACCACGCCATTTTCGGAAGCCGCCACAGCCGCCGGGGCTGCAGAAGGTGGCAGTACACGCAGCACCTGACCGACTTCGATCAGGTTGGCATTCTCCAGATTGTTCCAGCGGGCGATGTCTTTCCAGCTTTGCCCGGACTCCAGGCCAATGCGAATCAGGGTATCCCCAGGCTTGACCGTATAGTAACCAGGCTTGCCAGCGTTTTCGGCTCCTGGCAGCGGCTTGATGGGGGTGGCCACCACCACGCCGGGCTGGGCTGCGGGGGCGGGCGCGGAAGTCGACGAAGAGGTGCCCCGATCTTCCACAGGAGCCTTGTTCATGCGGGTGCCACAGCCGGAGAGCACCAGACCCGCCATTGCCACGGTAAAACCCACCACAAGACCACGCGATACGAACATAAGCAATTCCCTTTACGCAATCCCCGATTTTAGGGGGACAAAATGCACGGGCTCGAGCACGTTTTGTTTCAATCCGTGCGGGGTTTTGTCGATCACCAGCAACATCTGCTGCCCGCCCGACAGCGCCATGGGCGCTACCAGACGCCCCCCCACGGCCAGCTGGTCGCACCACGCCAGCGGCACGGCATCGCCGCCGGCCGCCGCGATGATGGCCGCGTACGGAGCACCTTTGGCATAGCCAAGCATGCCGTCACCAAACAGCAGATGCACATTGGCCAGGCGGAACGGCCGCAGGTTGTCACGCGCCTTGTCGTGCAGGCCGCGCAGGCGCTCCAGCGTGTACACCTCGCGGGCCAGTAGGCTCAGCACGGCCGCCTGGTAGCCGCAGCCCGTGCCAATCTCCAGCACACGGCCCAGCCCGCCATGGCGTGCGCTCTCGGCCCCCAGCAGCAGCTCGCACATGCGCGCCACCACGCTGGGCTTGGAGATGGTCTGGCCCAAGCCTATCGGCAGGCTGGTGTCTTCATAGGCCTGGTTGACCAGTGCACTGTCCACAAACCGGTGACGCTCTACAGCGCCCATGGCCTGCAGCACGGGGGGCAACGTGATGCCGCCCGCCGCCAGTTTTTGCACCATGCGGGCACGGACAGCCGACGAGTCCAGCCCCACCCCGGCGGGCGCCGGGGCGACGGCCGGCTTGCGCAGAGCAACAGACGGAGGCGCCGTCACCGGCTTGCCCGCGGCGGCGTTGCCCGACACCGGCAGCTTGGCCGGGAACCCTGGGCGGCGCTGCATCACGCCCCAGGGGCGGCAGCCGCCCCTGTCGCCAACCGGGCGGCGGTCTGCGCCCAGTAGCCGAGGTTGTCGTGATCGGTCAGGTCCACCTTGAGGGGCGTGATGGACACATGGCCCTGCGCCGTGGCGTGAAAGTCCGTGCCTTCGGCATCGTCCTTGGCGGCACCGGCACCGCCGATCCAGTACATGGCTTCGCCCCGGGGGCTTTCCTGCACGATGACCCGTTCTGCCGCATGGCGGCGCCCCAGGCGGCAAAGCTTGGCAGGGCGCAAGGCCTCCAGCGGCATGTTGGGGATGTTCACGTTGAGCAGCCAGGGGGTTTCGTTGACCAGTTGCTGCGCACGCATCTGCGCCACCAGCTCTCGCGCCTTGGCCGCAGCGGCCTCCAGCTCAGCCCATCCCTTGTCCACCTGCGAGAACGCAATGGCCGGAATGCCGAAGAGATACCCCTCCATGGCCGCCCCCACCGTGCCTGAATAGATGGTGTCGTCGCCCATGTTGGCGCCGTTGTTGATGCCCGACACCACCAGATCGGGCCGGTAGCCCAGCAGGCCGGTCAGCGCAATGTGCACGCAATCTGCCGGGGTGCCATTCACGTAGCGAAAGCCGTTGGCTGCCTTGTGCACGTACAGCGGGGAATGCAGCGTCAGCGCGTTGGATTTGGCACTGTTGTTGTGTTCTGGCGCAACGACCTCCACCTCGACCCCGTCGAGGGTCTTGAGCGCATCATGCAGCGCCACGATGCCGGGGGCCTGGAAGCCGTCGTCATTGGATATCAGGATCTTCATGGTCTGGGTAGCGGTTGCAACGGATTGTAGGTGGCTGGACTGCTGCACCGCGGAGGGACGCCCGTTGACCACATTGCACCGACGGCACCCCGGGGCCCGTCGCTCGTGGGACATCCAGCACACCGGCGTCCCACCTATCATGCGGGCCATCATTGACAAGACCGACCGACAGGAGACTTCCCCATGCATGCCTGGCTTTGCACCAACCCCACCGGCGTCGAAGCGCTCACCTGGACGGAGCTGCCCACCCCCACCCCCAAGGCGGGCGAGGTGCTCATCGAAATCAAGGCCGCCAGCCTGAACTTCCCCGACCTGCTCATCGTGCAGAACAAGTACCAGATGAAGCCGCCGCTGCCTTTTGTGCCCGGCTCGGAATACGCGGGCGTGGTGGCCGCTGTGGGCGAAGGCGTCACGCACCTCAAGGTCGGCCAGAACGTGGCCTGCCTGTCGGGCACCGGTGGATTCGGCACCCACACCATCGCCCCCGCCGCCCTGTGCATGCCCCTGCCAGACGGCTTTTCGCATGTCGATGCGGCCGCTTTCATCATGATCTACGCCACGTCGCACCACGCACTGGTGGACCGCGCGCAACTCAAGGCGGGCGAGACCGTGCTGGTGCTGGGCGCTGCCGGCGGCGTGGGCACGGCGGCCATCCAGATCGCCAAGGCCATGGGCGCACGCGTGATCGCTGCGGCCTCCAGCGACGAAAAGTGCGCGCTGTGCACCTCCATCGGGGCCGACGCGACCATCAACTACAGCAAGGACAACTTGCGCGAGGCCATCAAGACCCTGACGGACGGCAAGGGCCCCGATGTGATCTATGACCCCGTGGGCGGCGACTTTGCCGAGCCCGCCTTCCGCTCCATCGCCTGGCGCGGCCGCTATCTGGTGGTCGGCTTTGCATCCGGCCCCATCCCGGCCCTGCCGTTCAATCTGGCGCTGCTCAAGGGCGCGTCCATCGTCGGCGTGTTCTGGGGCGACTTTGCCAAGCGCGAACCCAAGGCCAACGCCGCCATGATGGGCGAGCTGGCCCAGTGGTACGCCCAGGGCAAGATCAAGCCCGTGATCGACCGCACCATGCCCATGGCCGAACTGCCCGCTGCCTACGCGCACATGGGCTCACGCGGCGTGATGGGCAAGCTGGTCATGGTGAACTGACGGCTGGCTGCCCCCCTCGGAACGTACGGCAGGCCCCGCTGCAAGGCCGCCGCCACGGTCCCGGCTGGCATACCCGTGTGGCGCGGTATGCCAGCCCCTTCCAGGCCTTGCCTGTGTCACACTTGCGCATTCCAGCCCCCCTGACACTGGTGCCCCTCCATGGCCGACCGACCACCTTCCGAGATCGCGCGCGAGACGCTCAAACAACTGGCCGCACGCCGACTGGCCCCGACGCCAGACAACTACCTCGCGATCTACGATGAAATAGCGGGCATCCGCAGCCCGCAGCCGTTCCCGGAAGGGCCGCTGAGCAGCATCCAGCGGGTGCTGCCCGGCCAGACACCCGCGCAAAAGCGCCTGCTGGGACAGTTCGAACGCGCCATCATTACCAAGGACTGGACGTCGCTGCAAAGCGTGATGGTGGGTTATGCCAACCTGGGGCTGCACCCGGCCACGGCGTCCAAACCCATCGAGGTGGCAGATGCCCCCACCGCGCTGGGCGAACTGCCCACCGAGTTTGCCGAGGCCCTGGCCCGCCTGATCGACAACACCCTGCCCGCACTGGGCGACGACGACCCCCGCGTCATCGACATGGCCCAGCAGCTCATCACCTTTCTGCGCGAGCCCGCCCCGCTGGTAAGCACCGCCCAGCTCATGCTCGGCAACTTCAGCTACCGCCTGTCGTTCGCCACCGAAGAACAAGCTTCCATCCGCACCAGCCTGCTGGAGCTGCTGCACATGATCTTCGAGAACATCGCCGTGCTCAGCGTGGACGACCGCTGGCTGCAGGGCCAGGCCGAGGCGCTCATGAGTGCCTCGACCCCGCCACTGACGCTGCGGCGGCTGGACGATGTGCAGCGCCGGCTCAAGGACGTGATCTTCAAGCAGACCGAAGCCAAGGCCCGGTCGCTGGAGGCACAAGAGCAGATGAAGGAAATGCTGGCCACCTTCATCGAGCGGCTGGCGCGCATCACCGCATCCAGCACCAGCTACCAGGGCACCATGGAGCGTTGCGCCGACCTGATCGGCAAGGCCAGCACCCTGCAGGAGATCGCCCCGGTGCTGCAGGAAGTGATGAGCGCCACCCGCGCCATGGCGCTGGACAGCCGCGTGACGCACGACGAACTGCAAGACCTGCGCGAGCGCACCGAGGCCAAGCGCGCCGAGGTCGCCAAGCTGCAGGAAGAACTGGACCGCGCCAGCGCGCAGGCGCGCCACGACCCGCTGACCGGCAGCCTCAACCGCAAGGGCCTGGACGAGGCGGTGGAACGCGAGATCGCTCGCGCCCGCCGCCTGGGCTCGTCACTGTGCCTGGCACTGCTAGACGTGGACAACTTCAAGACCATCAACGACCGGCTGGGCCATGCCGGGGGCGACGCAGCCCTGGTGCACTTGGCACAGGTCACGCGCGAAGTCATGCGGCCGCAGGACCTGTTGGCCCGCTATGGCGGCGAAGAGTTCGTGATCGTGCTGCCCGACACCACGGTCGAAGCCGGCGTTGCGGCCATGACCCGCTTGCAGCGCGAGCTGACCACGCGCTTCTTCTTGCAAGGCACCGAGAAGGTGCTTATCACCTTCAGCGCGGGCGTGGCCCAGTTGAGTGACAGCGAGAGCGCCACCGACGCCATCGTGCGGGCCGACCAGGCGATGTATCTCGCCAAGCGCTCGGGCAAGAACCGGGTGATGGCGGCTTGAGCAGGAACACCCCCCTGAGGCGCTGCGGGCAGGGGGACGCCGCCAGCGCGGCGGGGCGGCCCTTGCGCGGCAGCCACTGGTCTGGGTTGCGTCAGTTTCTGAGCACGGCGCCCGACGCAAAGGGCAGCTGAATTGACATCCGAGCAAAGACGGCAGTTCCTGCGCAATGCAGCCCTGGCTGCCTCCGCTGCCACCCTCCCCCGCTGGGCCTGGAGCACCCCGCCCGCGCTGCAAAACAACCCCTTTGCCCTGGGCATCGCCAGCGGCGACCCGGCGCCTGATGGCGTGGTGCTGTGGACGCGGCTCGCACTGACTGATCCGGCGCAGATGTTGGCCACACACACCGTGCGGTGGGAGGTGGCACACGACGCAGGCTTTGCCCAGATCGTACAAAAGGGCGAGGCCCCCGCGCTGCCCGCGCTGGGCCACAGCGTGCATGTAGAGCTGCAAGGACTGCAACCCGCGCGCTGGTACCACTACCGCTTCATGCTGGGCGACGCGGTGAGCGCCACAGGCCGCACGCGCACCGCGCCGGCGGTGGGTGACCTGCCAGGGGCGCTGCGGGTAGCGTTTGCCTCGTGCCAGCGCTGGGAGCATGGGCATTACGCGGCCTGGCGCCATCTGGCCGCCGACCAGCCGGACCTGGTGCTGTTCCTGGGCGACTACATCTACGAATACGCCACCCCCAAAGCCACCACAGACCTGGCGCGCACCCACAGCCTGCGCCACGCCACCACGCTGGCCGACTACCGTGACCGCTACGCCCTGCACAAAAGCGACCCCGCTCTGCAGCTGGCCCACGCCACCTGCCCCTGGGCCGTGACGTGGGACGACCATGAGGTGCAAAACGACTACGCCGCCGATGCAGGCCGCGGCGAGGCTGCGGGCAGCGCCGCCTTTCTGGCCCAGCGCAGCGCGGCGTGGCAGGCGTTCTACGAAAACATGCCGCTGCGCGCGGCCAGCCTTCAGCGCCCCGCGTCCACCTCCGGCTGGGATACGCTGCAAATCTACCGCCGCCTGCGCTGGGGCCGGCTGGCGCACATCCACCTGCTCGACAGCCGCCAGTACCGCAGCTGGCAAGCCTGCCGCACGCCCGAGGCCAGCAGCGCTCCCACCGTTCGCCCCGCCGACTGCGCCGAGTTGGCCCAGCCACAGCGCAGCCTGCTGGGCAGTGCGCAAGAGCGCTGGCTGGACGCAGGCCTGGCCGCCGACACAGCAAGCGCACAGGCCACGCGCTGGAGCGTGATCGCACAGCAGACGCTCTTCTCGCCGCGCCACTACCCCTCCGGCACTGTGCCCACCGACGCCTGGGACGGCTACCCCGCCGCACGCCAGCGCCTGCTGCAATCGGTGGCCCGGCATACGCCGCGCAATACGGTGCTGCTGGGCGGCGACATCCACCAGAACTACGTCTGCCGTGTGCATGCCGACGCCGCGCGCGCCGATTCAGCCGTGGTAGCCAGCGAGTTCTGCGGCACCTCCATCTGTTCGCGGTCGGGCACCACACAGGCCAAGGTGGACGCCATCGTCCGCCACAACCCGCATGTGCTGCTGGCACGCTGCGACCAGCGCGGCTACGGCCTGGCCGACATCACCCCCGCGCGCTGGACCACCACCTTGCGCGTGGTGGACGACCCGCTGCGCGCGGACAGCAGCGCATCCACGCTCGCCCGGTTTGTGGTGGAAGACGGCCGCGCGGGGCCCCAGGCAGCCTGAGTGGGCGTGGCGCAAGCCTCCAGGCCCGGGGGCCCCTTGTCACTATGCCGCACCAGGGCTCAGAGATGGCCAGAGAACAGCCGCTGACGGTCGGTAACAACTATCTTTTTGATAGCTGCTCAGGCATATTGCACTAGCGCTACCACCACAAAATACCTTCAATCGCTGCGCAAACCCCTCCAGCAGCCCCTGGCACGCCCTCGCAGGCTGCAGCAAGGCCCCTTACCATGGCCGCTTCGCTGCTTGCACCTACAGGAGACCCGCATGTCCCCCACTGCCCTGCCTGCCACGCCGCCCCTGCGCCGCCCGTTCAGTCACAACCTGCTGGCCCCTGCGGCCCTTGCCACCCTGGTGGCCCTGGCGGGCTGCGCCAGCGCTCCCTCCCAGTTCGCCTACACCGTGCCCGCCCAGCCCGAGGGCTCGTCCGGCTACACCGAAAAACCGGGCTGGGCCACCGAGAAGTTCGCCGTGGCCGCGGCCAACCCGCTGGCCACCGACGCGGGCTACCAGATCCTCAAGGCCGGTGGCTCGGCCGTCGACGCGGCCATTGCCGTGCAGATGGTGCTGACGCTGGTGGAGCCCCAGTCCAGCGGCATCGGTGGCGGCGCCTTTTTGCTGCACAGCAACGGCAAGGTGGTAGAGGCCTACGACGGCCGCGAGACCGCGCCCGCGGCCGCCGATGAAAAACTCTTCCTGGGCGCCGACGGCAAGCCCGTGCCGTTCTACGACGGCGTGGTGGGCGGCCGCTCGGTGGGCGTGCCCGGCACCGTGCGCATGCTGGAGATGGCGCACAAGCAGCACGGCAAGCTGCCCTGGGCCACGCTGTTCCAGCCCGCCATCACGCTGGCCGAAGGCGGCTTCAAGGTCAGCGTGCGGCTCCACACCCTGGTCAAGGCCGACGCCCACCTCAAGAAGGACCCGGTGGCCGCCGCCTACTTCTACAAGGCCGATGGCGACGCACGCGATGTGGGCGTGAACCTGCGCAACCCCGAGCTAGCCGCCGTGCTGCGCCGCATCGCCGCCGAAGGCAGCAAGGCCCTGCACGAAGGCGAGATCGCCCAGGCCATCGTGGACAAGGTGCAAAAGCACCCCACCAACCCCGGCAAGCTCAGCCTGGCCGACCTGGCCGGCTACCAGCCCAAGAAGCGCGATGCGCTGTGCCACGACTACCAAGTGGCCAGCAAGGACTACCGTGTGTGCGGCTTTCCGCCCCCCAGCTCCGGGGCCATCGCCATCGGGCAGATCCTGGGCATCCTGAAGAACACCGACGCCGCCGCCAAGCCCCTGCAAGACGGCCTGCCCAGCGCAGACTGGCTGCACCTGTACACCGAAGCCGCCCGCCTGGCCTTTGCCGACCGCGCCCAGTACGTGGCCGACCCCGACTTTGTGCAGCCCCCCGCCGGCAGCTGGACCAGCTTGCTCGCGCCCGCCTACCTGGCCGACCGCGCCAAGCTCATCGGCACGCAGAGCATGAAGGTCGCCCAGCCCGGCAACCCCGGCGCTGTCAAGACGGGCTTTGCGCCCATGCCCGACCAACCCGAATACGGCACCAGCCACATCAGCATCGTCGATGCCTTTGGCAACGCGGTGGCCATGACCACGACCATCGAAGACCAGTTCGGCGCACGGCAAATGGTGAAAGGCTTCCTGCTCAACAACGAACTCACCGACTTCAGCTTTGCCCCCACCGACGCCCAAGGCCAGCCCATTGCCAACCGTGTGCAACCTGGCAAGCGCCCGCGCTCGTCCATGTCGCCCACGCTGGTGTTCGACAAAGCCACGGGCGAGCTGCTGATGAGCGGCGGCAGCCCCGGCGGCGCGGCCATCATCCACTACACGGCCAAGACGCTGTATGGCGTCTTCAACTGGGGTCTGATGCCCCAGCAAGCCATCAACCTGCCCAACTTCGGCTCGATGAACGGCCCCACGCTGCTGGAAGAAAAACGCTTCCCGCCCGCCACCGTCGAAGCCCTGCGCGCACGGGGCGCCGAAGTGCGTGAGATGAACATGACCAGCGGCCTGCAAGCCATCACACGCGGGCAGGCACATGGCAAGAAGCTGTGGATGGGCGGTGCCGACCCGCGCCGCGAGGGCGTGGTGATGGGCGACTGAGCGCCTGCGCTGCAACGCTGGCCTGCACGCGCGCCAGCGAAAATCCTCACCATGAACCTCTACCGATTCATCCCCGCGCTACCGCTGACCATGTACCGGCACCTGTGGCGCAGCGTCCAGGGCGCAACCCTTGCCTGCGCCCTGGGCATGGCGCCCGCCCAGGCCCAGGTGCGTGCGACTGCTGCACAGCACCCCGCACAGTGGCCCACCACACTGGCCATGGCCGCGCCGATCCCATCGCCCACACCGGCCCAGCTACAACCGCTGCCCGCAGGCGTTGAACTGGGCATGGGCGCGGACGCCCTGCGCGACGCGGTACCCGGCGCGGCCCGCGTGCTGCGCCCGCAGCGCCTGGCCGGAGGGCTGGCGGGCCTCTGGCGGCTGGAGCCTGTGGTGATTGCCGGATTGTCCGGTGCGCAAACCTTCTTCTTCAGCGGGCGGGAGCTGCGGCGGGTCGAATTCGTCGCTGATGCCAGTGACCAGGCCGATGGCGGCGCGGCCGCATTTGGCGCCCTGCTCGCGTTTGGCCGCAGCACCTACGGGCCGGAGACTGCCGCCAACGACCCCAGCGGCAGCTATGCCGCGTGGACCCACGGAGGGTTGGAGGTGTACGCCCAGCGCGTGCCCGCACCGCGCGCCACGGTGCGGTGGGTGATCAAGCAGAGCGAGGGCAAGGACGCCAGCGAGCTGTGATGTGCGGCCGGGCCATCACGCGCCCAGCGTTACGCTTCCGACGTCGTGATCTGAGTGGAAAAGGCTGCTAGCGCATATGAATAAAGCGCCAATAGCTCCCAAATAAATAGCACCAGCATCTGCTGCGAATCACCACCAGGCCTTAGTCAGCCCGGCGGACCTGCAACACCCCCATCAGCCAGCGGGCTCAATGCGGTGTCGATGTTGAAGCGGTTCTTGCCCGCCTGCTTGGCCGCATACATCGCTGCATCGGCCTGGGCCAGCAGCGCATCGGCGTCAGCGCCGTGGCGCGGGTACAGCGCCGCGCCCACACTGGCCGAGATGTGGGCAACAGCCCCCTCCAGCACAAAAGGCTGCTCCATCGCCAACAGCACCTTGCCCGCCACGACCTCGCAGTGGTCTGCACGCTCGATGGTGGCCAGCACGATGCCGAACTCGTCCCCACCCAGGCGCGCCACGGTGTCCTCGGCGCGCACGCAGTCTTCCAGCCGCCGGGCGACCTGCTGCAGCAACAGGTCGCCCGCTGCATGGCCCCACTGGTCGTTGACGGACTTGAACCCGTCCAGGTCCACATAGAGCACAGCAGCGTGCCGCCCGTGGCGCCGGGCCGTTTCGAGCACACGCGCCAGGCGGTCATGGAACATCACGCGGTTGGACAGGCCCGTGAGCGCGTCGTGCAGCACATCGTGCGACAGGCGCATCTCCAGCTCCTTGCGCGCGCTGATGTCCTGCGTCACCACCACCAGAAAGTCCGGGTGACCCTGGGCGTCCTTGACGAGGCCCAGCGCTTCGTACACCCACAACAGGCCGCCGTCCTTGCGCCGGTAGGCCTTTTCCATCTCAGGGGAGAACACGGGCGAGTGCGCCACCAGGCGCCGCGCCAGAAAGCGGCGCAGGGCTTCACGCTCGCCCTCGTCGCTCAGCGCAAACAGGTCGCGCTGGCGCAGCTCCTCCAGCGAATAGCCCAGCATGCGGCAGAACTTGTCGTTGGCACGCAGGATGCGGCCTTCGGGCGTGATGTGGGCGATGCCGGTGGCCGCCTGGTGGAAGGTGGCGCGGAACAAGCCTTCGCTCGACGCCAATGCATCGGCCACGGCCCGCTGGCGTGCCAGCACCACAATGAGCAGCGCGCCAAAACACAGCAGCGCCACACTGGCCCCCGCCGCCAGGGCGAGGTAGTCAACGCGCCGCTGCATCACAGGCGCCAGCACCTCATCGGAGGTCGACCCCACCGTCACCATCAACGGGTAGCCCGCCATGCTGCGGTAGCTGAGGATGCGCGGCACACCGTCCACCGCGCCGTTCTCATCGATCAGTTCGCCTTCAGGGTCTTGCGCGCGGAGCTGAAACCAGGGCAGGCCCCGCGCATCGCCGCCAAAGCTGATCTTGCCCCCGGCCTTGCGGCCGCGCACCACGCCGTCCAGCCCTGTCAGCTCCAGCAGCCCCTGTGCACCCAGGTCGGCCTGGCGGTAAAAGTCGGTGAAGTTCGTCGGGTCCACCGACATCACCACCACACCACCAAAGCGGCCTCCCTCGCTCACGATGCGCAGCGCCATCGGAATGCGCCACTGCCCCGACACACGGCCCAGCACAGGCTCGCTCACAAACAGGTCATCGCGATCGCTGGCACGCAGCGCCTTGAAAAAGGCGCGGTCGCTGTAGTTGACGGCCCCGGTCTCCTGGCTGCTGCTGACGATGTCGCCCTGCTCGTTCACCACGCTGATGATGGTGAACATGGGCTCGCGGATCACGCCCCGCTCCACCCAGTCGCGCAGGTCGATGTCGGTGCCCTGCTGCAGGTACTGCTCGCGCACAAAGGCGGCGACCTGCTCGGCCGCCTTGAGGGTGCGGAACACCTGCTGCTCGAAGGCGATGGCCAGGTTGGCATTGGACTGCATGGCGGAGGCCACGGCCTGCTCGCGCTCGAACGCCACACGCTGCAGCGTGACCAGCCACAAGCCCGCCACGGCAACGATGCAGCCCAGCGCAATCGCCAGGCTCAGCGGCGTGACAAGGCGATAGCGGCGACGCGGGGCCCCGGCCTCAAGACGGTCGTCCGCGTCCGGTGGCCGCGTGGTGTCATCTTTCTGGTGCATGCCCCTCCCAATGTAACGGGGCATGTGCGGCAAGTCGACAACAGGATGGCCACCAGCCGCGGCCCACGCAAATGGAACCCTACGCGAGCCGCGCCAGCACCTTGGGCAGGCTGGCCACCAGCATCGCCACGCCCGACAGGGTCAACATGCCCAGCACGATCTGCCGGAACCGCGCGTCGCTGATACCGTGGTACAGCCGCGCTCCCAGCAGCACGGGCACCAGCATGGCGGGCACCACAATGGCCAGCAGCGGCAGCGCCTCGCGGGTGACCAGACCGGTGGCCAGGTAGGTGATGAAGGTCACCAGCAGCATGGCCAGGTTGAAGTTCTGGATGATGGCGCGCTGCACGTCCTTGTCCAGACCGCGCAAGGTGCACCACAGGGTGGGCAGCACGCCGGTGAAGCCGCCCAGGCCGCCCATCACGCCGCCCGCCATGCCCACCAGCGCGTCGGCCACGCGCCCGCCGCGCGTGATGCGGGGCAACTGCTTGGCCATCAGCATCGCCGGGCACCACAGCACCAGCAGCGTGCCCAGGATGACCTTGAACGCGTCCATGTCCAGCCGGGGCAATACGGCCACGCCAATGGGGATGCCCACCAGGCCACCCAGCACAAAGGGCAGCAGGCGCACCCGGTCAAACCCCCGGCGTACCGTGGCCGCCGCCACCAGCTGGCCGGTGAGCGCGCCGCACACCGCCAGCAGCGCGGCCAGGCGGGGCTCCAGCGTCCAGGCCCAGAACGACATGGCGACCATGCCAAAACCAAAACCCGACAGCCCCTGCACAAACCCGGCGGCCACTGCGCCCAGAGCCACGATCAACAGCACGGAATCCATGTCTCCCCCTCACTTGGTGTGAACGTGCGCGTGAGTGGGCTTCACGCCCCACGGAGCTCCACGCTCCTCACGCATCTGCGCGTTCAGCCGGTGAGCCCATGAAGCGCAAGCCCTGCGCACCCAGCCGCCATTGTGTGCGCTGGCGGCAGGGGCAACGCTGTGGCGACGGATCGCGGTGCCGGTTCAATACAGCGTGGCCTGCTGGCGCGCAGGCAGTTCGCGGTCGTAGGCAGCGCCGTCAAATGCGCCCTGTGTGATGGACGCGAGGATGGCGCCCGGGGTGGGCACGGGGCGCGGGGTGCCGGGCGGCACGGCATGCCACAGGCGCGAGCGCTGGATGGCGCGAGCGCACTGGAAGTACACCGCCTGCACATCCACCACGATCACACACTTTGGCGGCTGGCCGTTGACCACGAAACGCGCCAGCAGGTCGGGCGCGACGCTGATGCGCGCGTGGCCGTTGACGCGCAGCGTCTCGCCCACGCCGGGGATGAGGAACAGCAGCGCCACGCGCGGGTCGGCAACGATGTTGCGCAGGCTGTCGGCGCGGTTGTTGCCACGGCGCTCGGGCAGCAGCAGGGTCTTGTCGTCCAGCAGTTGCACAAAGCCGGCCGGGTCGCCGCGCGGCGAGGCGTCCAGCCCCCCAGGGCCGGTGGTGGCCAGCACGGCAAAGGGCGATGCCGCGATCATGGCGCGGTAGGCAGGGTGCACATACGGCAGCTCTTTGTGGATGGAGGCATCGCTCAGCGGGCCCAGCAGCGCCTCCAGGCGTGGCAGGGTGTCGATGGCGTGCTCGTCGTGGGCGGGGTTCATGGGGGCGGCTTCCTTCGGGTGGGGTGGCAAGGGAGCGGCCATGGTGCAGCAGGCCTGCCGGGGCTGACAAACGACTTTGCCGCCGGTGATGCGTGCAGAAAACGCACGCATCGTCGTCGCGCATAACTGACTGCGATTGCGCCGCCGCAGGACCGAGCGAGCAGCGGCACCAGAAGCGGCGCGCATCCGGCCTACGGGCCAGACACGCGCCGCTACGCCCTTTAACGGGCCGGGCGCAGCTTGACGCCGGGGAAATCCACCGGCACGCCCAGTGCCACATTGACATAGTTGGTGAACAGGTTGAGCGCCACGTGAGCCACGATCTCGACGATCTGCTCGTCGTTCACGCCCTGGTCGCGCAGAGCCTGCACATCGGCCGCATCAACCTGGCCACGTTCGTTGACCAGTTGCAGCACAAAGCGCAGCACGGCGGCAGTGCGCGGGTCGGCCGATTCGCCCGCCTGCGCGGCGGCCAGGGCCTCGCCACTCACGCCCGCCTTGCGGCCGAGGGCCGTGTGGGCGGCCAGGCAGTAGTCGCAGGCATTGCGGTTGGCCACGGCCACGGCGATCTGCTCACCCAGGGCGGCGCCGATCACGCCCCCGCCCAGCGCACCAAACGCGCCCCACATGCTTTGCAGCGCGGCGGGCGAATTGGCCACGGCGCGGAACATGTTGGGCGTGGCGCCAAAGGCACCGTGGACCTGGTCGAGCACGGCGCGCACAGTGCCGGTGGCGGCGGTACGGTCAACGAGGGGGACGCGGGCGATGGAGGAAGAAGTAGCGGACATGGTGTGTTCCTTGAAGGTCATGAAGGTGATTGAGAACTTGTGCCTGTTCTCGGCACCCCTGCAGTGTCCAGTGTCAGCTCGTACCATTTGGCACCTAAAATCCAAAATTCATACCAAATCATCCAAAACCATGCCAACACCCATCACCACACCTGCGCAGGCCTCCACCCCGCTCGACCGGTTGTCGCCGCTGCTGGAGCGGTTTCGGGTGCGGGCGCACCTGTTCCACAACGGGCCGCTGTGTGGTGTGACGCACTTTGCGGCGGCGCCGGGCCGGGGCTTTTTGCATGTGCTGCGCCGGGGCGAGATGGTGGTGACGCACCAGCCCCAGGCGGGCCCGCCCGAACGGCTTCAGGTGTGCGAGCCCAGCCTGTTGTTCTATGCCCGGCCGCTGGAGCACTTCTTTCACAACGCGCCCACCGAGGGCTCAGACTTCACCTGCGCCGCACTGGACTTTGACGGCGGCGCCAGCCACCCGCTGGCCCGCGCCCTGCCCTCGCTGGTGGTGCTGCCGCTGGGCGCGGTGGACGGGCTGCAGCAGTCGCTGGACTTGCTGTTTGTCGAAACCGACCGCCTGCGCTGCGGCCACCGCGTGCTGGCCGACCGGCTGTTTGAAGTAGTGCTGCTGCAGTTGCTGCGCTGGCTGCTGGACCACCCGCAGCAGGCGCAGATGCCGCCGGGCCTGCTGACGGGCCTGGCCGACCCGCAACTCTCGCGCACCCTCACGGCCCTGCACGAGGCGCCCGGCGAGCCGTGGAGCCTGGCGCAGATGGCCCAGCAGGCGGCCATGTCGCGCAGCGCGTTTGCCGCCCGCTTCAAGGCCGTGGTGGGGGACACCCCCGCCGACTACCTGGCGCACTGGCGGCTGACACTGGCGCAGGCCCACCTGCGCGCGGGCCGGTCGCTCAAGTCCATCGCCCACGAACTGGGCTATGCCAACCCCTCAGCGCTGTCGCGCGTGTTTGCGCAAAAGCTGGGGATGTCAGCGCGGGACTGGCGCGAGGCGGTGGACGAAGGACGTTGACACGCATCCCTGGCAGCGCCGCCGGGTCGCCCAGGAGCCCCTGGCACTGGTCTTCAAACCAAAAGCGGTGGATGCGCTAGTGGAATATGCGCCACCAGCTATCAATTAAATAGCATTTTGATAACCCACTGCACGCGGTCTCTTCCTGAAAGGAGCCTCGCGCCTCTCAGACGTTGATGGCCGCTGCCGACCCGGCCTGCTTGCGCAACTCGAACTTCTGGATCTTGCCGGTGCTGGTCTTTGGCAGCTCGCCAAACACCACGGCGCGCGGCACCTTGAAGCCCGCCAGGTGCTTCTTGCAGTGCGCCACGATGTCTTCGGGCGTGGTCTGCGCGCCGGCCTTCAGCTCTACAAACGCGCAGGGCGTCTCGCCCCACTTGGGATCGGGCTTGGCCACCACGGCAGCGGCCAGCACGTCGGGGTGGCGGTAGAGCACGTCTTCGACCTCGATGGACGAGATGTTCTCGCCGCCCGAGATGATGATGTCCTTGCTGCGGTCCTTGATCTTGATGTAGCCGTCGGGGTACTGCACCGCCAGGTCGCCGCTGTGGAACCAGCCGCCCGCAAAGGCTTCGTCGGTGGCCTTGGGGTTCTTGAGGTAGCCCTTCATGGCGATGTTGCCCTTGAACATGATCTCGCCCATGGTTTCGCCGTCCTGTGGCACGGGTTGCATCGTCTCTGGGTCCAGCACGCGCACGTCGCGCTCCAGGTGGTAGCGCACGCCCTGGCGGGCGTTGAGGCGGGCGCGCTCGCCGATGTCGAGTTGGTCCCAGGCCTCGTGCTTGGCACACACGGTGGCCGGGCCGTACACCTCGGTCAGGCCGTACACATGGGTCAGGTCAAAGCCCATTTTTTCCATGCCTTCGATCATCGACGCCGGTGGCGCAGCGCCCGCCACCATGGCCTTGACGCCAGCGGGCACACCCGCCTTCATGGCGTCGGGCGCATTCACCAGCAGCCCGTGCACGATGGGCGCGCCGCAGTAGTGCGTGACGCCATGGTTGCGGATGGCGTCGAAGATGGCCTGCGCGTCCACGCGGCGCAGGCACACGTTGACACCCGCACGCGCCGCAATGGTCCACGGAAAGCACCAGCCGTTGCAGTGGAACATGGGCAGCGTCCACAGGTACACCGCGTGCTTGGGCATGTCCCACTCCAGCACGTTGCTGATGGCATTGGTGGCGGCGCCCCGGTGGTGGTAGACCACGCCCTTGGGGTTGCCAGTGGTGCCGCTGGTGTAGTTGAGCGCAATCGCATCCCACTCGTCGGCAGGCAGGCTCCAGGCAAAGGTGGCGTCGCCACTGGCCACAAAGGCTTCGTAGTCAGTGCCGCCCAGGCTTTGTACGGCGGAGCCGTAGAGGGCGTCCTGCACCTCGATCACGCGCAAGGGCGTGGTGGCAGTGCGCAGGGCCAGCGCCTTGGCCATGGTGCCGCTGAACTCCGGGTCCACGATCACGGCCTTGGCCTCGCCGTGGTCCAGCATGAAGGCAATGGCTTCCGGGTCCAGCCGGGTGTTGAGGGTGTTGAGCACGGCGCCTGCCATGGGCACGCCAAAGTGCGCCTCCACCATCGGGGGCGTGTTGGGCAGCATCACGGCCACGGTGTCGTTCTTGCCGATGCCCGCCTGGGTCAGTGCGCTGGCCAGCTGGCGGCAGCGCGCGTAGGTCTGGGCCCAGGTCTGGCGCAGCTCGCCGTGCACGATGGCCAGGCGGTCGGGGTAGACCTCGGCCGTGCGTTCGATGAACGACAGGGGCGACAGGGCGGCAAAGTTGGCTTCGTTGCGGGGCAGGTGCTGGTCAAAGATGGAGGTCATGGGTCAGTGCAAGAAGGTGAACGACACACAGCCTAGCGCCGCAGGCTGACACGAAAGCAACACGGGCCGGCGCGTGGACAAGGTGGGCCGCAGCGCGCAGTCTCACAACCTGCGCTTGTGGTCTTGCTTGATGCGGTACATGGCCGCGTCAGCACTGGCCATGAGTGTGCGCGCATCCTGCGCATCGCGGGGAAACAGGCTCAGGCCGATGCTGGCGCGCACGGCCAGCGGCTCGCCGTCGATGTCCAGCGGCGGCTCGAACGCATGCTGCAGCTTGGTCACGATCTGCAGCGCGGCCTCATCGGAATCCACGTTTTCACACAGCACCGTGAACTCGTCCCCGGCCAGTCGGGCGACGGTGTCCACCTGCCGCACAGCGCCGACGATGGTGCGGGCCACGGCCTGCAACACCAGGTCGCCCACGGCGTGCCCGCGCGTGTCGTTGATGGCCTTGAAGTCGTCCAGGTCCACAAACAGCAGGGCGCAGCTGCGGCCGCTGCGGCGCGACAGCTCCAGCACCTGGCCCAGGCGCTGCTCGAACATGCGGCGGTTGGGCAGGCCGGTGAGCGCGTCGTGGTGCGCCAGGTGGGCCATGGCGTCGCGGCTCAGGTTCAGCTCGGCCAGCTGGCGGCTGATCTGCCGCTCCATGTCCTGGAAGCTGCGGGCCAGCTCGCCCACCTCGTCGCCCCGATGCACCGGCAGCGCGCCGTGAGACTCCCCGCGCGAAAACGCCTGCGCCGCCTTCACCATGGCCTGCAGCGGCTGGGTCACCAGGCGCGACACCCCCGCCGCCAGGGCCACGCCCACCACGCTGAGCACCAGCAGGATCTTGAGGATGCTGCGCCCCAGGTCCAGCACCTCGCCCTGCACCACGGCCAGCGGCTGCGAGAGCCCCACGACCATGAAGCGCCCCTCGTCCGCATTGCCAAAGGGCATGCGCACAAAGGCGAACACACGCGCCTCTTCGTCGTCGGTGCCTGGCTGGCTCAGCACCGCCTCTTCGGCACGGCCATCGACCAGCGCGGCCACCTGCGGGAACGACTCCTGGATCAGGATGCGCTGCCCCCGGTCAAAGCCGAAGGTCTGCGTGGCGTCCGGGTGCACTAAAAAGTCGCCCCAGCGGTTGCTCAGATAAAACCCGTAGGGGGTGGGCAGCGCGGCATTGAAGTTGTGCAAGAACGGCGCCGCCGCCACACGCACCACCACCACGCCCCGCAGCTGCCCCCCCTGCACCACGGGCGACGCCATGTTGAACACGGGCACGGCCGCCTCCTGCGCGGCGTCTTCATGGTTGATGCCGAACTCGGACACATAAACCTCCCCATCGGGCAGGCTGAGGGCCTCGAAAACGAACGGAAAGTGCGACTTCTCCTGCAGCTGGTCATCGGGCACGCGCACCAGCTTGTCGCCCTGGCGGTCGATGCGCACCAGCTCCAGCCCGTAGTCGCTGGCGCTGATGAAGCGGATCTGCAAATAGGCGGGATGGGCCTGCAGGTTGGCCTTGAACAGGTCGGCCAGCCGTCCCTGGTCTTGTTCGACGGCAGCGGCGTCGGCCAGAAAGGCCGTGTCGCGCGCCACCGTGCCAAAGCCCGCCTGCATGTGGCGCGCCAGCACCTGCGTGGTGGCCAGCAGCGAGCGCTCGGCCCGCCCCTGCAGACGCTCGCGGCTCGAGTCGAAGGTGTAGTAGCCCGCCAGAATGGCTGCGAACACGCTGAACGAGGCCAGCAGGGCTCCTAGCCTCAGCGCGATGCTCCATTTCATACGGGCCATGGGTCAGGACCGATCAGAACCGGTTGGGTCGGTCGCCCGACACGATGCGCTGCCACAGACGGGCGCGCAGGGCCTCGTCTTCCACCGGCTCCAGCCACACGATGGGTCCCATGGTCCCCCCGGGCACATCGCCCGCCAGCGCCGGCGGTTCGTCCAGGGTGTTGGCCAGGCCCTGGCGCCGGGTGAATTCACGACTCACGGCCGGGTCGAGCATGTAATTGATCCACTCGGCAGCCAGCGCGACCTGGGTGGAGCGGCGGGTGATGGCCCAACAGTCCAGCCAGGCCAGCGCGCCCTCCTTGGGCACCACGTAGCCCACATCCAGCCCTGCATCGCGCAGTTGCTTGAGCTGCTGCTGGCCGTAGTTGGCATGCATCACCGCCACCTTGTGCTTGCGAAACAGCTCCACCGACTCCTCCGGCAGGCTGTAGAACGACCGCACGTTGCGCCGCAGTGCGACCAGGTCTTTGGCCAGGGGGCTGAAGCGGTCGGGGTCGATGCGAAACGGCGGCAGGCCCCGTCGCATGGCCGCGAGCGAAAAACCGTGGCTGCTGCCGTCAAACGCCAGCACCTTGCCCTGCCAGCGCGGGTCCCACAGCACGGCAATCGACTGCGGGGGCGTGCTGAACTGCTGGCGGTCGTACACCAGCCCCATTTCAGAGTAGGTGAAGGGCATGGCGTAAACCTCGCCCCGCCAGCCAATGCCCGAGATGGTGTGCAGCTGGCGAAACCGGGGCAGCTGCCCCGCAGTGTTGCGGATGTTGCCGAGCGGCAACGGTGCCAGCTTGTCATGCAGGATCAGCCGCGCAATTTCTGCCGTGTTGGCAGCTACCAGGTCAAACCCCGGCCCCTCGGCGCTCTCCATCTTGGCGCGCAAGACATCGTCCGACGCCACGGTGGTGATCTCGACCTTGACCCCATGGCGCTTCTCGAACACCGCCACAAAGTCCGGATCGGCATAGCCCGGCCAGGCCAGCACCCGCAGCACCGCCTCGGCCCGCGCAGCCCCCGGCAGTAGCAGCGTGAGCCCCACCAGGGCCAGCAGACAGGCGGGCAGGCTGGCGCACCACCTGTGCAGCGCCCTGCCCCACCACGCCCGCCCCCTTGCCGCGAACCCCATGCCAAATGCCTTTCCAGCAATAACTGGTTACAAAGAGTTTACGCGGACAATAGGGCGCGTGACGATCCCTCAGTCTTTCATTCAGGAACTGCTCACCCGTGTGGACGTGGTGGACATCGTGGGGCGCTACGTCCAGCTGAAAAAAGGCGGCGCCAACTTCATGGGACTGTGCCCATTTCACGGGGAAAAGTCGCCGTCTTTCAGCGTCAGCCCCGCCAAGCAGTTCTATCACTGCTTTGGCTGCGGCAAGAACGGCAATGCCATCAGCTTTCTGATGGACCACGCGGGCATGGGGTTTGTCGAGGCCGTCCAGGACCTGGCCCAGAGCGTGGGCCTGCAGGTGCCCGATGACGACATCTCCCCGCAGGAAAAGGAACGCGCCGCCGCCGCGCGACAGAAACAAGCCACGCTGAACGAGGTGCTGGAGAAAGCCGCCGACGCCTACCGCCGCCACCTGCGCGAGTCGCAGCGCGCCATTGGGTATTTCAAGGGCCGGGGTGTTTCGGGCGCGGTGGCCAAGCGCTACGGCCTGGGCTACGCACCCGAGGGCTGGCGCAGCCTGGCCAGCGTGTTCCCAAGCTACGACGACCCGCTGCTGGAGGAAAGCGGCCTGGTCATCGTCAACGACGAAGACGGTGGCAAGCGCTATGACCGGTTCCGCGACCGGGTGATGTTCCCCATCCGCAACGTCAAAGGTGAATACATCGGCTTTGGCGGCCGGGTGCTGGGCGACGACAAGCCCAAGTACCTCAACTCCCCCGAAACCCCGGTGTTCCACAAGGGGCGCGAGCTGTACGGGCTGTTCGAGGCCCGCACGCCCATCCGCGAGGCGGGCTACGCGCTGGTCACCGAGGGCTATATGGACGTGGTGGCCCTGGCGCAGCTGGGTTTTCCGAACGCGGTGGCCACACTGGGCACGGCGTGCACGCCAGAGCATGTGCAAAAGCTGCTGCGGTTTACCGACGCGGTGGTGTTCAGCTTTGACGGCGACAACGCCGGGCGGCGCGCTGCGCGCAAGGCCCTGGACGGCGCCCTGCCCCACGCTACCGACACGCGCAGCATCAAGTTTCTGTTCCTGCCCGCAGAGCACGACCCGGACAGCTTCATCCGCGACCATGGCACCGACGCCTTTGCGCGCCACGTGAGTGACGCCATGCCGCTGAGCCGCTTCCTGGTCGAGTCGGCCAGCGAGGGCTGCGACCTGGCCACCGCCGAAGGCCGCGCGCACATGGCCAGCAATGCACGCCCGCTGTGGACGGCGCTGCCCGACGGCGTGCTCAAGCGCCAGCTGCTGGGCGAGCTGGCCGAGCTGACCCAGCTCAATGCCCGCGACCTGTCCGACCTGTGGGGCCAGGCCGCCGCCCGCGACGGCCTGCGCGCTGCACACCATGCCCCCCCGCAGCGCCACCCGCCCCGTACCGCCCCTGATGACGCCCCCAGTTGGGATGCCCCGCCCGACACCGATGGCTGGCAACCCCACAGCGAGTCGACAGGCACGGCCTACGACCCCGGCTACGGCAGTTACGGCAACCAGGGAGGCTACGGAGGCCAAAATGGCTATGGCAGCGGCGGCAAGCCTCCGTTCCGCAAGGGAGGCGACTGGAAAAGCGGCGGAGGCTGGAAAAAGCGCGACAAGGACGCTCCCTGGCCGCCCCAGCCCCGTTTGCCCCGCACGCCGGCCATGGGCCGGGCGGACCACGCGGCGCGGCTGCTGCTGTCGCACATGGCGTTTCTGGAAGAGCTGACGCACGACGACCACACCACACTGGCGGCCCAACCAGCGCCCCATGGGCCACTGTTTGCGTGGCTGGAGGCGCAGTTCCACGAACATGGCCCCCTGGCGTGGGCCGTGCTGCGCGAGAGCCTGCGCGACCACGAGTGCGAAGAGCTGGCCGTCAAGGTGATGACCGGCTCGCATGCGCAGACCGAGGGCGAACTGCACGAATTGCGGCTGGAGCTGCGCGATCTGCTCACGCGCATGCAGATCGAAGACATCAAGGAGCAGCAAAAAGTGCTGGTGCTGCAGGTGGCCCAAGACCCGTCGGCCCTGGAGCGCTACCGGGCGCTGGCCGAAAAGCGCAAGGAGCTGGAGCAAATAGCGCCAAAAACCACTTGAATCGGGTGCGGGCGGTATAATATAAGGTTAGTTATTGGCAAGAGCGACAGCAGCACCTCCGAGCCGGGCCACCGTGACAAACGCGCACCTATGCGCTGATGGGCCCACTTATCGCAAGGACTGCACACCAAATGATCGCCCAGACATCTTGCCGCTGAGGGCTCCCCCTCAAGCGCAAAGCCCCTGTTGCTTTGCGTTGCCACCCGCGCCGGGATCTGAGGCGCTTGCGTTTTCTTTGTGTCCGTTTTTGATTCTGAGGTTGCTCCATGCCCGCTCAAAAGTCCGCGAAGTCGCCCAAGTCTGCCTCAGGCACTGCCGCAAAGGCTGTCTCCAAAACCGCGGCCAAAGCGCCGGCCAAGGCGGCCCCCAAAAAGGCCGCTGCCGCTGCGCCCGCCCCGGTCGCCAAGAAAGTGAAAACTGTGCCCGTGAAAAGTACCGCCGAGCTGATCAAAGCTGCCGATGAGTTGCTGAAGAAGAAACCTGCCCGCGCCAAGGCCGTCGCCGCAGCCGCCGACGACGAAGAAGCGCCCAAGAAAAAGCCTGGCCGCCCCGCCAAGGCTGCTGGTGCTGCCGAAGCCAAAGCCCCCGCCAAGCGCGGCCGCAAGCCCAAGGCAGCCACCGGCGGCGATGAGAGCGTGGACGATACCGACCTGTCGGACATCGAGGCCGATCTCGAAGGCGAGATCGAAGAGACCCCCGAGGCAGCCGCCACGGTCGAGAAGGTCAAGCCCCTGCGCATGAAGATCAGCAAGGCCAAGGAACGCGCCTTGATGAAGGAATTCGGCCTGGACGAAACCGTCCTGTCCGAAGAGGACATGCAAAAGCGCCGCCAGCGCCTGAAGGCCCTGATCAAGCTGGGCAAGACCCGCGGCTACCTCACGCACGTTGAAATCAACGACCACTTGCCCGACAAGCTGGTCGATGCCGAAACCCTCGAAGCCGTCATCACCACCCTGAACGACCTGGGCGTGGCGGTGTACGAGCAGACGCCCGATGCCGAAGCGCTGATCATCACGGACAACGCTCCCGCTGGCGCCACCGAGGAAGAAGCCGAAGAAGCCGCCGAAGCCGCGCTGTCCACCGTGGACTCCGAATTCGGCCGCACCACCGACCCCGTGCGTATGTACATGCGCGAAATGGGCACGGTGGAGCTGCTGACCCGCGAAGGCGAAATCGAAATCGCCAAGCGCATCGAAGGCGGTTTGATGGCCATGATGGAGGCGATCAGTGCATCGCCCGCCACCATCGCCGAGATCCTCAACATGGGCGAGGAAATCCGCGAAGGCAAGGTCGTCATCTCGACCATCGTGGACGGCTTCTCCAACCCCAATGAGGCCGACGACTATGTGGCCGAAGAAGACTTCGACGAATTCGACGAAGCCGACGACGACGACGGCAAGGGCGGCAGCAAGGCGCTGACCAAGAAGCTCGAAGAACTCAAGAAGCAGGCGCTGGAGCGCTTTGACAAGCTGCGCGAGCTGTTTGAAAAAGTGCACAAGGTGTACGACAAGGAAGGCTATGGCACGCCTGCCTACATCAAGGCTCAGCAGGCCCTGTCGGCCGAGCTGATGACCATCCGCTTCACCGCCAAGACCATCGAGAAGCTGTGCGACATGGTGCGCGGCCAGGTGGACGATGTGCGCAAGAAGGAGCGCGAACTGCGCCGCATCATCGTGGACAAGTGCGGCATGCCCCAGGAGACCTTCATCAAGGACTTCCCGCCCAACCTGCTGAACCTGCAGTGGGTCGAGAAGCAGGCCGCCGCTGGCAAGCCCTGGTCGGCCGTGATGGCGCGCAACATTCCGCCCATCCAGGACCTGCAGCAAAAGCTGATCGACCTGCAGTCGCGCGTCGTGGTGCCGCTGGCCGAGCTCAAAGGCATCAACAAGCGCATGAACGAAGGTGAAGCCACCTCGCGCGATGCCAAGAAGGAAATGATCGAGGCCAACCTGCGCCTCGTGATCTCGATTGCCAAGAAGTACACCAACCGTGGCCTGCAGTTCCTCGACCTGATCCAGGAAGGCAACATCGGCCTGATGAAGGCGGTGGACAAGTTCGAATACCGCCGCGGCTACAAGTTCTCGACGTACGCTACCTGGTGGATTCGCCAGGCCATCACCCGCTCGATCGCCGACCAGGCGCGCACCATCCGTATCCCGGTGCACATGATCGAGACGATCAACAAGATGAACCGCATCAGCCGCCAGCACTTGCAAGAGTTTGGCTTCGAGCCCGATGCGTCCATCCTGGCGGCCAAGATGGAAATCCCCGAGGACAAGATTCGCAAGATCATGAAGATCGCCAAAGAGCCGATCTCCATGGAGACGCCGATCGGCGACGACGACGACAGCCACCTGGGCGACTTCATCGAGGACGGTGCCAACACCGCCCCCATCGAAGCCGCCATGCAGGCCGGCTTGCGCGACGTGGTCAAGGACATTCTCGACGGCCTCACGCCGCGCGAAGCCAAGGTGCTGCGCATGCGCTTCGGTATCGAGATGACCAGCGACCACACGCTGGAAGAAGTGGGCAAGCAGTTCGACGTGACCCGCGAGCGCATCCGCCAAATAGAAGCCAAGGCGCTGCGCAAGCTCAAGCACCCCAGCCGCTCGGACAAGCTGCGCAGCTTCATCGACTCGCTGTAAGCGCCGTAAGCCTCGCAACCCAGCCTCTACTGGCTCCAACGCCCTGCCCCGCACCTGCGGCGCAGGGCGTTATTCATGGCGCACTGGTCAGCGCAGCCGCTCTGCACTGGGCCCGAAACCCCGCGTTTACCCTGATGCCAGCGACAGCAGACTGACAGCTTGGCTGGCGACCATTGCGCGCAGCCCAGGTGGTGGTGTGCAGATCCCTTCCCTGCGCATGCCCCACCGGCTGACGGCGTTGCCTCGGCGTGGCAACGCGCAAACGACACACTCAGGGCGCTCTTGCAGCGGCTTGAATATCTGATTCCCGACGCCTTTCCTGCCTCCCCACTTGTCAAAGGACTTTCCATGTCTGCAGCCATCGACCGCCGCCGGGCCATCGCCCAATCTGTCGCTACCGCCCTGGCCTGGAGCACGCTTGGCCCTTCCGCCTGGGCGCAGAGCGCTGCCGGGGCAGCCCGCCCTGCCCCCGCGGCCGCCAAGGCAGCCAAGCTGGCGGGCACCGTGCGCATCGTGATCCCGGCCAATGCCGGTGGCGGCTGGGACCAGACAGGCCGCGCCCTGGGCGCCGCCATGGTCGCTGCCGGCGCTGCGGACCAGGTGGAGTACGAAAACATCGGCGGCAAGGGCGGGACCATTGGCTTGGCCAAGTACGCCGAAAAGTACAGCAGCGACCCCAACACGCTGCTGATGGGCGGCATGGTGATGGTGGGCGCCGTGGCGCTGCAAAAGCCTGCGGTGGACATGACCCACATCCAGCCCCTGGCGCGACTCACCAGCGACTACCTGGTGGCCGCTGTGGCAGCCAATTCGCCCATCAAGACCACCAAGGACCTGGCCGACGCAATGCGCGCTGACCTCAAGGCCGTACCGATTGCCGGCGGCTCTGCGGGTGGCGTGGACCACATCTACGCGGGCGTGCTGGCGCGTGCGGCCAAGGCCAACCCCGAAGGACTGGTCTACAAGCCCTTCCCCGGTGGTGCCGAGGTGGTCGAGGCCGTGCTGTCAGGCAACGCAGCGCTGGGCCTGTCGGGATACAGCGAGTTCAACGATGCGATTGCCAGCGGCAAACTGCGCGCGGTGGGCGTGTCGTCGCGCCGCAGCGTCTTTGGCCTGCCATCGTTTCGCGAACAAGGGCTGGACGCCGTGATGGCGAACTGGCGGGGCGTGTTCACCGGCAAGGGCGTGCCCGCCGCGCGCGCGGCGGAGATGCTGGCTGCTGTCGAGGCCGCCACCCACCACGAATCCTGGCTGCGCACGCTCAAGCAGAACCGGTGGGAACCCTCTTGGCTCACCGGCAAGGATTTGGCAGAGTTCATGGAACTGGACCTCACCACCGCCCGCGTGATGGTCTATTTGCTCAAGCTGAAGGCCTGATCTCACCACCAGGCCCTCCGGGCCCACTGCAGAACCTTTGGAGCCTCTGATGAAAATGTCCCACTACTCCATCGGCGCACGCATGGCCACGGCCCTGGGTCTGGTGCTGGCCCTGTTGCTGGGGGCCGCGCTGTTCGGCATTGCCGCCCTGTACCGAACCCTGGGCACCTACGACACCACGGTGCAACAGCGCGTGGCGCAGGAGCGTGCCGTGAGCCGCATGGAAAGCGAGTTCAAGACCCAGGTGCTGGAGTGGAAGAACACCCTGCTGCGGGGCGAGGACTCGCGCAAGCGCGAGCTGCACTGGAACGCGTTCCAGGCCAGTGAAAAGCGGGTGGCCGATGCCGCCAAGGCGCTGGAGCCCCAGCTGACCGACGCGCAGGAAAAGGCCGCGCTGCAAAAGTTCACCCAGGCCCACGCACAGATGGCGCAGGGCTACCGCAAAGGCTTTGAAGTGTTCCAGTCGCTCGGCTTTGTGCCGTCGGCCGGCGATGCGGATGTGGCCGACATCGACCAGGGCCCCGCCAAGCTGCTCACCGAGCTGAGCCAGCAGGTGGCAGCGAGCAGCGCGGCCATCGCCCAGGAGGCAGCGCAAGACGCCCGGCGCGCACTGTTCAGCAGTCTGGTCGCCCTTGCACTGGTCACGGCGCTGGGGGCCTGCGCGGGCTGGCTGCTGACGCGGTCGGTGGTGCGCCCGTTGGGTGTGGCGGTGTCGGTGGCGCACAAGGTGGCGGCGGGCGACCTGACCACCCGCATCGAGGTGGAGGGCAAGGATGAGCCCGCGCGCCTGCTGGAAGCCCTGCGGGCCATGCAAGACAACCTCGAAAACGTGGTCTCCGGCGTGCGCAGCAATGCCGAAGGCGTGGCCAGCGCCAGCGCTGAAATCGCCCAGGGCAACGCCGACCTGAGCCATCGCACCGAAGAACAGGCCTCGTCGCTGGACGAGACCACCTCGTCCATGCAGCAGCTGCAGTCCACCGTGCAGCAGAACGCCTCCAACGCCCAGCGCGCGAACGAACTGGCGCGCAACGGCGCCACCGTGGCGCAGCGGGGGGGCGATGTGGTCACGCAGATGGTGGAGGTGGTGCAGGGCATCCAGGACAGCTCGCGCCGCATTGCCGACATCATTGGCGTCATCGACGGCATCGCGTTCCAGACCAACATCCTCGCGCTCAATGCCGCCGTCGAGGCCGCGCGCGCGGGCGAACAAGGCCGGGGCTTTGCCGTGGTGGCCAGCGAGGTGCGCAACCTCGCCACCCGCAGCGCCAGCGCCGCGCGCGAGATCAAGCAGCTCATCCAGACCAGCGTGGAGCGCGTGCAGGCCGGCTCGGATCTGGCGCGCAATGCAGGCACCACCATGGCCGAGGTGGTGTCGTCCATCCAGGGCGTGAGCGCGCTGATGGAAGAGATCAGCCAGGCCAGCGCCGCGCAGACCAGCGACATGCTGCGCGTGACGCAGGCCATCGTGCGCATGGACGAGGCCACACAGCAGAACGCCGCCCTGGTCGAAGAAAGCGCCGCTGCTGCAGGCAGCCTGAGCGGGCAAGCGCAGCAACTGGTGGAGGCCGTGGAGGTGTTCCGCCTGCGCCACGCCCACACTGCACTGCCCGCGCCGCGCGCCTGACATCGGGCGCGCAGACCAGTTGCCCCTCACGCTGACCTGCGATGGCACCGCAGGCCTGCGGAGGCAGTGCCCTAGCGTTCACGCGAATGCTATTAATACGATAGCTGCTCAGGCATATTGCACTTGCGCATGCGCCGAAAAACCCTCAAAACCGGCCTGACGCCCTGCAAAAACACGCCGCAGGCGGCCTCTCTCTGCGCTGCGTCAGTCGATCTTCACGTTCGCGTTCTTCACCACCTGCGCCATGCGCGCTGCTTCGCTGCGGAAGAAGGCGGCGGCCGGCTCGGGCGGGGTGAGCTTGATCTCGTAGCCCTGCGCAATCAGCGCATCACGGGCCTCGGGCATCTCCATGGCAGCCTTGAAGCCGTTGTACAGCCGCGCCAGCTCGGCCTTGGGCAGGCCCGCAGGCGCCACGGGGGCGATCCACCCATCCAGCTCGTAGCCTGGCAGGCCTTGTTCGGCAATGGTGGGCACGCCCGGCAGTGCCGCCACGCGGGTGGCCGTGGTCACGCCCAGAGCGCGCAATGAGCCCGCCTTGATGTGCGCAGCCGCCGGCGCCACCGCCACAACACCCAGCTGCACCTGGCCGCCGAGGATGTCGTTCATCAGCGGACCCATGCCCCGGTAGGGGATGTGCTTGATGTCGAGCTTGGCCTGGTCCACAAACATCGCCGCGCCCAGGTGCAGGATGGTGCCGTTGCCGGACGAGCCGTAGTTGAGCACGCCGGGTTTGGACTTGGCCAGTGCGATCAGCTCCTGCACCGTCTTGGCGGGTACCGCAGGGTGCGCGACCAGCACAAACGGCGTGGCGCCCAGGATGGTGATGGGTGTGATGTCGGCCAGCGAGTCGAACGGGATGTTCTTGTACACGCTGGGGTTGACCACGTGGTTGTTGGACACCACGCCGATCAGCGAGCCGTCCTTGGGCGCGCGCACGATCTGCGTGGTGCCGGTGATGCCACCCGCGCCCGGCAGGTTCTCGATGACGATGGGCTGGCCCAGTGCCTTGGCCAGGCTGGTGCTGATGGCGCGGATGGCGCCGTCGGCCCCGGAGCCCGCCGACAGCGGCAGGATCACGCGCAGCGGTTTGCCGTCGCCCTGGGCACGGGCCACGCGCGGCAGGCCCCAGGCCGCAGCCGCCAGCGCGGCGGCGCCGGTGGCCAGGGCCTGGCGACGCGTGGGCAGGCCGTGCGGGGCAGGCGCTATGCGGGGCGAGTCAAAAGCAGGGGTGGGCTGGGGCACGGTTGTCTCCGGTGGTGGGGTTGGAATCCGGGGCCTGCGGTCTGCGCCGCGTGATGAGCCCCGGTCGTCAAGGAAAAATCAGGCAATGGCCCCGCTGGCCTGCAGTGCGGCCACTTCATCGGCGGTGTAGCCCAGGCCCTGCAGCAGCTCGGCCGTGTGCTGGCCCAGGCGCGGCGGGTCGCAGCGCACATCCAGACGCTGGCCGTCCATGCGCAACGGCATCAGCGTGATCTGCGCGGTCTGCCCGGCGCGCTCGCCGTCGGGCAGCGTGATGTCGGCGAGGCCACCGGTGGCCTGCAGGTGCGGGTCGTCAAACAGTTCTTCGGGCCGGCGGATGGGCGCAAACGGCAGTCCGTGGCGCTCAAAGATGGCCGCCAGTTCGTCAGCCGTGTGCTGCGCCAGGCGCTCGCGCAGCACCGGCATCAGCGTGGGGCGGGCGCGCACGCGGTCGTTGTTGGTGGCCAGGCCGGTGTCGGCCTTCAGGTCGGCGTAGCCCATGGCGTCGCAGAAGGTCTGCCACTGCGCATCGCTCACGGCGGCCAAAAAGATCTGCCCGCCGTCTTTCACGCTGAACACGTCGTACACGGCCCAGGACGAGATGCGGTCGGGCATGGGCGCGGCCGGTTTGCCGGTGACGGCGTACTGCATCATGTGCTGGCCGACCAGGAACACGTTGTTCTCGAACAGGGCTGAGTCCACCTCCTGCCCGCGCCCGGTGATGCCGCGCTGCATCAGCGCGGCCATGGCGCCAATCGCGCCGAACATGCCGCCCATGATGTCGTTCACGCTGCTGCCTGCGCGCAGCGGGTCGCCGGGGCGGCCGGTCATGTAGGCCAACCCGCCCATCATCTGCACCACCTCGTCGAGCGCTGTGCGGTGCTCGTACGGGCCCGGCAAAAAGCCCGTGTGGTTGACGTAGATGAGGCGCGGGTTGACCTGGCTCAGCGCGGCGTAGTCCAGGCCGTATTTCGTCATCACGCCGGGCTTGAAGTTCTGCGCCACCACGTCGGCCGATGCGGCCAGTTTGCGTGCCACCGCCAGGCCCTCGGGGCTGCGCAGGTCGAGCGCAATGCTCTTCTTGTTGCGGTTGAACATGGGGAAGAAACCGGCGCCAGCGCCCAGCAGGTGGCGCGTGCGGTCGCCATCCACGGGCTCGACCTTGATGACCTCGGCGCCCAGGTCGGCCAGCACCATGCCGCAGGTGGGGCCCATGACCATGTGGGTGAACTCCACCACGCGCAGGCCTTCCAGCGGCAGGCGGGGGGACGAGGGGGTAGCGGGTGTGTGGTCGTTCATGTTCAGGGCGTTCCGAAAAAGGGTTCAGGCCGTTGCGGCTTCACGCAGCGCGGCGGGTGCGGCATTCTGCGGCAGCCCCGCTTGCCACAGCGTGCCATGCAGGGTCTCGCCCGCCAACCATCCGGCCACACGCTGGCGCAGTGCGAGCAGCGTGGTCACGTCGATGCCGGTGGCAACGCCCATGCGCTCCAGCATGAACACCAGGTCTTCGGTGGTGACATTGCCGCTGGCGCCCGGCGCGTGTGGGCAGCCGCCGATACCCGCCAGACAGGCGTCAAAGCGGGTGATGCCGGTCTGCCAGGCGGCATACACATTGGCCAGGCCCATGCCGCGCGTGTCGTGGAAGTGCGCGCAGGCCAAGCGGTTGCCCACCAGGGCGCGGGCCTTTTCAAACAGCCGGGCCACTGAGGCCGGGTCGGCAAAACCCACGGTATCGGCCAGGCTCACTCGGTCGGCGCCTGCGTCCAGCAGCGCCTGCATCAGGCGCAGCACTTCGCTCTCGGCCACCTCGCCTTGCAGGGTGCAGCCAAAGGCCGTGCCCACGCCGCCTTCGATCACGGTGCGGCGGCCGCTGGCATCGCGCAGCGCACGGATGCGCGCCACCTCGGCCACCACCTCATCGGGCGTCTTGCGCAGGTTGGCCAGGCTGTGGGCGTGGCTGGCAGACAAAGGCACCACCATCAGGTCGGCACCACAGTCCAGCGCACGCTCGGCGCCCTTGAAATTGGGCACCAGCACCGAGGCCATCAGGCCGGGCAGCGTTTTGGCATGGGCCAGCACCTCGGCCGTGTCGGCCAGCTGGGGCAGCAAGCGGGCGGGCACAAACGAGCCCACCTCGATCTCGCGCTGGCCGGCGGCGTAGGCGGCGTTGAGCCAGTCGATCTTTTGCGCGGTGGACACCACCGTGGCAATGCTTTGCAGGCCGTCACGCAGGCCCACTTCGCGGACGATGGCGCGGGCCACCGGGGGCTGCAGGTCGGACGGGATCGGGGAGGTGTGCACGGGATGTCTCTTTGGGGTGGGTCTGGGCAAGATTCTAAAAATTCCCAAAAGAATCAGAAAATACATCTCGGAAGCCATAACATTCCCAAACGGAATATCACAACACTTGGAGGTTTGCCGTGCGCGACCTGGACTTGCAGACCCTGCGCCTCTTTGCCGCCGTGTGCGAGCAGCGCAGCATTGCGCGCGTGGCCGAGCAGGAGTCCATCGTGGGCTCGGCCATCAGCAAGCGGCTGGCGCAGCTGGAAGACACCGTGGGCACGCCGCTGCTGCTGCGCAAGCGCCGGGGCGTGGTGCCCACCCCGGCGGGCGAGACGCTGCTGGAGCACGCCCGCACCATGCTGGCCAGCGTGGGGCAGATCGAGCGCGACATGGCGGCCTACGCCACCGGCACGCGCGGCCATGTGCGCATGCTGGTCACGGCCTCGGTCATGGCTGAGTCGCTGGCCGACGATGTGGCGGCCTTCTTGCAAGACCCGGCGCACCGCAATATCCAGATCAGCCTGGAAGAACGCGTGAGCCCGGACGTGGTGCAAGGCGTGCGCGACGGCAGCGCGTCCATCGGCATCTGCTGGGACGCAGCCGACCTGTCGGGCCTGGAAACCAGCGCCTACCGCAGCGACCACCTGGCCGTGGTGGCGCACGAGTCGCACCCCGTGGCCCAGCTGCAGAGCGTGCGGTTTGCCGATGTGCTGGAGCATGAATTCGTCAGCATGCCCGCACTGAGCGCGGTGCAGGTGCTGCTGGCGCGCGCCGCTGCCGTGGAAGGGAAAATGCTGGCCCACCGCGTGCTGGTGTCCAACTTTGACGCCGCGCTGCGGGTGGTGCGCGCCAACCTCGCCATCAGCGTGGTGCCGCGCGAAGTGGCCCAGCCGTTTGCCCAGCTGGCGCCGGTGCGCATCGTCCCGCTGAGCGACCCCTGGGCCCAGCGGCGCTTTGCCATCTGCTACCGCAGCGCCCAGTGGCTGCCCCCTGCGGCCCAGTTGCTGGTGGGGCATCTGGCGGGGCTGGGGCGTGCCTGACCAGGGCCAAAAACCGTGGCCCTGTCGCAACAGTTTGATACGCAACATTGTATTTTTCGCCACTAGCGCATGTGTGCTGTGCGTTCTGAGCTACTAAACTTGTAGCAAAATGGGTTCCGCGCTATAGTCTCAGCGCATCAGCGGGCCCGGTTGACGGCCGCCCGCACTGAATCCAGATCCAACACTTGCGCGAGGAGAAGCGTCCATGAGCTCCAAAGAAAATGCTTCCATCAACCAGCTTTTCGAGAAACTTGAATGCCGCTATGCGCTGCGCGTGCTGTGGGCCCTGAAGGACGGCCACCCCCAGACGTTCCGCCTGCTGCAGGACAGCGTGGGTGGCATCACCCCCAACACGCTCAACACCCGCATCAAAGAGCTGCGCGAAGCCGGTTTTGTGGACCATGGCAGCGACGGCTACACCGTCACCCCCTCGGGTGCTGACCTGCTCAAGCGTCTGTCGGACGTGCAGGCCTTTGCCACCCGCTGGGTCGCAGGCCGCGCCAAGAAGGCCTGAGCCCTCTTCCCTCCCCCTGCTCGCCCTGCCCCGCAGGGAAAAGCCCCGCCGGACCTCCGCGCGGGGCTTTCGTTAAAATAAGGGTCAAAATAGCTTCAAGCGCAATCAAAACATGCGCCTGAAGCTATATTTTTAATAGCAACTAAGGAACTCCCATGGCACTGACCACCACTGCATCCGGCCTGCAATACGAAGACACCACCGTGGGCGAAGGCGCCGAAGCCACCAAGGGCCAGAACGTGTCGGTGCACTACACCGGCTGGCTGTACAACAACGGTGAGCAAGGTGCCAAGTTCGACTCCAGCCGCGACCGCAACGACCCTTTTGAATTTGCACTGGGCGCCGGCATGGTCATCAAGGGCTGGGACGAAGGCGTACAAGGCATGAAGATCGGCGGCCAGCGCACGCTGATCATCCCCGCCGCCCTGGGCTACGGCGCACGCGGTGCGGGCGGCGTGATCCCCCCGAACGCCACGCTCAAGTTCGACGTGGAACTGCTCAAGGTGGGCCGCTGATCTCAGCGCCGTTCCGGTCTGCATCGGCAAAAACAAAGCGGCCCTCGGGCCGCTTTTTTCATGCTCACCTGTCTGGCGAACGGTCTGCAGAGTTTGAGTCCCCACGCTCCTATCCAGCCAGAGCGCGCCAAAATCCCAGAGCATCAATCAAACAGCGCCTTGTCCAGTCGCTCGAACTTGGCATCACCCACCGCCTCGCGGATCTTGGGGGCCAGGGCGGCCAGGTCTTCAAAGCTGCCAGCACCTTCTACCGCCAGATTCAAGCGAAAACCGCGCAGACCCAGGCCCGCCGTCAGCTCGGTGGCGATGGGATAGGCCGCCTTGTAGCGCTCCATGGGAGAGCGTCCCGAGCCTTCAACCGGCGACGCCACCGTGCCCAGATCGGTGGCGGGAGCCTCTGCCAACGCAGCGGCGGCGGGGCCGGCCACCGGGTTGGCTGCTGCCGCAGGCATCTGCCCACCCACCGGTGCCAGCAACCCCTGGGCGATCATGGCCTGCACGTCGTCCTGCGTGATGCCCATGGCCGCCGTGGCCGCCAAAATCTCCCCCGTGGTGCGCTTGCCGTCAAAGAGAATGAAGGCCGAGCGCTGGCGTGAACTCAGGCTGCCGTGGCGGTCCTTGAGTGCTTCCTGGCCTGCGGGGGTTTTGACGAGAACCATGAGTCTCCTAGTTATGAGCAAGGGTGGGGAAGGCCGCAAGGCTATCACCCGCAAACCAGAATCCCATGTTTTGGCACCTCTGCAAATCGGGGTTTACACATAACCCCCGCGCAGTGCCCACCCTCACATCTCCGAGCGGATGCGGGGCAGCGGCGGCGCAGGCCGGGTGATCCAGCTGACCACCAGGGTCACAAGCAGGCCACACGGCACCCCAAACACCCCCGCCGAGATGGGCTGGATGCCAAACCACAACCCGTCGGCCAGCAGCCAACGCGGCAGCACCTGCATGGCCGGCACATGCGACAGCATGTAGTACACCGTGATGGCCAGTCCGCCCAGCATGCCGGCCACCGCGCCTTGCCGCGTGGTGCCCCGCCAGAAGATGCCCAGGACCATCACCGGCACAAAGGCCGACGCCGCCAGCGAGAACGAGGCCGACACCATGGGCAAAATTTCGGACGGCTTGAGCGCTGCTACAAACGCAGCCGACAAGGCCACGGCCAGCAGCGTGAACTTGGTCAAGATCACGCGCTGCTCAGGCGACGCCTGGCGGCGCGTGTCCTGAAAATAGAGATCGCGCACCAGCGCGTTGCTGATGGTGAGCAGCAAACCGTCGGCCGTGGACAGCGCCGCTGCCAAACCCCCCGCCGCCACCAGGCCCGACACCACATAGGGCAGCCCGCCCAATTCGGGCGTAGCCAGCATGATGAGGTCGGCCCCGAGGCGGATCTCGCCAAACTGGATCAAGCCATCGCCATTCACGTCTTCGACCGACAGCAGCGAGCTGTCCACCCGCGCCCATTGGGCCATCCAGGTGGGCAGGGCCTCGAAACTGCTGCCCACCAGGTTCTGCATGACCTCGAACTTCACCAGCACCGCCAGCGCGGGCGCGCTGAGGTACAGCAGCGCAATGAAAAACAGGGACCAGCCCACCGATGCGCGCGCCGCCGACACTGTGGGCGATGTGTAGTACCGGGTCAGCAGGTGGGGCAGCCCGGCTGTGCCCACCATCAGGCAGAACATCAGCGCGAGGAAGTTGCGGCGGGTGAGCTCGTAGTCGCGTTGCTCCTCTGGGGTGCCGTGGGGGTCGCCCGCGTAGGCCTGGCTGTGGGGGGGCAGCCCGCCCAGGGGGCGCGCGCGCTCGTAGTTCTCACGCATCTCGCGGGTCCAGCGCTCGCGGGCCGAAGCCGCATCGCGCGGCAGCGCGGCCAGCTCGCGGCTGGCGGAGACGATGAGGCCCACATCCGCGTTCTGCGCACGCAGCGCCCGGATGCGCTCACGCCCCTTTTCGCGCTCGCGCTCCAGGGCAGCCTCCACATCCTGCAGGCGTGCCTCGAAGTCTTTGGCGCGCTGCAGGTAGGCCTGTACTACCTGGTGTTCGGCCGGGGAGTCGAGCAGCTGCGCCTCCAGGTCGGCAATCTTGCTGATCTGCGCGCCATACACCAACGGCGCCAGCGGGTTGCCCAGCTGCTTGTACGCCAGCCACGACACCGGGATCATGAACGCCAGCAGCAGCACCACGTACTGCGCCACCTGCGTCCAGGTGATGGCCCGCATGCCGCCCAGGAACGAGCACAGCAGCACCCCGCCCAGGCCCAGCATGATGCCGATCTCGAACTGCACGCCGGTGAGGCGCGACGCAATCAGCCCCACGCCATAAATCTGCGCCACCACGTAAGTGAACGAGCACAACACGGCCGCCAGCGCTGCAATCACACGCGGCCAGCGCCCGCCAAAACGCACATGGAAAAAATCGGGAATGGTGTACAGCCCCATGGCCCGCAGGTGCGGCGCAATCAGCATGGCGACGAGGCAGAAGCCCCCTGTCCACCCCAGCAGATAGGCCAAACCACCGGCCTGCCCTGGCGTGCCTGAAAAGCCCTGCAGGTACAGCGCGCCCGACAGGCTGATGAAGGACGCCGCACTCATCCAGTCGGCCGCCGTGGCCATGCCGTTGTACATGGGCGGAATGCGCCGCCCCGCCACGTAGTAGTCCTCGGGGTCGGTCGTACGGCCGTACACGCCGATGCCGGCGTACACCATCACGGTGAGGAACAGAAAAATCGGGCCGATCCAGTGGCGCGACAGCCCCTGGTGCTCGGCCCAGGTCATCAGGGCCAGAAAACCCAGCACCCCCGCCACGTACAGCGCCAGAATGCGGTGCAACCGCCACAAATAGGCGCGGTCCGCCGCAGCGCTGCCCGGCTTGCGCTCAGCCATGGGCGCGGTCTTCTGCGGCAGGGGCGGAAAGCTCCAGCGCCTCGCGCTGCTGCTGGTCCTGACGCTCAAAGTGGTTCATGGCCCAGCCGTAAGCGACCACGATGGCGATGAACACCAGCACCGCACCCTGCGCCGCAATCCAGTAGCCCAGGGGCCAGCCCCCCACCACCAGCACCTGCAGGTCGCGGGCGAAGTAGGTGGCGCCAAATGACACCAGGGCCCAGAGCAGGAGCAAACCTGCCTTGAGCCACAGGTGGCGCACGTCGTGCAAATCGGGGGGAAACGGCCCCGCCATCTCGGCGTCGGCGGGGCGGTTGGCGGGCTGCTGCAACGGCATCACGGGCGCGGCATCACGGACGCGATGGCGGGTGGTGCAGTGGGCACATGGTGCACAGGGCAGCCCGGTCGGTGCGTCAGCCTGCCAGTTGCTGCCAGGTGGCAATCACGCTGTCGGGGTTGAGCGAGATCGACGAGATGCCTTCCTTGGCCAGCCATTGCGCAAAGTCAGGGTGGTCGCTGGGGCCCTGGCCGCAGATGCCGATGTACTTGCCCTGGGCCAGGCAGGCCTTGATGGCCTGGTGGATCAGTGCCTCCACAGCGGGGTCGCGCTCGTCAAAGTCCTGCGCCAGCAGTTCCAGGCCCGAGTCGCGGTCCAGGCCCAGGGTGAGCTGGGTCAGGTCATTGGAACCAATGGAGAAGCCGTCGAAGAACTCCAGGAAGCGCTCGGCCAGGATGGCGTTGCTCGGCACCTCGCACATCATGATGACCTTGAGGTCGTCCTTGCCACGCTGCAGGCCGTGCGATGCGAGCAGCTTGGTCACGCGCTCGGCTTGGCCCAGCGTGCGCACGAAGGGCACCATCACCTGCACGTTGGTCAGGCCCATGTCGTTGCGCACGCGCTTGAGCGCTTCGCACTCCATCGCAAAGGCTTCACCGAAGTCTTCGCTGATGTAGCGCGCCGCACCACGGAAGCCCAGCATCGGGTTTTCTTCCTCGGGCTCGTAACGGCTGCCGCCGATGAGCTTGCGGTATTCGTTGGACTTGAAGTCCGACAGGCGCACGATGACGGGCTTGGGCCAGAAGGCGGCAGCGATGGTGGCCACGCCTTCAGCGACCTTGTCCACATAGAACGCGCGGGGCGATGCATGGCCACGGGCCACGGATTCCACGGCCTTCTTCAGGTCGGCGTCGATCTGGGGGTAGTCCAGGATCGCCTTGGGGTGCACACCAATGTTGTTGTTGATGATGAACTCCAGGCGAGCCAGGCCCACGCCAGAGTTGGGCAGCTGGGCAAAGTCAAACGCCAGTTGGGGGTTGCCCACGTTCATCATGATCTTGGTCTTGATGGGGGGCATCTCGCCGCGCTGCACTTCGGTCACTTCGGTTTCGAGCAGGCCGTCGTAGATCTTGCCCGTGTCGCCCTCGGAGCAGCTCACCGTGACCAGCGTGCCGTCTTTCAGGCGCTCGGTCGCGTCGCCACAGCCCACCACTGCCGGAATGCCCAGCTCGCGCGCAATGATGGCGGCGTGGCAGGTGCGGCCGCCACGGTTGGTGACGATGGCGCTGGCGCGCTTCATCACGGGTTCCCAGTTGGGGTCGGTCATGTCCGTCACCAACACGTCGCCGGGCTGGACCTTGTCCATCTCGGAAATGTTGTGTACCAGGCGCACGGGGCCGGTGCCAATCTTCTGGCCAATCGCGCGGCCCTCGGCCAGCACGGTGCCGTGGCCCTTGAGCTTGTAGCGCAGCTCGGCCTGGCCCTTGGCCTGGCTCTTCACCGTCTCAGGGCGAGCCTGCAGGATGTAGAGCTGGCCGTCGGTGCCGTCCTTGCCCCACTCGATGTCCATGGGGCGGCCGTAGTGCTGCTCAATCACCAGCGCGTAGCGGGCGAGTTGCTCCACATCGGCATCGGTCAGCGAGTAGCGGTTGCGCTGCTCGGTGGGCACATCAATAGTCTTGACCAGCTTGCCGCTGGCGGCCTTTTCCTCGGGGGTGGAGAACACCATCTGGATCAGCTTGCTGCCCAGATTGCGGCGGATCAGCGCCTTCTTGCCCGCCTTGAGCATAGGCTTGTGCACGTAGAACTCGTCGGGGTTCACGGCGCCCTGCACCACCGTCTCGCCCAGGCCGTAGCTACTGGTGATGAACACCACGTCTTCAAAGCCGGATTCGGTGTCGATGGTGAACATCACACCCGCAGCGCCGAGGTCGGAGCGCACCATGCGCTGCACGCCGGCGGACAGGGCCACCACATCGTGCTCGAAACCCTTGTGCACGCGGTAGGAGATAGCGCGGTCGTTGTAGAGCGACGCGAACACTTCCTTCATCTTGTGCATAACTTCGTCGATGCCCACCACGTTCAGGAAGGTTTCCTGCTGGCCGGCAAAGGAGGCGTCGGGCAAATCCTCGGCCGTGGCGGACGAGCGCACGGCAAACGAGGCAGCGGGGTTGCCAGCACTCAGCTTGGCAAATTCGTCCGCAATGGCCTTTTGCAGGTCAGCCGGGAAGGGCTGGGCCTCGACCATGGCGCGGATTTCGGCGCCGACCTGCGCGAGGGCGCGCACGTCTTCGGTGTCCAGGCTCTTGAGCTTGGCGCTGATGCGGTCGGCCAGGCCGTCGTAGGCCAGGAATTCACGGAACGCGTGGGCGGTGGTGGCGAACCCGGTGGGCACGCGCACGCCTTGCGGCAGTTGGGAGATCATCTCGCCGAGGCTGGCGTTTTTACCGCCAACGACCTCGACATCGGTCATTCTCAGGTTTTCAAACGGTACGACCAGGGCGGTCGGGCTGAAAAGTGCAGACATGGGAAAGCTCCAGAAGTTGAAACTGGGTCTGCGTGCCGGGCCCTGGATGGCTCCTGGCAGGCGGCCATGCACGGCCTGAGGCTTTGTCGTTGTGGTTGTGGGCCGACGCGGTGCATGGTGAGAATTGGATAATTGTGACAATTGTAG
Organism: Acidovorax sp. FG42; assembly: GCF_057809195.1. Classification (NCBI taxonomy): domain Bacteria; kingdom Pseudomonadati; phylum Pseudomonadota; class Betaproteobacteria; order Burkholderiales; family Comamonadaceae; genus Acidovorax; species Acidovorax sp. FG42. The sequence goes on along the minus strand of NZ_JBMDJM010000002.1, from coordinate 343,602 downwards.
GCCCGAGCTTCTGGCAACGGGCTGACGCTTTCACGCGACTGACGCAAAACGGGGAATCGCCGCTTCTTTGTGGTGTCCACCCCGCTGGCGCAAGCCGCATCCAAAAAAAAGGGGCTCCATGCACTCGCGCACCGTATTTTTTGTCTCTGACGGCACCGGCATCACCGCCGAAACCTTCGGCAACGCCATCCTGGCCCAGTTTGAGATGAAGCCGCGCCATGTGCGCCTGCCCTTCATCGACACCGTGGACAAGGCCCACCAGGCGGTGCGGCAAATCAACCACACCGGCGAGGTCGAGGGCAAAAAGCCCATCGTCTTCACCACCCTGGTCAACATGGAGGTGCTTAAAGTGATCCAGGACGGCTGCAAGGGCATGCTGCTGGACATGTTTGGCACCTTTGTGCACCCGCTGGAGCAGGAGCTGGGCATCAAGTCGCACCACCGCGTGGGCCGCTTCAGCGACGTGAGCCGCAGCAAGGAATACACCGACCGCATCGAAGCCATCAACTTCAGCCTGGCCCACGACGACGGCCAGAGCAACCGCGACCTGGCCGGTGCCGACGTGATCCTGGTGGGCGTGAGCCGCAGCGGCAAAACCCCCACCAGCCTTTACCTGGCCATGCAGTGCGGCCTGAAAGCGGCCAACTACCCGCTGATCCCCGAGGACTTTGAGCGCCGCCAGCTGCCACCAGCCCTGGTGCCGTTTCGCAGCAAGATCTTCGGCCTGACCATCAGCCCCGACCGCCTGGCCGAGATCCGCGCCGAGCGCCGTCCCAACTCCAAATACGCCAGCATCGAAAACTGCCGCGCCGAGGTGGCCGAGGCTGAGGCCATGATGCGCCGCGCGGGCATACGGTGGCTGTCCACCACCACCAAGTCCATTGAAGAGATTGCCACCACCATCCTGCAGGAAGTGCGGCCGGAGCGGCTGGTGTATTGACCCTGGCGCGCACTGCAGCCAGGTTCAGCACGGCGCCTGTGTTTCCCCTCGGCTCGGCGCTCACGGTTCCATTGATGCTGCTACAACTATCATCAAATTTATAGCTACAGGCGCATGTAGCACTATCGCTTGCGCCCGTTTTTGCGTAAAAATCCGCTGCAACGCAGAACAGCAGGTTCCGCAAGACGCAGCGGTGGCAGGCAGTGCAATGGGCCACCGCCCCTCTTCACACGCCGCCCTACTTCACCGCAAACCGCACATTCGCTGCCTTCTTGCCCGGCAGCGTGACCAGCGCCACCACCTTGGTGCCAGCAGCCACCTTGAAGGCGCCCTTGGCTTCGAGCTTGCCCTCGCCCGCAGGCGCCAGCACAGCCTCGGATTTTTCAGTGCCGTTGAGCAACGTGAGCTTGGCGCTCACACCCTCGGTCTTGGCGGGTTTGCCGTGGTCGCGCAGGTGCAGGGTCAGGGTGTCGGGCTGGGCAACGAGTTCGTAGTCCATGTCGTTGGCTTCGGCGACGATGCCGCCGTGTTGGGGCTTGTGGTCGTGGCCCGCGCCGTGGTCGCCTGCGGCATGGGCGACGGTGGTGGTCACAGCGGCAAGGGCCAGGGCGGTGAAGAGATGGCGGGTGGTTTTCATGGGAGTCCTTTCAAAGGGTGGATGAAAAAAAGCAAAGCTCAGAACGCCTCGGCGTTCTTGTCGTCCAGCAGACGTTCGGCATCCTTGCGGCCAAACAGCCAGAACATTGCTGGGGTGAGGAAGGTGTCGAGCAGCGTGGAGCTGATGAGGCCGCTGAAGATGACCACCGCCACCGGGTGCAGGATTTCGGTGCCGGGACGTTCGGCCTCCAGCAGCAACGGGGCCAGGGCGAAGGCGGTGACCAGGGCGGTCATCAGCACGGGGCTCAGGCGCTCTAGCGAGCCGCGCACGATCATGGCGGTGTCAAAGCGCTCGCCCTCCACGCGCATCAGGTTGAGGTAGTGGCTCACCTTCAAGATGCCGTTGCGCACCGAGATTCCCGCCAGCGTGATGAAGCCGATCAGCGCCGCCACCGACAGCGGCTGGCCCGACACCCACAGCCCCAGCACCGCGCCCACCAGCGCCAGCGGGATGTTGGCCATGATGAGCGCCGACAGCGTGGCCGAGCGGTAGCGCGTGTACAGCACCACAAACATCAGCACCAGCGAGACGATGGCCAGCAGACCCACCAGGCGGCTGGCTTCTTCCTGCGCCTGGAACTGGCCGCCCAGGGTGATAAAGTAGCCCTCAGGCAGGCGCGTGTCGCCCACGGCCTGGCGGATGTCGGCCACCACGTCGGACAGCGCCCTGCCCTGCGCGTTGGCCGAGAGCACGATGCGGCGCTTGCCATCGTCGCGGCTGATCTGGTTGGGGCCGTCGCCCTCTTCGATGGTGGCCAGGCGCGACAGGGGCACGGGGCCACGGGGCGTGTCGATCAGCACGCGCGCCAGGCCGTCGATGGAGCGTGCGCTGTCGGGCAGGCGCACAACCAGCGCAAAGCGGCGGCTGCCTTCCACCACCTGGGCCACTTTTTCGCCCTCCACCAGCGTCTGCAGCGAGGCCAGCACCTGGGGTGCGGGCACGCCCATTTGTGCAGCGGCGGCGTAGTCCACGCGCACGGTGATCTGCGGCGCCAGCACCTGCTTTTCCACCTCCAGGTCGGCCAGGCCGGGGATGCCCGCCAGCCGCGCGCGCAGGGTCTCGGCCTGGCCGCGCAGGGTGTCCAGGTCGTCGCCAAAGAGCTTGATGGCGATTTGCGAGCGCACGCCCGACAACATGTGGTCGATGCGGTGCGAGATGGGCTGGCCGATGGCGATGGCCGCAGGCAGGTGTGCCAGGCGGCTGCGGATGTGGGCCTGCACCTCGGCCATGCTGCGCTTGAGTTCGGCCGCAGGCAGCAGGCCCACGTCCAGCTCGCTCACGTGCACGCCTTCGGCATGTTCGTCCAGCTCGGCGCGGCCACTGCGCCGGCCCACGTGTGTGACCTCGGGCACCTGGCGCACCAGCACCTCGGCCTGGCGGGCCAGCGCGCTCGATTCGGCCAGCGTGACACCGGGGTTGAGCCGCATGCCGATGAGCAGCGTGCCTTCGTTGAACGGCGGCAAGAAGGTGGTGGGGAAGAACGGCACCGCCGCTGCCGACAGCGCCACTGCCACCGCGCTCACGGCCAGGGCCGTGCGCGGGCGCGCCAGCACGGCCGAGAGCCCGTTGCGGTAGCGCGCTTTGAGCCAGGCCACCACGCGCGTGTCGCCGTGGTCGAGGTTCTTCATGCGCGGCAGCAGGTAAAAGGCCAGCACCGGCGTGACGGTGACCGACACCAGCAGCGATGCCAGCGTGGACACGATGAACGCAATGCCCAGCGGCACAAACAGCCGCCCCTCGATGCCCGGCAACGCAAAGAGCGGCAGGAACACCAGCACGATGATGGCCGTGGCATACAGGATGCCCGAGCGCACTTCCATGGACGCGAGCTTGACCACCTCGATCGGGTGCAGGCGGTGGTGGGGGTGCTTGGCGCGGTCCATCTTCAGGCGGCGCAGCACGTTTTCGACATCGACCACCGCGTCGTCCACCAGGCCGCCAATGGCAATGGCCAGGCCACCCAGCGTCATGGTGTTGATCGACAGGCCGAAATACTTGAACACCAGCGCCGTGATGAAGATGGACACCGGGATGGCCGTGAGCGCAATCACCGTGGGCCTGAGCGTGCCGAGGAACACGAACAGGATTACCGCCACAAACACCGAGGCGCCCATGAGCTTGCCCTGCAGCGTGGTGACCGATGCCTCGATGAAGCTCGCCTGGCGGAAGGTGACGCGCGGCGACTCCATGCCTGCGGGCAGCGAGTTCTTCAGGTCCACCAGCGCGGCCTCGATGCTGCGCGTGAGGCCAATGGTGTCGGCCGTGGGTTGCTTCTGGATGCCTAGGATGACGGCGCCCCGCCCTTCAAAGCCCGCGTCGCCGCGCTTCGTAGCAGCGGCAAAGGTGGCATCGGCCACCTGACGCAGCAGCACGCTCTGGCCGTTTTTGGCGGTGAGGGCCATGTTCTGCAAGTCTTCGAGCCGCGAGGTGCGGCCCAGGTGGCGGATGAGGTATTCGCGCCCGCCCAGCTCCAGAAACCCGCCCGAGGTGTTGGCCGCAAAGCCCTTGAGCGCGCCCGTGAGCTGCTCGTGCGTGATGCCCAGCGCCGCCATGCGCGCCGTGTCGGGCAGCACCTGGAACTGGCGCACCTCACCCCCGATGGGGATCACCTGCGCCACGCCGGGGATGGCCATGAGGCGCGGGCGCAGCACCCAGTCGGCGTACTCGCGCACGGCCATAGGCGTGGTCTTGCCCGCGTCGATGGGGATGGCCACCTGCATGATCTCGCCCATGATGGAGCTGATGGGCCCCATGCGCGGCGTGATGCCGCTGGGCAGGCCCTCTTCCATGGACGACAGGCGTTCGGACACCATCTGCCGCGCGCGGTAGATCTCGGTGCTCCAGTCGAAGGTGACGTAGATGAACGACAGGCCCGCGCTGGAGGTGGAGCGCACGCTCTCCACGCCGGGCAGGCCGTTCATGGTGGTCTCCAGCGGGAAGGTGATGAGCTGCTCCACCTCTTCAGCAGCCATGCCGCCCGCCTCGGTCATGAGGGTGACGGTGGGTTTGTTGAGATCAGGGAACACGTCCACCGGCGTGCGCGAAAGCGTGAAGGCGCCATAGGCCATGAGCACGGCGGCGGCGATGAGCACCAGCAGCCGGTTGGTCAGGCTGTTTTCTAGAAGCCACTTGAACATAGCGACTCCTTAGCGGACCTGGTTGATGAGCGTGGCGCCCTGCGTGGCCACGCGATCGCCGGGCTGGAGGCCCGAGGTGATGGCCACTGAGGCGCCATCCAGCGGCACCGCCGTGACCACCCGGGGCACAAAGCGCTCGGGCGACTCCTTGACCCAGACGATGGTCTGGTTGGCCAGGTTGCGCAGCAGCGCGGCAGCGGGCACTTGCACGCCATCGACCTTGTCGGTGGACTGCACGAACACCCGCACCGGCTGACCCAGGGCCAAGGTGCCAAGCGCAGACGAGTCGCCCGCAAACTGCAGCGGCTGCGCCTGATCACGCAGGCTGCGCGCCGCGCCCAGAAAGCGCAGTGGCACGCGCTGCCCGCCCACGGCCAGCGTGGCACCGGCCACGCTGTGGGCCTGGGCCGGATCATATGCAAGGGCTTCGATGCGCAGGCGCGATGGGTCTACCACCTCAAACACCAGCTCGCGCGCATCCACCACCTGCCCAGCCACGGCATTGGCCGAAGCGATCACGCCCGAAACGGGGGCCACCAGCGCATCGCGCGTGGCCAGGCCCGCGCCCACGGCGCCCAGGCGCTGGGTGAGGCTGTGCAGCTCGCTCTCGGCGGCCTCGATGTCCTTGCGCGGTACGGTGTCGGCCAGCTCGGTCAGGCGCGCCACGCGCCGGGCGGCCAGGTCGCGGGCGGCGCGCAGCTCGGCCTGCTGGGCCAGTTGGTTGGATCGCTCGATGGCGCCCGCCGTGGGCACCACATAGGCCAACACCTCGCCCTTGCGCACGGCCTGGCCCACACCGGGCAGGCCCTTGGGCCCGGCCTCAAGCCGACCTGCCAACACGGCCTGCACCTTGCCGCCTGCGTTGGGGTCCATCACCACGGTGCCCGCCAGATCAAAGGCCTTGGCATGCTGCCCGGCGGCAGTCACCAGTGTGCGCACGCCCAACTGGCGCTGCGCGGGCTTGGGCAGAAACACGCTGCCATCCGGCTGGCGGCTGGGGCCGTTGCCGGTGGGCGCGGGCGGCGCTTCGCCATGGTCGTGGCCGGGACCTGCAAGGGCTGGCAGGGGGGCGCTGAGCGCGGTGGCCATCAGCAGGGCCAGCAAGGAAGGCATGGGGTGCAAGCGCTTCATGCGGCACCTCCCACGCGCTGGGTGTTGCCCATGCGGGCAACGCGGCCCCGGCGCAGGCGCCATGCGGCAGCCAGCGCCAGCAGCACAGCGGCTGCGGCGCCTGCCATCAGCGTAGTGCGGCGCGCCAGCCCCGAGGGGGCGGCATCGGTGTGGGCGGCGGGATGCAGGTCGATCTCGCCTGCGAGCAGGTCGGTGTCCGTGCCTGCGGCCACGGTGGCGGTGACGGGGCTCACGCCCTCGGCCAGCGGCGCAGCCAGGGTGGCCTGGAACTCGCCCTCGGCCACGCGGGTGACGGGCACGCTGGTGCCCGCAATGTCCAGCTCCAGCCGGGCATCTCTCACGGGGCTGTTGTCGCCTGCGTGGTCCAGGTACAGAGCGATTTTTTTCCCGTCGAGCACGCCCACCAGTTCAAACAGATCGGAGGTGGCGGCAAAGCGCGGCAGGGCCGTGCCCGCTGCGGCAGCGGGGGCTTCGCCATGGTCGTGGCCGGGGCCAGCTACGGCGGTGGGCGGTAACACACCCAGCAAGAGGCCCAGCAGCAAGGCCAGGGTGGAAAAAGCGGAAGAGAGTTTCATGGTGATCTTCAAAAAGTGGTGAGAGCCCCAAGGGCGTCATTGCGGCAGCAGGCCCAAGGCCTGGCGCAGGGTGGAGACGGCAGCGGCGGCGTCGATGCGGGCGCGGGCGAGTTGGCGTTCGGCCTGGGCGGCTTCCAGCTCCACACGCAGGCGCGTGGGGCCGTCGGCTTCGCCCAGGCGGAAGGCCTTGTCGATAAAGCCGCGTGTGCCCTGCGCCAGCGCTGCGTGGCGTGCCAAGGCATCGCGCTGGGTCTGTGTGGCCTTCACGCGCGCCACGGCGGCGGCGATGTCGGCAGCCAGCCGGTCGCGCTCTGCCGTAGCGCGTGCTTCTGCGGCCAGGGCTTCGGCGCGGGCGGCGGCCTGCTTGGCCTGCGCCCGGTCGCCCCCGCCCAAGGGCACGCGCAGGCCCACGGTGAAGGTCTGCTGGTAGCGGTCCCCCGCCTGCTCGCGCGCCCGGGTGGCAGCCACCGTCAGCTCAGGGTTGGCGCGGGTCTGCACGGCGGCCAGGTCGGCGGCGCGGCGGGCCACCTCGGCCTGATCCTGCCAGTCGGCTGCGGCGGGGTGCTGGGCAGCGGCCGTGGTGGCGTCGGGCACGGGGGGCTCGGGCTCTGCGGCGTCGGCCAGCGCCAAGCCGGGCTCGGCCTGCACGCCCCAGGCGGCCAATGCGGCCTGGGCGGCGTCGCGTGCGCCCTGGGCCTCGGCCAGGGCGGCTTCGGCCTGGGCCACGACGCCGTCTGCTTGGGCCTGATCGGCACGCGACAAATCTCCCGCACGCACGCGGCGCGCCACATCGGCGGCCAAGCGCTGGGCGTTGTTCAGCCGGTCTTGCGCCAACGCCCAGTCGGTCTGCGCGCGCTGCGCGGCCCACCAGGCTTCGCGCACGGTGGCGGCCAGTTGCAGCTGCGCGGCACGCTGGCGGCTGTTCAGCGCCTGCAGTTCAGCGTCGGCCAAGGCTGCCTTGCGGGCGCGCTCGCCGGGTAGCCACAGTGGCAGGGCCAGGCCCACTTCGGCTTCGCGGCTGCCCTGGTTGCTGCCGGGGCGGTCGGTTTTGGTGGACAGCTCCAGCGCAACCGGCTCGGCCGTCCAGGCCGCTGCCGCGCTGCGTGTTGCCCGCGCGGCCTCGCGCCGCAAGGCGACAGACTGCGCCTCAGGCTGGCGTTGCCAGGCCTGGTCAAACAGGGCCTGGAGCGTGAGGGGCCCTGTGCGGGGGTTAGAAGTCTGGGCCTGTGCAGCACTGCCCAGCAGTGCCCAGCCCAGCCCCATCACCACCAGCGCGGCGATGGGCTTGTGTTGTCGTTGTTTTGTTGATTGCATCCGATTCCTCTGCAATGGCCGGAGGGCCACAGGTTGAAATCGGCGAGGCGCGATGGTGGTCAGAAACGATCAAGTGCGCACGCAGGCGTCAGCGCGCGCGTCGCGACCGCCCCGCAAGGCAGGTCTCGATACACATCCAAATGAAAACGGGACAGCCCAGAGCCCCCGCCTCGCCGCTCAGGCGAGGACAGGCCAGTTGGGGCGTTCAGGGCGCGAAAGGGGAGCTGGAGGCCAGGCTGGTGCCGCTTGGGCCGGCGGGCGGGCGGCAGTCACCACGATGGCATGGTCACCCAGACTGTGCGCGAGACCGCTACCCGCGCCATGGCAGGCGTGACAGTCCATGTCCGCCGGGGTGGCAGTGGACGTCTTGGCGGGATGGACAGGGGATTCGTCGGCCACGTGATCGTGTACGTGGTGGCCAAAGTGCGAGGCTTGCGGTGCGGCTTCGTGCCCGCAATAAGGCGAAGCAGCCGCCCAGATGGACTGGAGCGGCATGAACACCAACAGGAAGATCAACAGCAAGCGGCACATGGACGGCCGGATTCTAGGGACGTTTGTAGAACCCCTACAAACACAGCGAATCGCCCGGACCGATTCAAAGGACTTTGGAGGATGGAAGGCCCACAGGCCGCACCACCTGCAGGGACGAGGGCAGCATCCGCCCCCGCGTCCCCCGCTGCATCAAGCAGCAACTGCCTCGGGCTTCGCAGCCTGCGCCTTGGCGCCTTCAGCCACCACGGGCATGCGGATCAGGTGATCGAACGCGCTCAGCGCTGCCTTGGAGCCCTCGCCCGCTGCAATCACGATCTGCTTGAACGGCACCGTGGTGCAGTCGCCCGCCGCAAACACGCCGGGGATGTTGGTGCGGCCGTGCGCATCGACAATGATTTCGCCGAAGCGCGACAGCTCCACCGTGCCCTTGAGCCATTCGGTGTTGGGCACCAGGCCGATCTGCACGAACACGCCTTCGAGCTGCACGGTGTGCTCCACGTTCGTGGCACGGTCCTTGTACTTGAGGCCGTTCACCTTGCCGTCAGCACCAGTGATTTCGGTGGTCTGCGCGTTGGTGTGGATGGTCACGTTGGGCAGGCTCTTGAGCTTGTTGACCAGCACGGCGTCGGCCTTGAGCTGGTCCGCAAATTCGATGAGCGTGACGTGGGCCACAACACCGGCGAGGTCAATCGCGGCTTCCACACCGCTGTTGCCGCCGCCGATGACCGACACGCGCTTGCCCTTGAACAGCGGGCCGTCGCAGTGCGGGCAGTAGGCCACGCCCTTGTTTTTGTACTCGGCTTCGCCGGGCACGTTCACGTTGCGCCAGCGGGCGCCGGTGGACAGGATCACCGTCTTGGCCTTGAGCGAGCCGCCGTTGGCCAGCTGCACTTCAATCAAGCCGCCGGGCTGCGCAGCAGGAATAAGCTTGTCGGCGCGCTGCAGGTTCATGATGTCCACGCCATAGGCACGGGTGTGGGCTTCGAGCGCGGCGGCGAACTTGGGGCCGTCGGTTTCGAGCACCGAGATGTAGTTCTCGATGGCCAGCGTGTCATTCACCTGGCCGCCAAAGCGCTCGGCCGCCACACCGGTGCGGATGCCCTTGCGGGCGGCGTACACGGCGGCTGCGGCACCTGCGGGGCCACCACCGACGATGAGCACGTCGTACGGGTCCTTGGCGCTGAGCTTGGCCGCTTCGCGGGCGGCAGAACCGGTGTCGAGCTTGGCGACGATTTCTTCAATGGTCATGCGGCCGGAGCCGAACACCTGGCCATTGAGGAACACCATGGGCACGGCCATGATTTCGCGCTCGGTCACTTCCTGCTGGAAGGCGCCGCCTTCGATGACGGTGGTCTTGATCTTCGGGTTGACGACGGCCATGAGCGACAGTGCCTGTACCACGTCCGGGCAGTTGTGGCAGGTCAGGCTCATGTAGACCTCAAAGTTGAAGTCGCCATCCAAGGCCTTGATGGAATCAATCACGTCCTGCTCGACCTTGGGCGGGTGGCCACCCGTCCACAGCAGGGCCAGCACCAGCGAAGTGAATTCGTGGCCCAGTGGCAGCCCGGCAAAGCGCAGGCTGTTGGTGGCGCCCACGCGCTGCAGGCTGAAAGATGGCTTGCGCGCGTCGTTGCCGTCGGTGCGCAGGGTGATCTTGTCGCTGCGCAGCGACTGGATGGTCGTCAGCAGCTCGCGCATGTCGCGCGCAGTCTCGCTGTCGTCCAGGGAAGCCACCAGCTCAAACGGCTGCTGCACGCGCTCCAGGTAGGCGGCGAGTTGGGTCTTGAGTTGTTCGTCGAGCATGGTGGTGTCCTTTGAATTTGGAGTGGTGATGTCTGGGAGGTTGACGCCTGAGGGCTGCAAATCAAGCCTGCTTGTCAACGTCCGGGCGTAAAAAAGCCGGACGGCATGGCGCGATGGCGCCATGACGCTGTCCGGCTTTAGGGGAGCCGTGGATTAGATCTTGCCGACCAGGTCCAGCGAAGGCGTCAGGGTCTTGGCGCCTTCCTTCCACTTGGCGGGGCAGACTTGGCCAGGGTTGGCGGCGGTGAACTGGGCAGCCTTCAGCTTGCGCAGGGTTTCCGACACGTCGCGGGCGATTTCGTTGGAGTGGATTTCCATCGTCTTGATCACGCCATCGGGGTTGATCACGAACGTGCCGCGCAGCGCCAGACCTTCTTCAGGGATGTGCACGCCGAAGGCGTTGGTCAGCTGGTGCGTCGGGTCGCCGACCAGGGGGAACTTGGCCTTGCCGACGGCGTCGGAAGTTTCGTGCCACACCTTGTGCGAGAAGTGGGTGTCGGTCGTCACGATGTAGACCTCGGCACCGGCCTTCTGGAACTCAGCGTAGTTGTCGGCAGCGTCTTCGATTTCGGTGGGGCAGTTGAAGGTGAACGCTGCGGGCATGAAGATCAGCACGGACCACTTGCCCTTGAGGGACTGCTCGGTCACTTCGATGAATTCACCCTTGCCGCCACGGTTGACGAAAGCGGTGGTCTTGAAGGGCTGAACTTGCGTATTGATCAGGGACATTGCTGTTTCCTTAGTGGTTGGTTGACTGAACAGGACTGAAGTTTAGGCATTTCCAAGCCATCAATCCAATTAATTGATTGCATTGAATCAATTGTCAATTACTATACAACTCCCACTGTGGCCTCCCCATGACAACCCTGGTGCGCCACGGGGAACTCAGCCTGTGAACGCGAACGCCTCTCAGCATCACACGCAGCCCGCACGCCATAGCAGGGGCTTGCCTTGCGCTGCTTGATGCGGGTCACGACAATCAGCGCCGAATTCACACATTACAAGGAGTCCCCATGAAAGGTGACGCACAGGTCATTGGCCATCTGCAGGCCCAGCTCAAGAACGAACTTACGGCCATCAACCAGTACTTTCTGCACTACCGCATGCTCAAGCACTGGGGCTTCGACAAGCTGGCCAAGAAGGAGTATTCGGAATCCATCGGCGAGATGAAGCATGCCGACTGGCTCATGGACCGCATCTTTACGCTGGACGGCCTGCCCAACCTTCAGGACCTGGCCAAGATCCAGGTGGGCGAAGACGTGCCGGAGATCCTGGCCTGTGACCTGCGCGCCGAGCAGGGCGCCCAAGCCACCATCAAGGAGGGTATTGCCCACTGCGAAAGCGTGCGTGACTATGTGTCGCGCGACCTGTTGCAAAAGATCCTGGACGACACCGAAGAGCACATCGACTTCCTCGAAACCCAGATCGACCTGATCGGTAAAGTGGGCCTGCAAAATTACCTGCAATCGCAGATGGGCGAGATCGAGTGAGCCAATGAGTGACTAAGGGGTACCCCGACATGGCCCCCCTCTGACCTCCCAACGGGCCTCGGCCCGTTTTTTTTCGCCCGTGCTGGCGCGAACTGCGCACACTCTGTTGCAACTGCACATCAAACCTCGCAGTTTCTTTGTTAGTTAATGCGAATGATTTGCAACCACATTAAAATAGCGGTCGATCATCCCCTGCCGCATCCTGCGCACCGGCTCCCGTTGCAGTGCGCATGAGCAGGCAAGCGCCTGCTCCCGCAGGGCGATGACTTCACCTGGAAGCCAGCCAGCCGGTGACCCGCATCACCGGCAACAGCCAGCGTTTGGTTTGTTCACCCATCCAACGACTGGAGCCCTTGCCCATGCTGCGCAGCCTTGCCCGCCTCTGCCCTTCGGAGGCGCTGTCCCCCCCTGATCGCCCAGTCACTGCGCCGATGGTCTCGCAGCCATGAAGACCCCTCGCGTCGATGGACGCTACCGGCTGGCCATCACCTCGCGTGCCGTGGCCGCAATAGGGGGCGGCTATGCGCTGGCCGCCGGTTTCACTGCGGCGCTGTCGCTGCTGCTGGCGCAGTGCATGCCACGGGTGGAAGCCGTGCTCACGGCCACCATGTTGTCGTGGGTGGTGTATGCCATCGCCGCAGGCTGGGCCTTTTATGCACGCACCGCCTGGGGCGCGTGGGGTGGCACGCTGCTGCCCGCAATGGTGCTGGGCGCATGTGCCACGGCACCTCAATGGATGAGGGCCGCCGCATGACCCGCATCACGGCCCCTGCATGCCAGCCAGTCGATCGGGCATCTGCAAGCACCGCTTCTGAACAAGCCCGCAAAGCCAAACCACCCAAGGCGCTCAACGACCGCGAGGGCTTTCGCCAGGCCATGTCGTGGCTGCACACCTGGGCGGGGCTCATCCTGGGCTGGCTGCTGTTTGCGATCTTCCTCACCGGCACGCTGTCGTTCTTCAAGAACGAGTTCAACCTGTGGATGCGCCCCGAGATGCATGGCCTGCAGCCGGTGGAGGCCGCCGCCCCCCAGGTGGCGCAAACGGCGCAGAGGGCCCTGGACGCGCTGGTGCGCAAGGTGCCCAACACCACGCAGTGGATCATGCACTTGCCCGACGACCGCGACCCCGCCGTCAACATCCTGTGGCGCGACACGGGCAATGGCCGCTTCGAAACGCTGCGCATGCACCCGCAGACCGGCGAGGCCATCGACACCCGCCAGACGATGGGCGGCGACTTCTTCTACCGCTTTCACTTCGAGTTGCGCACCGCGCAAAAGGGCCGCTGGACCTTGCAGGGCCGCTGGGTGGTGGGCGTGGCCACCATGCTGATGTTTGTGGCGCTGATCTCGGGCGTGATCACGCACCGCCGCATCTTCAAGGACTTCTTCACCTTCCGCCCCGCCAAGGGCGGGCAGCGCGCCTGGCTAGACGCGCACAACGTCACCGGCGTGCTGGTGCTGCCTTTCTATCTGATGATCACCTTCAGCGGGCTGATGATCTTCCACACGCTGTACATGCCTGCGGGCATTGCCACGGCCTACCAGGGTGAGAAAGGCGTGGACTCCAACGCGTACTTTGCCGACCTGCAGGGCGAGAAGGCCGAAAGCCGCCCCCGGCGCGGCCCCGGCGACAAGGTGGAGCCCCTGCCCGCCATCGCCCTACCGCCCATCCTGGCCGAGGCCCGCACCCGCTGGGACGGCGGGCGCATTGGCAGCGTGCAGGCACGCCGCGATGCCAAGGGCCGCGCCGTGGTCGAAGTCACCCGCCACGAGGGCGACCGCCTGCAATACCGCCCGCCCCGCCTGCTGTTTGACGCCACCACCGGCCAGTGGCTGGACCAGGCCGATGCCACCGGCCCCGCCGTCAAGACCTACGGCGTGCTGTATGGCCTGCACATGGCGCGGTTTGCTGATGTGGGCCTGCGCTGGGCGCTGTTTGGATTTGGTGTGCTGGGCAGCCTGATGATTGCCACCGGCATGGTGCTGTGGTCGGTCAAGCGCAGCGCCAAGTCGCAGACGCAGGCCAGCCGCAAAGGGGCAGCAGCCAACGCAGGCACCGCCACAAAGCCACCGTTTGGCGAGCGTCTGGTGGCGGCCATCAACATCGCCACGCTGGCGGGCCTGCCGCTGGCCTGCGGCGTGTACATCGCCTCCAACCGCCTGATCCCGCTGGGCACCGAGGGCCGTGCCGATGTGGAGCTGGCCTGGTTCTTCAGCACCTGGGGCCTGGCCCTGCTGTGGGCGCTGGCTTGCGCCGTGGTGCGGCCCAGCCGCATGGGCTGGTCGGTGCCGCTGGGCGCTGCGGGGCTGGCGTGGGCGCTGCTGCCGGTCATCAACGCCCTGACCACGCACACGCACCTGGGCGTCACGCTGCCTGCGGGCGAGTGGGTGTGGGCCAGCATGGACCTGGCCTTCCTGATCACCGGACTGCTGCTGGGCTGGCTGTCGTGGCGCCTGCGCCCGGGCCGGGCCCCCAAGGGCAAAGCCGCTGCAGCCATGGCATCGCGCACTGCCCCGGTGGCCACATTGCCTGCGGCCAGCGATGTGTCAGTGTCTACCTCGGGGGCCTGAGCACCATGTCCGCTTTTCTGCTGTGTTTTGCAGCCTGGTCGGCCCTGGCGCGGGGCATGGACCGCCACCACGAAGAAGCTACAGGCCGCGAAGGCGCAGCCCGCCGCCTGCAACAGCTGCGCCGCGCCGGATGCATGCTGCTGTTGCTGTCGCTGTGGCTGGCCGCACACCCCGCCGGTGGCGTGCCCGCCTCGCTCGGCGTGACCGCGTGGACGGTGGCCCTGTCGGTAGCCGCTTTGGCCGTGACGGCCGCCGTGACCTGGCAGCCCCGGCGCACACCGATGCTGGCAGGGATGGCCCTGGTGGCCGGCCTCGGCGCCTGGGCCTGGGGGTGGTAAGCGCGAGGGATGCAGCGGCCCTGCGGGCCCGTCGCTCCTTCTGATCCACCGCCCTGCTCAGCTTCCTTTTCTCCCGCTCTCCGCACCCCTCCCAGCCACGGCCCCAAAAGGCCCGCGTCAGGCCCGGTGCCTGCGGAGCCGTTTTCCACCGCGTTGCGCACACACCAAGGACAACCTATGCACGCACCTTTGCACCACTCCTTCCGCCGTTCTCTCGGCCGCTCCTATGCCCTGCACCCGCTGGCTGCAGCCGTTCTTGCCGCCTTCTGCGGCACCGCGCTGGCGCAAAACCCAGCGCCTGCAGCCCCCACCCAGACACTGGGCGAGGTCACCGTGCAATCCACCAGCGACGATGACGGCTATTCGCCCGCCGCCAGCACCTCGGCCACCAAGGGCAGCGCGCCGCTGCGCGACGTACCCCAGGCCGTGAACGTGGTGCCCGAGCAGCTGCTGCGCGACCAGGGCGCGCGGTCGATGGAAGACGCGCTGCGCAACGTGCCCGGCGTGGCCATGAGCCATGGCGACGGCCAGCGCGACCAGGTGGTGATACGCGGCTTCACGGCCATTGCCGACCAGTTTGTGGACGGCGTGCGCGACGACGCGCTGTACTTCCGCGATCTCGCCGACATCGAGCGCGTGGAAGTGCTCAAGGGCCCGGCCGCCGTGTTGTACGGGCGGGGTTCATCGGGCGGCCTGATCAACCGCGTGACCAAGAAGCCGAAATTCGGCGAGACCTCGGGCGAGGCATCGCTGGGCCTGGGCAATTTCGACTACCGGCGCGCGACGGCCGATGTGAACTTGGGCATCAGCGACGCCGCAGCCTTCCGCATCAATGCCGCCGTCGAGGACTCGGGCAGCTACCGCGACCAGCAGTTCGTCAAGCGGCACAACTTCGCGCCCTCGCTCGCGCTCAAACTCGCCGCGCAGACCGACCTGCTGCTGCAGTACACCAACGCCCGCGACAAGCGCCTCACGGACTTCGGCATCCCCGCGCTGAACGGTCGCCCCGTCAACGTGCCCGCCGGCACCTACTACGGCTCGAGCAACGCGGCGCAGGACGACACCACCACCAGCACCATGCAGTCGTTTGCGGCCACGCTGAACCACCGTTTCAACGACGACTGGTCGGTGCGCAACGTCACGCGCCTGTACGACTACACGCTGGACCGCTACAACACCCTGCCCGGCGGCACCACCGACCCGGTGAACCTGACCGTGGGCCGCACACGCTCGTTTGTGCTGCGCGACGAAAAGGGCTTCTTCAACCAAACCGACGTGACCTGGCGCAACCGGCTGGGCGGCTTCCAGCAGGAGTGGCTGATGGGCGTGGAGCTGGGCCAGCAGAAGAAGCGCGCCGAGTCCGTCTCGGGCGGCGCGGACCGGGTGCCGATCTTCAGCCCCGGCAACCGCCCGGCGCCGGCCATCCCGGCCGCCAACTACAACGCCGACAGCGCCATCCCCAGCCATACCACGCAGGACACGGCCGCGCTGTACTGGCAAAACCAGATCACGCTGGCCCCGCAGTGGAAGGCGCTGGTGGGCGCCCGCTACGACGTGTTCGGCCAGGAGACCACGTTCGAGCGCAAGCTCGCGGGCCTGTCGCGCACCGACAAGAAGTTCAGCCCCCGCGCGGGCCTGGTGTGGCAGCCCAGCGATACCGTGTCGTACTACGTGTCGTACAGCAAGTCGTTCCAGCCCTCGGCAGAAACCTTTGCGCTGGCCGCCAACAACACCGCCGCCGAGCCCGAGATCACCGAGAACAAGGAGATCGGCGTGAAGCTCGACCTGCTCGATGGCCGCATGAATGTGACTGGCGCGCTCTTCAACCTGGAGCGCACCAACATCAAGAACACCGACCCGACCAACCCGGCACGCCAGATCAACGTGGGCACGCAGCGCACCAATGGCCTGGAGCTGACCGCCAACGGCCGCCTGCCCGGCCGCTGGGACGTGAGCGCAGGCTACGCGTGGCTGGACGGCCGCATGACGAAATCGCTGGCCACGACGGGCTCGCTGCAGCTGCCCACGGCCAACATCCCCGCGCAAGGCAAGGTGCCCGCGCTCACGCCACGCAACTCCGCCTTCCTCTGGGCCATGAAAGACCTGGGCCACGGCCTGCGTGTGGGCGGCGGCGTGAACCACGTGGGCGCCCGCTTCACATCGCTCACCAACCTGGTCACCCTGCCCGCCTACACCACGGTGGATGCCGCGCTGCAATACACGCTGGGCCAGTGGGATGTGGATGTGAACATCAAGAACCTGGCCAACCGCAAGTACTACGTGTCGGCCCACGGCAGCAACGACAACCTCATCCTGCCGGGCTCGCCGCGCGCGGTGCAGGTGACGCTGCGGACACGGTTCTGAGGGTGAGGGGCGTGGCGGAAGGGGTTCAAGACCAAACTTCTCAAGAGATTTTGGCCTCTTCCGCCTGATATTTATGGCTTTATAGCTACCAATTCAATAGCAAAAAACCTCCCCATCGGAATGCCTCTTCTTGCCAGAGCGTCAAACGCAGGATGCCTCACATGGGCAGTGAACGGGCCGCAGCAGCGCGCTTAGAACCAGGCGTGACGGGTCATGCCCATCGCGCTGCGAGCCCCTCCGACGAACCCGCTCCGCATCATGGCGGCGTCCCGCCCTTCTTGTGCACCTTGAAACTTTCATCCAGGTAGACCGAAGAACCCGTCATGCCATAGCCTTCACAGACAAACCCGTTCAAAGGCAGCACGCCCGGACCATCAACGATCCGGCCTCTCGCCTCCTTGTACTTCTTGCCAGCACGCCGCGAATGAATGGCGGTGTTGGTCAGGTAGTTGAGGCTCACGCGGTGGGAGGCGTTGCTGGAATAGTCTTCGTCGTCCTGCTGCTCGCCGATGTGTTCCAGGTCTTTGATCTTGGCGTTGTAGCGGAACTGCAGCGTGAAGCCCGAGAACCGGGCGGCGTCTGCGTAGTAGACCGCCTGAACGAACAATGAATGGTTCTTGATTTCCAGGTTGTAGAACTTGCTGGGGTGGCAGAACTCGCCGGACGTAGAGAGCACCTGATAGCTGCCATCCGCCCTCCCGGTCAGGACAAGCAACCGCTCCTCTCGCTGGTCTTCTCCTTTGTGCTTTGTCAGCAACAGGGCCAGGTCGGGGATGCCATCGCCGTTCAAGTCGCCTTCCGCAGTGGTCCAGACAAAATCGGGATGCCGAAACTCGGGGGGTATTGCAAGCTGTGCCTTCTGCTCCGCAGAGGTGCTTTCGTCTGCGGCGCGCACGTTGCCCGTACACAAAATCGCCACCACAGCGAGCCATGGCAAGGCCGTCCGGTACAAAGCCCCCATGCCTCTCGCAGATGCGTGCGCAACGGCCTGAACGGCGCCGAATATCGTGGACACGGAACTCTCCTGCAAGCGGCTTGCAGCCGGGGGATAAAGCCCATGCAAGGGTCGCAAACGCGGGTGTGAATGTCTGCAAAACCAGCACGCTGGGGCGACGGCACTATAGCCTGCAGGCGCACACCCCGCCCTGCGCCCCACCCCCCGCGTGCGAAATTCTTCCTCTACTTCGCAGTGTCCGATCGGGAGCAGGCCGCAGCGATTTCGCAACATCCTTACCCCCACACACCATCACGAATACAAACAATTCCCATTTGCAATGTAAAATTGGGTTTCCGCCAGCCATAGCCCTTGCCGGGAGCCCTTTTCACAGGCCTCCCGGCTGCAGCCAGCACCCACCGTTTTTCGATGTTTTCGGGTTGTCTGGCTTGATGAATCACTTGTTCGCCCTTTCAGTTGCGATAGCGCGCCCTGTGCCTGGGGCGGCGCTGGCGGTGGTGCGACTGCCCGACGGCCCTTGCCACACCGCCCCCACACCATGCTGAGCCCCACCGCCCTTCGCCGCTGGAGCTGGACCCACAAGTGGTCCAGCCTGGTGTGCACCGTCTTCATGCTGCTGCTGTGCATCACCGGCCTGCCGCTGATCTTTCACCACGAAATTGGTCACCTGCTGGGCACCGAGGTGGAGGCGCCTGCGATGCCCGCTAACACGCCGCGCGCCAGCCTCGACCAGGTGCTGGCCACCGCGCATGCGCTGCACCCGGATCGTGTGGTGCAGTTCGCGTCGCACGCGGAGGACGATGACAACGTGTGGTTCGTCACGCTCACGCCCACCCCGGCGCCCACCGATGACTTCCGCTCTGTGGCGGTGGATGCCCGCACGGCCCAGGTGCTGGCGCAGCCACGGTTTGACGAGGGCTTCATGTACGTGATGTTCAAGCTGCATGTGGACCTGTTCGCGGGGCTGCCGGGCAAGCTGTTTCTGGGCTTCATGGGCTTGCTGCTGCTGGTGGCCATCGTCACCGGCGTGGTGTTGTATGCGCCGTTCATGCGCAAGCTGGCGTTTGGTGAGGTGCGGCGGGATCGGTCCACGCGGGTGAAGTGGCTCGACCTGCACAACCTGCTGGGCATCGTCACGCTGGTGTGGGCCTTCGTGGTGGGTGGCACCGGCATGATCAACACGTGGGCCGACCTGCTCATCAAGTACTGGCAGTACGACCAGCTCTCGATGCTGCTCAAGCCCTACGAAGGCCAGCCCATCGTGCCCGCTGCCGAACGCGGGCCGCTGCAGCAGGCGCTGGTGGCCGCGCAGGCCCAGGCGCCGGGCACCAAGCTGTCATTCATTGCGTTCCCGGGCACGGCGTTTTCCAGCCCGCACCACAACACGTTCTTCCTGCGCGGCAATGAGCCGCTGACCTCCAAGCTGCTCCAGCCGGTGCTGGTGGATGCGCGCACCGCGCAGGTCACCGCGTCGCCCCAGCTGCCGTGGTACCTGACGGCGCTGCTGGTGTCGCAGCCGCTGCACTTTGGCGACTACGGCGGCATGCCGATGAAGATCCTGTGGGCGCTGCTGGACATCGCCACCATCGTGGTGCTGGGCAGCGGGCTGTATCTGTGGCTGCGCAAGGGCGTGCAGGCGGCAAGCCCCGCAACACCCACCGCAGGCAGCGCCACGGGGGGTTTTGCAGGCAGCGCTTTGCCCACATCGGGCGCTGCGCGCTCCACCGAGGGCACCGCATGAAAAAGCACCGCCCTTTCTGGGCCCTGTGGGGCGGGCCCATCGTGATGGGTGTGCTCACCACCACCGGCTTGATCACCGCACTGGTGTCCGACACCTGGGGTGACTGGTGGTCGTGGGTGGGGCTGGGTGTCCCCGTCGCGGTGATGGGCTGGTACGGCCGGCCGCGCGCACCAAGGCCGACGCCCCCAGCGCAGAGCCCGCGCGCAGGCGTGGAGTGGTGAGCGGTTTTTGGCTGTCGGCATGACGACCTCCTGACGACCCATGACGGCCGCTGAAGCGGCTCTCACGGCCCCCAGTCTGCGCTGGCGTTCGGTGTGAGCCGGGCGCTGCAACGTTCAGATCAAAAAGCCACCTACGCTTATCCATCAAGCGCAGGCAGCTATCAAAAAGTGAGCTTCACTGCACCCCCCCTTGCGGTGGTGCAGCGGGCTGCGCGCTGCGTTTGGAGCAGCGCTCCGGAATCCCAAACCAAAGAGAGGAAATATCCATGTCCATGTCTTGCGCTCCCACCTCCCCACGCCCTTGGCTGGCTGCCGTGCTGGCCATAGCCGGCGTATCTGCCCTGGCCCCTGCCCACGCCCACCAGGTGTGGCTGGAGAACGCCGGGGGCCAGGCGCGGCTGCACTTTGGCGAGTTCAACGACAACCTGCGCGAGACATCGCCTGGCCGGCTCGACCAGTTCAAGGGCGTGCCCGTGCTGGAACAACAACGCACCGACACCCCGGCGCAGCGCGTGGACGGCCAACTGGGCAAGGATGCCTTCGTCTACGCCACCACCGGCACCCCAGACACGCTGTTTGCAACGCCTACCTACCCCGTGATCGACCGCAGCAAGCGCAACCTGCCCGCGATGTACTCGCAGCCCGCCGCCCGCTGGGTGGCCAGTCTGGCCAAGCCCGTGGCCCCCACTGCCCCGCTGGACCTGGTGCCCACCGGCAAGCCCGGTGAGCTGAAGGTGGTCTATCAGGGCGCCCCCTTGCCCAAGGCCAAGGTGCAGCTGGCCGCGCCCTCGGGCTGGACGCGCGAGGCCGAGGCGGGTGAAGACGGCACGGTGACCTTCGTCACCCCCTGGAAGGGCCAGTACGTGGCCGAGGTGAAGCACAGCGACAAGACGCCGGGCGAGGCGCACGGCGCGCCGTACGGCGAAGCCAACTACGTGACGACGCTGAGCTTTGTGCTGGCCGAGGGCATGCCCTCGCCGTCGTTGCCGCCAGCGGCCACGCCCGCACCCGCTGGTCGCTGATCAGCGCCCATTTCAAGCAATTCAAGCAAAACCGGCCGCTTGCGCTAGTCGAACATGCCCAAGCAGCTATCGAATCAATAGCAAACCATGCCTCCTTTCCCATCCCGTTCGCGCGCATGCCGCGCGCCGCGCACCGCCGTTGCACAGGCCGCCGTGCTGGTGCTGTGCAGTGCCGCGGCCCAGGCGCAGACCACCACCGTCCCATCGCCCACTGCCGAGGCCACATTGGCCCCGGTCACCGTGTCTTCGGGCGCGGAGCAAGAGAACCCGACGGCACCCGTCACCGGCTTTGTGGCCCAGCGTGCGCTCAGCGCCACCAAGACCGACACGCCACTCATCGAAACCCCGCAAGCCATCAGCGTGGTCACCCGCGACCAGATGGAGGCGCAGGGCGTGCAGACGCTGCGGCAGGTGACGGCGTACACCGCAGGCGCGGTGTCCAACTATTTCGACAGCCGCGTGGACAGCTTCGCCGCGCGCGGCGGCACCGTGTCGCAATACCAGGACGGCCTGCTGCGCACCTATGGCACCTACAACACCAGCCGGCCAGACCCCTACACGCTGGAGCGCGTGGAGTTTCTGCGTGGCCCCACCTCCGTGCTGTACGGCCAGGGCAGCGTGGGCGGCGTGCTCAACCTCACCAGCAAGCGCCCGCAGGCCGACACCCTGCGCGAGGTGCAGGTGCAGCTGGGCAACAACGCACGCAAGCAGATCGCCGCCGACCTGACGGGCGCGCTCGACCAGGACGGCCAGTGGCTCTATCGCCTGGTGGCCGTGGGCCGCGACAGCGGCACGCAGGTGGACCATGTGGACGACAACCGCGTGGTGTTTGCGCCATCGCTCACCTGGAAGCCCAATGCCGACACGTCGCTCACGCTGCAGGCGCTGCACCAGAAGGATCAAAGCGGCTCGCTCATCGGCTTCTTCCCGTGGCAAGGCACGCAGCTGCCCAGCCAGTACGGCCAGATTCCGCGCAACACCTTCATCAGCGAGCCGGGCTGGGACGCGTACGACACCCGCAACAACTCCTGGGGCTACCTGTTCAGTCACCGTTTGAACAGCGACTGGACGGTGCGCCAGAACCTGCGCCGCACCGTGAGCGAGGTGGACTACCGCACCATCTACACCAGCTTCACGGCCAACGCTGCCACGGGCCGCCCTGCGCGCCCGGTGTTCAACAGCGACAACCGCACGCTGGTACGCGACGCGGTGTGGAACCTCAACACCGGCCGCATGCTGCTCATCGACACGCAGCTCGAAGGCAAGCTGCAAGCCGGCAGCGCCGCACACACGCTGCTGGCCGGCCTGGACGTGCAGCGCAACCACACCGGCCAGCAGGCTTGGCGCGCGGTGGCGTCGTCCATCGACGTGTACAACCCGGTGTACGGCAACTTCACGCCGCCCACGGCGGCACAGCTGGTGCGCCAGCCCAGCGTGGTGCAAAAGCAGCTGGGCTTCTACGCGCAAGACCAGATCCAATGGGGCCGCTGGACGGCCACGCTGGGCCTGCGCCATGACAGCGCCCAGACCGATACCGAGGGCCGCCCTGCCGCTGCCGTGGACGACAAAGCCTGGACCAAACGTGCGGGCGTGACGTACCAGATGGACGGCGGCTGGGCGCCGTATGTGGGCTATTCCGAATCGTTCCAGCCCCTGGGCGGGCTTGACGCGTACGGCACCCCTTACAAGCCGCAGCGCGGTGAACAGTGGGAGGCGGGTGTGAAGTGGCAGCCGCCGGGCCAGGGCATCAGCGCGTTTGCCGCTGTGTACACCCTGCGCGAAAAGAACCGCAAGACCACCGACCCCAGCAACCCGCTCAACAGCCTGCAGATCGGCGAAGTGAAGGTCAACGGCTTCGAGGCCGAAGTGCAGGCCAGCCTGGCGCGCCAGTGGGACTTTACGCTGGCCTACGCCTTCACCGAGGCCCAGATCAGCCGCAGCAACGCAGGCGACCAGGGCCAGGCCGTGGCCGGCGTGCCCCGGCACACTGCATCGGCCTGGCTGAGCCACCGCTTTGCAGCGCAGGGGCGTGGCGGCTGGGTGGTGGGCGCGGGCGTGCGCTACACCGGCTCGCAGTGGACGGGCACCAGCGCCATCACCACCCCGGCGGCCACCCTGGCCGATGCCATGGTGGCCTACGACGCTGGCGACTGGCGCGTGGCCTTCAACGTGGTGAACCTGACCGACAAGGTGCATATCACCCAGTGCCTGGCACGCGGGGACTGCTTTTACGGACAGGCGCGCACCTACACGCTGACCTCGACGTACCGGTTCTAGGTCCCGGTTCTAGGCGCCGGTTGGCGATCCCACAAGGGATAGTCAAGGGATCGCCGCCACGCCACAAGCTGCCGTGCAGGGCTCGCACGGCGGCAGTGGCCTGTACGCAGCGCCACGCCGGTGCCAGCCCGCGCGGGGCTTGCACCACATTCGCGACCTTCCAAGGGGCTCCAAGGGACTCAAAGGGGTGCCAGGCTCCGCCCAAAGTTGGGTTCTGGCGCGCCATACCAGAACCATGTTGCGCCGCAACGACATTTGGATGACAAAAAGGTGTTTACCCCGTTGGCGGCCAATCACGGCGGCCAGTAGCATCCCCCTCCGTTGCAAAGTGCAACGATCACATCACCACAGGCATCAAACTTGCTTGTAGCGGCGGCCCGAAGGCATCACCCCTGTGCGTTTTTGGCCGGTGATTATTTGTCGTCAAACAAAATTTGATTTAAGGAACCTCGCGAATGAAAACATTGAACCGCTGCGCCCTCGCCGCGCTGGCCCTGGTGGGTACGTCTGCTGCCTTTGCACAGAGCAGCGTCACCCTGTACGGCCGGGTCAACACGACCTTCGAACACCAAAAAGACGGCGATGTCTCCAAGACCGGTCTGTTCAACAACTCCTCCCGCTTCGGCTTCAAGGGCCAGGAAGACCTGGGCGGCGGCCTGATGGCTGGCTTCCAACTGGAAAGCGGCTTTGACTCCAGCTCCGGCGCTTCCGACTCGCGCGGCATTTTTGCCCGCCAGAGCGAAGTGAACCTGTCCGGCGGCTTCGGCATGGTGCGCCTGGGCAACTTCACGTCCGAGTCGTACTACGCCACGGCCGACTTCATCAGCAACCACAACCACGACACCGGCTCGTCGGCTGACGCCCTGTACGCCTACCCCGCCCGTGACGTGAACAAGATCGCTTACCGCACCCCCAGCCTGGGCGGCGCAACGTTCGAAGCCGGCTGGGCCCAGCACGAGCAGCCCAGCGGCACCGGCGGCAAGAACAGCCTGGACCTGGCTGCCAACTACGAAATCGGCAAGTTGGGCCTGGGCGCTGGTTACTCCAAGCTGGGCGACCAGAACCAGTTCGCAGTGCGCGCTTCGTACTCCACCGGTCCTTTCGTGATGGGCGCCTACGTGCAACGCGACAAGAACGTGTTCATCGCCAACGGGGGCAACCGCACCAACCTGCGCCTGTCGGCCGCCTACATCATGGGCGTGTCCGAGTTCCACGTGAACGTGGGCCGTGCCGGTAACTACTCCAACGTGTCCAACAGCGCCGCCACCCAGTACACACTGGGCTACAACTACAACCTGAGCAAGCGCACCAAGATCTACACGTACTACACCCGCATCAACAACAGCCAGGCAGCCACCTACGGCGTGTCGGCTCCGGGTAACGACTTCAGCTCCTTCGCCGTGGGCGTGCGCCACAACTTCTGATAGCGCCCCACACGCTGCTGCCCTGACTGGTGGGAGGGCAGACACACAGCCAATTACCCCGCACTCCTTTTTTTGGGAGTGCGGGGTTTTTTATGCCTGCTACCGGTTGGAAAAGGCACACAGCCCTTGGGCGGACGCGGCGCCGACCACCCAACCCGGCGCCCCCCCACAGGGCTGTTCAGCCACTGCAAACCCAGCCCCGCCCACAGGCTTTTGCAGCGGCCGATACTCTGCGCCACACAGGTCCGGCAATGGCTGCCTGGCTGTGAAACGGGGAGCACAGGACCATGCCAACACCGCGCCACGCAGTCATCGCCACCCTGGCGTTCTGGGCCCTGGCCGCATCTGCCCAGACCCCAGCGCCCGTGGTGCTGGACGACCTGCACGGCCTGCGCATCGACAAGACCGAAGTCACCATCGCCCAGTTTGCGCGCTACGCGCGGGCCACCGGCACCACCACCCGTGCCGAGCGCGAAGGCGGCGGTTTTGAATACGTGGGCGGCTGGCAGCGCCGCGCGGGCTGGACCTGGCAGCGCCCCGACGGCTCACCGCCCGACACCGACCAGTTGCCCGCCGTGCACCTCACCCACACCGAGGCCCAGGCGTACTGCCAATGGGCCGGCGGCCGCCTGCCCACCGCCGCCGAGTGGCGCACCGCCGGCTTTACCGAGCTGCGCAGCCAACCACCCACGCCCTGGGTGCGTGGCACCACCTACCCCTGGACCACGGGCCACAGCCCGCAGGGCGCCAACACCAGCGACCCCGACCCCTGGCCCCGCGCCGCGCCCGTCAACGCCACTGTGGCCGGAGTGAACGGCCTGCACGACATGGGCGCCAATGTGTGGGAATGGGCGGCCGATGCGCGCGGCGAAGAGCGGCGCACGATGGGCGGATCCTGGTGGTATCCCGCCTCGCAAATGCGCGCGGATGTCGAGGCCTGGAAGCCTGCGGACTTCTATGCGGTGTACATCGGCTTTCGCTGCGTGTACGACCCGGTGAAACAGCGCTGAGAACCCGTACTGTGCGGGTGCGAACTCAGTGCCCGCCGAACCTCGCTACCTGCCGCAGCCCGCCCGTAAGGCCCCACAGCGATACGCACCAGCCGTCACACCCCTCAGACACCACAAGGCCCGGCAGGTCGTTGCCGTCGATGTCCACGTAGCTGTCGGGCTTGCCGGGCACCTCGCCCATGTAGGCATAGCCGCTACTGCCACGCACAAAAACATGGTGCCGCTGGGCTCCGTAAAAAGCGTCCGGGTCGCGCACCACCCTGCCAGGCACCACCACGGTGGTGCGTGCGCCCTGGGGCTGCTGAATCGTGCGTGCAGCACCCCATTGGAGCTGGCGGCGCAGCGCGCCAAACCGGCGGTCGTCCGACTGCACGAACGACTGCAGTGCGCCAAGCTGCTCGGCGTCGGGTTTGGCAACCAGCCACTGGGGCGTGCGCGGCGGCGTGAGGGCGAAGAGCCGGTACTGCGGGTTGTCTGTCTGGGGCCTGGGCCCCTGCACGGTCAGGGCTGCGGCGTAGGGTTCTTCCTGCCCGGCAGACTTCGGCGGCAGTTCTGCCTTGCACTGGTAGCGGGTGCCTGATTGCAGCGCAAATACCGGCGTACCGGCATTGCAGTGCCGCACCAGTTGCTGCAGGTGCGCGGGGTTCTCAAAGTGTGCCCACACCGGGTCATCGTCAGGCGACAGCCAGGCAAAGAACAGCCCGGGACGCTGGCTGGAGCTCTCCTTCTCCTCGCCCGCCCAGGCAAGGGGCACGCAGGCCAGCGCAATGATGAGGGCGAGGCATTGCCGGGGCAGCATGGGCGGGGCACTCCTGAAATGGGGGACGGTGGGTAACTGCCGCCTTTGGCGGCCGCAGATCTTCAACGCCACGCCATTGTGCCGCCCCGTGCAATCTTCCAAAAGCAAAAAGGGCCCCCGATGCCCATGGCACCGGGGGCCTGTGTCCAAGGAGCAAAGAGCGCGATGGTTACACGTTCATGATCGACACCAGGCGTGTGTTCAGGTGCGCCTCGATGGCCTCCGGGCCACCCTCGGAGCCGTAGCCCGAATCCTTCAGGCCGCCAAACGGCAGCTCGGCCGCAGGGGCGGCAGCCTGGTTGATCCAGAGCATGCCCACTTCCAGGCGCTGGGCCAGCAGGTGTGCGTTCTTCAGCGACGAGGTGAACGCATAACCCGCCAGGCCAAACGGCAGGCGGTTGGCTTCGGCAATCGCGTCTTCAATCTTCTCAAACCCGCGAATCGCGGCCACGGGGCCAAAGGGCTCTTCGTTCACGATGCGGGCCGACAGGGGCACGTCGTTCAGCACGGTGGGCTGGAAGAAGTTGCCTTCGTTGCCGATGCGCTCGCCACCTGTCAGCACCTTGGCGCCCTGCTGCACCGCGTCGGCCAGCAAGTCGGCCATGGCGGTGATGCGGCGCGGGTTGGCCAGCGGGCCCATCTGCGTGCCAGCCGTGAGGCCATCACCCACCTTCAGGCCCTGTGCGTACTTGGCGAACGCGGCCGCAAAGTCGGCGCGGATGCTTTCGTGCACCAGGTAGCGCGTGGGCGAGATGCAGACTTGGCCCGCATTGCGGAACTTGGCGCCGCTGCCAATCTTGATGGCCAGTTCCAGGTCGGCGTCTTCCGCCACGATCACCGGGGCGTGGCCGCCCAGTTCCATCGTCACGCGCTTCATGTGCTTGCCCGCCAATGCGGCCAGCTGCTTGCCCACGGGTGTGGAGCCCGTGAACGTGACCTTGCGGATGATGGGGTGCGGGATCAGGTAGTTGGAGATTTCCGCCGGGTCGCCATAGACCAGGCCCACGGTGCCTGCGGGCACGCCCGCATCGGCAAACGCACGGATCAGCTCGGCCGGGCTGGCCGGGGTTTCTTCAGGCGCCTTGACCAGGATGGAGCAGCCTGCGCCCAGCGCGGCGGCCAGCTTGCGCACCACCTGGTTGATGGGGAAGTTCCACGGCGTGAAGGCCGCCACGGGTCCCACCGGGTCCTTCAGCACCATCTGCGTGGCCTTGAGGTTGCGCGAGGGCACGATGCGGCCATACACACGCAGCGACTCGTCGGCAAACCATTCGATGATGTCGGCGGACGCCATGGTCTCGACCTTGGCTTCGGCCAGGGGCTTGCCCTGCTCTTGCACCATGATGGCGGCAATCGCCTCGGCACGCTCGCGCATCAGTGCGGCGGCGCGGCGCATGGTCTTGGCACGCTCGGCAGCGGGCATGTCGCGCCAGGCTTCAAAGCCCTTTTGTGCGGCGTCCAGCGCGCGGTCCAGGTCCACCTTGGTGGCATGGGCCACACGGCCGATTTCTTTGCCCGTGGCGGGGTTGAACACGGCAAGGGTCTTGCCTTCGGCGGCGTCTTGCCACTGGCCTGCGATGAAGAGCTGGGTGTTGGGATAGGTCATGAGCGTTGGTTGGTCAGCCAATGTGGTGAAAAAATCAAAGAAACGACTATACGCCTGCGATGATGGCTGTGTATTTCAAGGAGATTGCATGCGAGAAGTAGTCCAAAGCCTCGAAGAGTCGCGCATCCGCGAAGTGGCCAACGAAGGCCTGGGGCGCAGCGATGTGCTGAAGTTCTGGTTTGGCGAGAGCGATGAGGTGACGCCGGATTTCATCCGCGAGGCGGCCATTGCGTCGCTGCAGCACGGTGAAACCTTTTATGCCCATAACCTGGGCCTGCCCGAACTGCGCCACGCGATTGCGGGCTACATGCACGGCCTGCACCCGCAGCAGCACACCGATGCGTGGTTTGACCGCATCGCCGTCACATCGGGCGGCGTGAACGGCCTGATGGTGGCGGTGCAGGCCCTGGTGGACGCGGGCGACGAAGTGGTGCTGGTCACGCCCGTGTGGCCCAACCTGGTGGCGCAGCCGCGCATTCTGGGCGCGCAGGTTCGCACCGTGCCGCTGGTGGCCGACGCACAGGGCGCTTGGCGCCTGGACATGGACGCACTGCTCGGCGCCATCACACCCGGCACGCGCCTGCTGGTGGTGAACGCACCTAACAACCCCACAGGCTGGACGCTGACGCGCGAGGAGCAAGCCACCATCCTGGCGCACTGCCGCCGCACGGGCACGTGGATTTTGGCGGACGAGGTGTACGAGCGGCTGTACTACGCAGGCGACACGGCCAACGGCGCCGCGCCCAGCTTTCTGGACGTGGCCGAACCGGAAGATCGACTCATCGTGACACACAGCTTTTCCAAGAGTTTTCTGATGACCGGCTGGCGCCTAGGGTGGCTGGTGCTGCCGCCGTCGCTGACGCACGCCGTCGGCAAGCTGATCGAGTTCAACACCTCGTGTGCGCCGGTGTTTGTGCAGCGCGGGGCGACGGTGGCGCTGCAGCGCACGGATGAGGTGACGCCTGCGCTGGTGGCGCATCTGAAGACCTGCCGGGACACGCTAGTGCCGCTGCTGGCCGATGTGCCAGGGGTGTCCGTAGCCACGCCGCGTGGGGGGATGTATGCGTTTTTCCGCATCGACGGGCATGACGATTGCCTGACGCTGGCCAAGCGGCTGGTGCGGGAGGCGGGGTTGGGGTTGGCGCCGGGAAGTGCGTTTGGGGGGGAGGCGTCGGGGTGGTTGCGGTGGTGTTTTGCGAGTCGGGATGTGGGGAGGTTGGAGGAAGGGGTGGGGAGGTTGAGGGGGTGGTTGAAGGGGTGAGCGGGGGTTTTTGAGCCTTTTTGGCCGCAAGCGCTAGTGGGATATGCGCTGGTAGCTATGCTTTTTGAAGTGCCCACCATCCATGCAAAGAACTGTGTGCCCGGTTAACGGCATGCTTTGATGGAGGGCGGAGGCCGGGAGTCGCCCGGCATGCGAGTCCCTTTCTTTCGCGTCGCCGAAAGAAAGGAACCAAAGAAAGGGCGACCCCACTGGCTGCGTCCCCTGCGCTTCGCTCCGGGGCAACCTGCGGTGCTCGGGTTTGGCGGGGTCTCGCTCGAACTCGCTCCGTTTCACTTCGCTCAGACAATCGCGAGCCCTAATCCGCCAAACCCTGCGCTCCTCGGCGCATCCAGAGGGGCACGGGGGCAGAATATCCACACGGGCCTTTGCTTCGCTCGGCCCCACCTCGCGGGCGCAAGCGCCACGCGCTGCACAACTTGGGCCGAGCGCAGCGATGGCCCGAATGGCTGTTCGGCTGTTCGGCTGTTCGGTTGCTTGGATGTTCGGCTGTCCACCCCCTGCTGGCTGCGCCTGCGGCGGGGCGGTTGCGGGGTGGGCATGGGCGTCGAAGCGCCCATGCTTCGTACTCTGACTCGCCGTGGCTGTCCGAGCGGCGCGCGCAGCGCAAAGCGAGTTCCACGGCGCACCCCGCAACCGACTCGACGCAGGTTTGCCCCTTCGCACCGCGAAGGGGTCGCAGACTGGGGGTCGCCTTTCTTTTGGGTACTTTTCTTTGGCGAAGCAAAGAAAAGTACCTCGCCCGCCGGGGCGACTCCCGGCCTCCGCCCTCAACCGAGGCATGCGGTTCAATCAGCGCACAAAAACAAACACTACAAAATCAATAGCTACCAGCGCATATCCCACTAGCGCAAGCAGCCAAATTCGCACAAAAACTACTGTGACACAGCAGCCATCTTCACCGCAGGCTGATCCCCCCACCCTCCCCCAAGCGCCCGAATCAACCCCACCGTCGCCACATACTGCGCCGTCCGCACCTGCAGCTCCTGCCGCCGATTGCGCAACTCGCTGCGCCGCGCGTCCAGCAACTCCAACTGGCTCACCAGCCCATTGCGATACCGCACATCCGACAACTGCGTAGCCCGCCGCGCGGCAGTCACCGCCCGCCCCTGCGCCTCGGCCTGGCCGGAGAGCAAACGCAGCGAGGTCAGCTGATCCTCTACATCACGGAACGCATTGAGCACCTGCCCCCGGTGGTCCGCCAGCGCAGCCTCCAGGCGCGCCTTGGCGCCCTCGATCTGCGCATCGCGCTGGCCGCCGTCAAAGATCGGCAGCGACAGCAGCGCACTCACGCCCCAGGCACGGGCCGACCACTTGAACAGGTCACCCAGCTCGGGCGACGCATGCCCCGCATTGCCCGTGAGCGTGACGGCCGGGAACCACGCCTTCTGCGCCACGCCCACGCGCGCTTGCGCGGCCAGCACGGCAGTTTGCGCGGCCGACACATCGGGACGACGCGCCAGCACCGTGCCGGGCACGCCCGGTGGGATCACGGGCAACGCAGCATCGCCCGTCGCTGGCGGCAGCACAAAGCCGCTGGCCACCTCGCCCGCCAGCACGGCCAGCGCATTGGTGAGCAGGGCCTGCTGGCGCTGCAAGGCCAGTGCATCAGACTCGGTGGCGGCCACCTCGGTCTGCACACGGGCCACGTCCAGCTCGGCCACGTCGCCCGCCTGCAGGCGGCGCTGCGTGAGGCGCAGGGTGTTCTGGTACGCGGCCAGACTCTCTTGCACCAGCACCTGCTCGGCCTGCACGGCGCGCAGTTGCAAGTACGTTTGCGCTACATCGGCCTGCACCATGAGGCGCGTGCTTTGCAGCAAGGCTTCGCGCGCATCGGCGTCCAGGCGCGCGGCGTCGCTGGTCTGCGAGAGGCGGCCAAACAGGTCCAGCTCGTACGAGGCGTTGAGCCCCGCCGTGCCCAGCGTGGCAGGTGCAGCGCTGCCCGTGGTGGCAGCGCCTGCCTGGTGCGTCACACCGGCGGAGGCACCCACCTGCACCGAGCGCGCGGCGTCGGCCGAGCGCAGCAGCGTACGCGCCTCGGCCAGCCGTGCTGCCGCCTGCTGGATGCTGGTGTTGGCCGTGCCCGCACGCTGCACCAGGTCGGCCAGCACCGGATCTTGAAAGCCCAGCCACCACTCGCCGCGCGGCTGCGCCTCGGCGGGGGCGGCCACGGTCCAGGGGGCGGTGGGCAGTGCATCGCCACCTGCCGTGAAATTGGTAGGCACGGGCACGCCCGCATGCCGCGCGGGGGCCACGGGCTGGGTCATGCAACCGGCCAGCACCAGGGCGGCGGCCAGGGGCGCCAGCAGGCTGCGCTTGCGCGCTGCCAATGCTCCGTCGTTGGAGTTCTTTGTCAATAGCAAATCGGTCATGGTTGTTCTCCTGCCCCAGTCGTTTCACCCGCTGCATTCAGCAGCGCGGAGCGCGCGTTCGAGGCCAAAAAGGTCGTTGTTGTCACCGTAGAAAGAAGCATCACTCGTGCGCCTTGCGCAGCGCGGCCAGCACGGGGTGGGCCGTGCCACCGGTACCCGGGGCGTGCGAGATGGGCGCCACATGCGCGCCATGCTCCACCAGGGGGCGGTTGCCCGCCAGCTTGCGCAGCAGCACGTAGAACACGGGCGTGAGGAACAGGCCAAAGGCCGTCACCCCAATCATCCCGGCGAACACCGCCACGCCCATGGCGCTGCGCATTTCGGCACCCGCTCCGGTGGACAGCACCAGGGGCAGCACACCCATCACGAAGGCCAGCGAGGTCATCAGGATGGGGCGCAGCCGCAGGCGGCTGGCCTCGATGGCGGCCTGCACAGGGGTGCGCCCGGCAAACTCCAGCTCACGCGCGAACTCCACGATCAGGATCGCGTTCTTGGCCGATAGCCCCACCAGCACGATGAGCCCGATCTGCGTGAACACGTTGTTGTCGCCCTTGGTGAGCCATACGCCCGTCATCGCGGCCAGGATGCCCATGGGCACGATCAGGATGATGGCGATGGGCAGCGTGAGGCTTTCGTACTGCGCGGCCAGCACCAGGAACACCAGCAGGATGGCGAGCGGGAACACCAGCACGGCGGAGTTGCCAGCCAGGATCTCCTGGTAGGTCAGCTCGGTCCATTCAAACGTGATGCCTTGGGGCAGCGTCTCCTTGGCGATGCGTTCGATGGCCGCCTGCGCCTGGCCCGATGAATAGCCGGGCGCGGGGCCGCCATTCACGTCCGCCGCCAGGTAGCCGTTGTAGCGCATGGCGCGCTCGGGGCCGAAGCTCGGCTCCATCTTCATCAGCGCCGACAGTGGCACCATCTCGCCGGTGGCAGAGCGCACCTTGAGCAGGCCCACGTCTTCAGCCCGCGCCCGGTAGGCCGCATCGGCCTGCACGCGCACGCTGTAGGTACGACCGAACTGGTTGAAGTCGTTGGCATACAGGCTGCCCAGGTAGATCTGCAGCGTGTCGAAGATGTCCGTCACCGGCACACCCAACTGGCGCGCCTTGGTGCGGTCAATATTGGCATAGAGCTGCGGCACGTTGACCTGCCAGCTGGTGAACAGGCCCGCCAACTCGGGCGTCTGGTAGGCCTTGCCCATGAAGGCTTTCACGGCGTTGTCCATGGCTTCGTAGCCCAGCGAGGCGCGGTCCTCGATCTGCAGCTTGAAGCCGCCCGTGGTGCCCAGGCCCGCCACCGGTGGTGGTGGGAACATGGCAATGAACGCGTCCTGGATGCTGCCGAACGCCTGGTTCAGTTGCCCCGCCACAGCACCGCCGCTCTGGTCAGCACGGGTGCGCTCGGCAAAGGGCTTGAGCGTGGCGAACACGATGCCGGAGTTGGAGCTGTTGGTGAAGCCGTTGATCGACAGGCCGGGGAATGCGATCGCGTCTTCGACGTTCGGGTTCTCCTTCATGATCTCGCCCATGCGGCGGATCACGTTCTCGGTGCGGTCCAGCGTGGCGCCGTCGGGCAGCTGCGCAAAGCCGATCAGGTACTGCTTGTCCTGCGCGGGCACGAAGCCGCCGGGCACGATTTTGAACAGGCCCATGGTGGCACCCACCAGCGCGAGGTAGACCACGAACATCAGCGCCTTGCGGCCAATGACGCGCTTGACGCCGCCGCTGTAGGCCTCGGAGCCGCGATGGAACATGCGGTTGAAGCCACGGAACAGGCCGCCAAACACCTTGTCCATGCCGCGCGTAAGCGCGTCCTTGGGCTCGTCGTGGCCCTTGAGCAGCAGCGCGCTCAGCGCGGGCGACAGGGTCAGCGAGTTGATGGCCGAGATCACCGTGGAGATCGCAATCGTCACCGCGAACTGGCGGTAGAACTGGCCCGTGAGCCCGCTGATGAAAGCCAGTGGCACGAACACCGCCACCAGCACCAGCGCAATGGCGATGATGGGGCCGGACACCTCGCGCATGGCGCGGTAGGTGGCCTCGCGCGGGGTCAGGCCCGCCTCGATGTTGCGCTCCACGTTCTCCACCACCACGATGGCGTCGTCCACCACGATGCCGATGGCCAGCACCAGGCCGAACAGGCTCAATGCATTGATCGAGAAGCCCAGCAGGTGCAGCACGGCAAACGTACCCACCACCGACACCGGTACGGCCAGCAGCGGAATGATGGAGGCGCGCCAGGTCTGCAGGAACAGGATCACCACCAGCACCACCAGCGCGATGGCTTCGAGCAGCGTGTGGATCACGGACTGGATGGACGCACGCACGAACTGCGTGGGGTCGTACGCAATGCGGTACTCCACGCCTTCGGGCATGTTCTTCTGGATCTCGTCCATGGTCTTGCGCACATTGGCTGAGATGTCGAGCGCGTTGGAGCCCGGCGCCTGGAACACGCCCATGCCCACGGCCGGGTCGTTGTTGAGCAGCGAGCGCAGCGAGTAGTCGGCCGCGCCCAGCTCCAGGCGGGCGATGTCGCGCAGGCGCGTCACCGCACCATCGGCACCGGTCTTCACGATGATGTCGCCGAACTCTTCTTCGGTCTGCAGGCGGCCCTGGGCGTTGATGGACAGCTGCAGGTCCACGCCGGGCAGGCCGGGCGATGCGCCCACCACGCCGGCGGCGGCCTGCACGTTCTGGCCTCGGATGGCCGACACGACGTCGCTGGCCGAGAGGCCGCGCTGCGCAACCTTCTGCGGGTCGAGCCACACACGCATGGAGTAGTCGCCGCCGCCAAAGATCTGCACCTGGCCCACGCCCTGGATGCGCGCGAGGCGGTCCTTCACGTTGAGCACGGCGTAGTTGCGCAGGTAGTCGATGTCGTAGCGGTTGTTGGGCGAGACCAGGTGGACCACCATGGTCAGGTCCGGCGCGCTCTTGACGGTGGTGACGCCCAGGCGGCGCACTTCCTCGGGCAGGCGCGGCTCGGCCTGCGAGACGCGGTTCTGCACCAGCTGCTGGGCCTTGTCGGGGTCGGTGCCCAGGGCAAACGTCACCGTGAGCGTCATCACGCCGTCGGTGGTGGCCTGGCTGCCCATGTAGAGCATGCCTTCCACGCCGTTGATGGATTCTTCCAGCGGCGTTGCCACGGTCTCAGCGATCACCTTGGGGTTGGCGCCCGGGTACTGTGCGCGCACCACCACGGAGGGCGGCGCGACTTCAGGGTATTCGGAGATGGGCAGACCGCGCAATGCGATGAGCCCCCCGAGAAAGATGAGCACCGACAGCACCCCGGCGAAGATGGGGCGGTCGATGAAAAAGCGGGACAGGTTCATGGATGCAAATTCCTTGCGTCGCTGGTTCGCACGCTCAGGCGGCGGGCGACTTGCTGTTGTTCTTGGCTTCCTTGCGATCACCCGCAATCTCGGCCTTGGCGGTCATGGGCACGGGCTGGGGTGCGACCACGGCACCGGGGCGCACGCGTTGCAGGCCGTTGACGACGATGTTCTCGCCCGCCTTGAGGCCCGAGGTGACCACGCGCAGGCCGTCAATCGGCGCGCCCAGGGTGACCTCGCGGTACTCGGCCTTGTTGCCCTCGCCCACCACCATCACGAACTTCTTGTTCTGGTCGGTGCCCACGGCACGCTCGTTGATCAGCAGCGCCTGCGTGTTGCGGGCCTGGCCCATGCGGATGCGGGCAAACTGGCCAGGGATCAGCGAGCCATCTTCGTTGTCGAACACGGCGCGCACGCGCACGGTACCGCTCTTGGCATCGACCTGGTTGTCGATGAGCTGCAGGCGACCGGCGTAGGGCGTGCCGCCCGTGGTGCCCGTGCCCATCTGCACGGGGATGCGCTCGATGAGCTGGCGGGCGCTGTGGCCCTTGGAGCCGCTTTGCAGGTCTGCCAGCGCCTTCACCACGATCTGCTCGTCGGTATCGAAGCTCGCATAGATGGGGCTGACCGACACCAGCGTGGTCAGCACGGGCGCGCCCGCACCGGCCGCCACCAGGTTGCCCACGGTGACTTCGATGCGGCCCACACGGCCCGCCACGGGAGCGCGCACCTGGGTGTACGAGAGGTTCAGCTTGGCGGTCTGCAGCGCAGCCTGGGCCGCACGCAGGTTGGCATCGGCCTCGCGCTGGGCATTCAGGCGCTCGTCGTGCTCGCGCTGGGCAATGGCCTTTTCTTCGAGCAGGCGCGAGGCGCGCTCCAGCTCGCTGCGGGTGTACGACAGGCGGGCCTGCGCGGCGACCACCTGGGCTTCGGCGCGGTCCACCTCGGCGGCGTAGGGGGCCGGGT
The DNA here is from genome assembly GCF_057809195.1 of Acidovorax sp. FG42. Taxonomy (NCBI): domain Bacteria; kingdom Pseudomonadati; phylum Pseudomonadota; class Betaproteobacteria; order Burkholderiales; family Comamonadaceae; genus Acidovorax; species Acidovorax sp. FG42. The sequence continues at coordinate 307,783 of NZ_JBMDJM010000002.1, read as the reverse complement.
CCACGGTCACCAGCAGGTCGCCCTGCTTGACCAGCGAGCCTTCGCGGAAGTGCACGGCCTGCACCGCGCCTGAGACGCGGGGGCGCACGTCCACGCGCTGCACGGCTTCGAGCCGGCCCGAGAACTCGTCCCACAGGGCGATGTCTTTCTGCAGCACGGCAGCCACCGACACCGGCATGGCAGGGGGTGCGGCGGGGGCGCTATCCGCCTGCGCCACGGGCGCCTGGAACACCAGCACGGCTGCCGCCACGGTGGCCGTCACGGCCGTGGCAAGGGTGGCCAGACCCAGGGGGCGGCGCTGGGAGAACTTGGAGAAGGATGGGAAGTTCATGGTCACTTTCGATCAGTAGGTGTGCCCTTGTGAAGCACGCTGTGAAACTTGTCTGCAGTGCGCTGGCGCCTGTGGGCTGCGCTCGGCAGGGGTCAATGCAAAGGGGGCGGAAAGCAGTCTCGGCAATGACACGGTGGAAAGGTCAATACCCCGGCAACAAACACCAGGGCGGCCTGTGGGGCATCGTCAAAAGACGGTGCAGCCGGGTACGCTGTGACAGTCGCCGCAGGCCGGTGTGGTCAGGAATGCATGCATGGTGTGTTCTTTCCTCCGTGTCGTTTGAATGGTTAGCGTGGGCTCCAGGACGTGCGGAGCGGGTAACGCCTGGCAAGCGTTTCCCCTCCGGCACGCCAGGCCGGAAATCAAGGGGCAAAAAGGGAGTGGGGCTCGCGCAGAGCCCGCGTTTCTCTGCCTCCACGGGGGTGGAGGTCAGCAGCAGTCAGGGGTGTGAGAAGGTGTCAGGACCGTCGTCAGGACGGCACCGGACTTCGCGTGGCGGCAAAGAACTGCCGGAACTGCTCTTGCGCCCCCGCCGCACACGGACATTCGTGCGAGCCGGTCTGCAGCAGGGCATCGGGCCACTGCGGGTTCTTGGAAAACACATGGCGGGTGACCGGCAGGCCGGCGGCCTCCAGCCGGGCCGCATAGGCCAGCGCCTCGTCGTGCATGGGGTCGGTGTCGCCCACCAGGATCAGCGTGGGTGGCAGCCCCGCCAGACGCTGTGCACCGGCCGGCACGGCATAGGGGTGCTCGGCATCGCGCGGGCAGCGCAGAAAGTTGCGCCAGCCCTCGGTCCACTTGCAGCCCGTGGAATCGCCCGTGGCCTCGCGCAGCGACGCGGTGCCCACGCAGGGGTCCAGCATGGGCGACAGCAGAATCTGCCCGGCCAGCGGAGGGTGCGACTGGTCGCGCGCCATCAGCGCCACGGCCGCCGCCAGGTTGCCCCCGGCTTCTTCGCCCGCCAGGTACACGGCGGCGCCCTGCCCGCCAAGCTTGGTGCGGTGCTTGTGCACCCACTTGAGCACCCCGTAACCCGTGTCCACCGGCTGCGGAAACGGCGTGAGCGGATACGCGACCGACACCACCACCGCCCCGGCGCTCTCCAGCAGCGAGGCCACGGTGCAGCCGTTGTCCAGGTCGCCCGACATGAAGGCCCCGCCATGGAAGTGCACGACCACCGGCGACGTGTGGCCGGTCTTCTTGCGGCCGTACATGCGCACGGCCACGTCCTGCCCCTGGGCCACCTCAATGGTGGAATCAGTGCAGACGGACGAAGCCGCACCAGACGCCTTGGCAGGCGCCGCAGCGGGCTGCGTGGGCAAAGAAGACGAGGACGGGTGGTCGGGCTGCATGGCAGGTACCCAGTAGGTAGATGATGAGGTGGAGGATCGGTTGACGATGGATGAAATGTAGTGGCTTGGGCTTTTCTGATAAACAGGTCAAACACCACCGCACTGTTTCCAAAAGCTCAACAATCAAACCAGGGTCCCCGTGTGAGAATTCCTCAGCACCCAATCTGGGTGCTGAAGACTCAAGGAGAAGCCATGGACCAGATTCAGGCCATGCGCATATTCGTGCGGGTGGTGGAGGCCGGCACGTTTACCCGGGCAGCAGACTCGCTGAACCTGCCCAAAGCCACGGTGACCAAGCATGTGCAGGCGCTGGAGGAGCGGCTGCGCGTGAAGCTGCTCAACCGCACCACCCGCCGCGTGACCGTGACACCCGACGGTGCGGCGTACTACGACCGCACGGTGCGGCTGCTGACCGACCTGGACGACATCGAGGCCAGCATGACCAACGCGCGCGCCAACCCGCGCGGGCGGCTGCGCATCGACGTGGGCACGTCGGTGGCCCAGTTGCTCATCATTCCGCACCTGGCGGAGTTCCATGCCCGCTACCCGGACATCCAGGTGGACCTGGGCGTGAGCGACCGCACGGTGGACCTGATCGGCGACAACGTGGACTGCGTGATCCGGGGGGGCGAGCTGAGCGACCAGTCGCTGGTGGCGCGCCGCATTGGCAACCTGGAGTTCATCACCGTCGCCGCACCCGCCTACCTGGAGCGCAAGGGCACACCCACGCACCCGCTGGAGATCGAGGAGAAACACGCCAGCGTGATCTACTTCTCGCCCCAAAGCGGGCGGCACTACCCGCTGGAGTTTCGCCGGGGGGATGAGTCCATCGACATCACCGGCCCTTACCACCTGAGCGTGAACGAGGCCAACGCCTACGTCACCTCCATCGTGGCGGGCCTGGGCATTGGCCAGATCACCAGCTGGCAAGCCCAGCGCTACCTGGCCAGCGGAGCCCTGGTGCAACTGCTGCCCGACTGGACCCAGCCCCTGTTGCCCGTGTATGTGGTGTACCCCCCCAACCGGCACCTGAGCGCCAAGGTACGCGCCTTTGTGGACTGGGCGGCCGAGCTTTTTCAGCGGGAAGACCATCTGCAACGCAAAGCCTGACGGTCACTTTGCCCCGCTTTGCGTCGCCCCTTCTGAGGGTGAAGAGAAACTCGGCCTGGCCGTGCCAACTCCACAGCGGCGCCGCCGGGTTTCACGCCTGGGGCGCACGACAGGGGCCGCATTCGGAGCCTGGAAACGTTCCCAGTCTGTATGCTTGGAGCCATGAGCACTCCAGAGACCCTGCCACCCGCCCCACCGGCCAACAAGCCCGCCCAGCCGCGCAATCCCCTGCACGGCGTGACACTCGAAGCCATGGTCGTGGGCCTGGCCGATTACTTTGGCTGGGATGAGCTGGGGCGGCAGATTCCCATCCGCTGCTTCCAGATCGACCCCAGCGTGGGTTCCAGCCTCAAGTTCCTGCGCAAGACGCCGTGGGCGCGCGAAAAGGTGGAAAGCCTTTACCTCTTCATGCTGCGCGACCAGCGGCGCAACGCGCAGGAGTGAACCAGTCCACGCACTACGCCGTTTTCAGGGCGCTCTCAGTCGCCCGAGGTCACCAAAAAATCGCGGCTGATCCCGCCGCCCAGATCGTTCACCCGGTCCAGGAACTGCGTGAGGAACGCGTGCAGGCCCGTCGCCAGGATCTCGTCGATGCGGCCGTACTGCAGGTCGGCCAGCAGGCGCCCTGCCCTGCGGCTGGTCTCGGCAGACTGACCGTTGGCAAGCACAGCCAGGTTGTCCACCACCTCGCGCAGGCACGCGTGCAATGAGCGCGGCATGTCGCGGCTCAGGATCAGCAGGTCGGCGACGCGGCCGGGCGTGATCACATCGCGGTACACCTTGCGGTACACCTCGAACGCCGACACGCTGCGCAGGATGGCGCTCCAGTGGTAGAAGTCGCTCTCCTGGTTGCGGTCGCTGGTGCGGCCGAAGAAGTCGTTCTTGACGGCGTGGAACTTCACATCGAGCAGGCGCGCCGTGTTGTCCGCCCGCTCCAGGAAGGTGCCCATGCGCAGGAAGTGAAACGCCTCGTCCTGCAACATGGTGCCCAGCACCACGCCACGCGACAGGTGCGAGCGGTACTTCACCCACTCAAAGAACTGGCCCGGGTCGCGCTCGAAGGCGCCGCCTTCCAGCTGCCGGTGCAACTCCAGCCAGGTCTGGTTCTGCGTCTCCCACACCTCGGTGGTCAGCGCACCGCGCACAGCGCGTGCGTTCTCGCGCGCGGCGCGCAGGCACGACAGGATGGACGACGGGTTGTTGCCGTCGCGCACCATGAACTCGAGCACGTTGGCGGGCGTGACTTCGCCGTGCTTGGCGGTGTAGGCCGGGATCAGTTCGCTGATCGACAGCAGGCCTTCCCAGCCCGCCTGCGCCGCGTCAGCGGACTGCGGCAGCAGGGACATTTCATAGCTCACGTTGAGCATGCGCGCGGTGTTCTCTGCCCGCTCTGTATATCGGGACATCCAGAACAGATGATCGGCAGTGCGACTTAGCATTTTTCCTCCCCGGGCAGAGAACCCCGCGCGTGCTGCGCACGCTGGCTGTGTTGTAGTGAAACCCCGCCTTCGGCGGCGTTTTCTGCTCTCTCCGTGTAGCGGGACATCCAGAACAAATGGTCGGCGGTGCGGCTCAGCATCTCAGAACCCTCCTTGCGTTTGGGTCATGCCGCCCAAAGTCTGGGACTGTGTCATGGGCGCACTGCTGCGGCCCTCGCCCAGCACCCAGGTGTCCTTGGTGCCCCCACCTTGCGACGAATTCACCACCAGCGATCCCTCCTGCAGTGCGACGCGTGTGAGCCCACCGGCCACCATCTGCACCTCGCGGCCGCTGAGCACGAAGGGGCGCAGGTCGATGTGGCGCGGGGCGATGCCGCTTTCCACATACGTGGGGCAGCTGGAGAGGCTGAGCGTGGGCTGGGCGATGTAGCCCGAGGGGTTGGCGATCAGCGCGCGGCGGAAGTCCTCGATCTCGGCCTGCGTGGCGGCCGGGCCGATGAGCATGCCGTAGCCGCCCGCGCCGTGCACTTCCTTCACCACCAGGTCCTTGAGGTTGGCGAGCACATGCTGCAGGTCGTCCGGCTTGCGGCACATCCAGGTGGGCACGTTTTTCAGGATGGGCTCTTCGCCCAGGTAGAAGCGGATCATCTCGGGCACATAGGGGTAGACCGATTTGTCGTCCGCCACGCCCGTACCCACGGCGTTGCAGATGCCCACGTTGCCCGCGCGGTAGGCCTCCATGAGGCCGTAGCAGCCCAATGTGGAATTGGGACGGAACACCTGCGGGTCTAGGAAGTCGTCGTCCACGCGGCGGTAGATCACGTCCACCCGCTGCAGGCCGCGCGTGGTGCGCATGTACACGAACTTGTCCTTGACGACCAGGTCCTGCCCTTCGACCAACTCCACGCCCATCTGCTGCGCGAGGAAGGCGTGCTCGAAGTACGCGCTGTTGTGCATGCCGGGCGTGAGCACCACCACCGTGGGCTCGTCGGCCGTGGCCGGGGCGCTGGCGCGCAGGGTTTCGAGCAGCATGTCGGGGTAGTGCGCCACGGGCGCCACCTTGTGCAGGCTGAACAGCTCGGGGAACAGCCGCATCATCATCTTGCGGTTTTCGAGCATGTAGCTCACGCCGCTGGGTACGCGCAGGTTATCTTCGAGCACGTAGTACTCGCCATTGCCCTGGGCATCGGGGGCGCGCACGATGTCGATGCCGGCGATGTGCGCGTAGATGTCTTGAGGCACATGCACGCCGGCCATCTCGGGGCGGTACTGCGCGTTGTTCAGGATGAGGTCGGCGGGCACGATGCCGGCGCGGATGATGTCCTGGCCGTGGTACACGTCATGGATGAAGCGGTTGAGCGCCGTGACGCGCTGCACCAGCCCCTGCTGCATGCTGGCCCACTCATGGGCAGGGATGATGCGGGGGATCAGGTCAAACGGAATTAACCGCTCGTTGCCCGCGCCGCCTTCGTCCTTGGCGCCATAGACGGCAAAGGTGATGCCCACGCGCCGGAAGATCATCTCGGCTTCGGCCCTGCGGGCCTGCATCACATCAGGGGGCTGTTTGCTCAACCACTGCGCGTAGCGCTTGTAGTGTTCCCGCACGTCGCTGCCATCAAACGGCAGCATGGCGTACATCTCGTCAAATTTCTGCATGAACGGGCCTCCTGCAGTCAGGATAGCAAGTTGTGAGCCCGCCCCCGCACAACACCCCTGACGGCGCTGCGCCATGGGCCCCGATTCAGTCGTCCCGTGGCACCATGCGGTGCTGCCAGTAGCGCTCGCCGGTGTCGCGTTCGCAGGCCACCTGCCCATGCTGTGACGAGGACCACCGTGCGGCCCCGCAGCGCGACGACTCCACCACCGCAATCTGGCGCGCGCGGTAGCGCTGCAGCACATCCGGAGCCGGATGGCCAAAGCGGTTGCGATACCCAGCCTGCACCAAAGCGGTGCGCGGCTGCACGGCCTCCAGAAAAGCCGCCGACGACGAGGTCTTGCTGCCATGGTGTGGCACCAGCAGCACATCGGCCCGCACCGGTGCGCCACGCGCCAGCAGGGCCTGCTCCTGCGGTGCCTCGATGTCGCCCACCAGCAAAGCCGACGCGCCCTCGGTGCCTGCGGCGGAAATGCGCAGCACGCAGCTGAGCGCATTGGGGCGCGGTGGCTTGGCCGCCCCCGGTGCGTCGTCGCCAGGCAGGGGATGCAGTACCTCAAACACCACGCCATCCCATGCCCAGCGCTGGCCCGCCAGACAGGGGCGGCTGGGGCGCAAGCGCTGCAGGGCGTGTTCGGCCTCGATGGAGCCGGTGAGTTCGGCGCGGGGCTGCTGGGCCAGCACGGCCGCTGCGCCGCCCGTGTGGTCGGCATCGCGGTGGCTGAGCATGAGCACATCCACCCGCTCTCCCAGCGCCCGCAGCAGCGGCACCAGCACGCGGTGGCCCGCATCGCTCTCGCGGCTGAAGCGCGGCCCGGCGTCGTACAGCAGGGTGTGCGTGGCCGTGCGCACCAGCACGGCATTGCCCTGGCCAATGTCGGCGGCCAGCAGCTCAAACTGCCCCGCTGCGGGCCGCACGGGCTGCCACCACAGCACCGGCAACAGCAAAGGCAGCGCCAGCAAACGCAGGCGCCAGGGCAGGCGCATGGCCAACAGCGCCCCCCCGGCCACCGCCGCCACGCCCGCCCACAGCGGCGCTGCCGGCAAAAACACGGCAGCCCAGGGCCACTGCGCCAGCCACTGCAGCCATGCGGTGAACGGCTGCAGGCTGAGGGCTGCCGCGCTCCACAACGGCGCCCACAGCACGCCACCCAGCGCCAGCGGCGTGACCACCAGCGTGACCCAGGGGATGGCCACCAGGTTGGCCACAAAACCCACCAGCGACACCTGGCCAAACAGCAACAAGCCCAGGGGCGTCAATGCCAGTGTCACGACCCATTGTTCACGCACCAAGGCATAAAAACGGCCTGTAGCGCCAGTATCGCTTGCCTCAGCAGCTATCGGATTTGTAGCAAACAGCACGCCCACCGCGACAAAGCTCAGCCAGAAGCCTGCCTGCGCCAACGCCCATGGGTCCAGCAACACCACGGACCCGCAGGCCAGCAGCCACACCTGGGGCCAGGGCCAGCGGCGCCCGCTCAGCTGCAGCAGCCCCACGATGGCCAGCATGGTCACGGTACGCTGCGCGGGCACGCCCCAGCCGCTGAACAGCGCGTAGGCCGTGGCCAGCAGCACACCCGACACCAGCGCGGCAGACTGCGCTGGCACCGCCAGGCTCAGCCGGGGCGAGCGCCGCCACAGTGCCCTCACCACCAACGCTGCCAGCCAGGCAAACAACGTGATGTGGAGGCCCGAAATGCTCATGAGATGGGCCACCCCGGTGGCGCGGAACACATCCCAGTCCGCACGGTCGATGGCGCGCTGGTCGCCTGTGACCAGTGCCGCCACCACGCCTGCAGTGCGCGCGCGAGCCGTGTCGGCGTTGTCATCGCCCGACCCATCTTGCCCAAACACCAGGCGATCCAGGATGGCGTCCCGCACGCGCTGGCGCAGCTGCTCCACCGGGACCTGCCAGGTGGCGGCCACGCGCACCGGTGGCTCGTCCTTGGGGCCGGCGCGCACGTAGCCTGCGGCTTGTACGCCCTGCTCCCACATCCACAGCTCATAGTCAAAGCCGTGCGGGTTGCGCAGGCCATGGGGCGCCTTCAGGCGCACGGTGATCTGCCACCGCTCGCCCGCCCGCACAGGCGCAGGCTGGCGTTGCAGGTCCAGCACCTCGCCCCCACCGCCAAAGGCGCCGCCATACCAAGCCACGTCGATCTGCGGCGGCATGGCCACGGGTGTGCCCTGCAGCGTTGCGGACTCCACCGCCATGCGCCAGCGGGTTCCTGCCTCGTTGACCTGCGGCATGGCGGCCACCACGCCGGTGATGCGCAGGTCCTTGCCCTCCAGTGCGGCAGGCAACGCCTGGGCCTGGTAGGCCACGGCCCGCAGGCCGGTGCCACCAAACATGGCCAGCGCCCCCGCCAGCAACATCATCCAGGGCGACATGGCGATCACACTGCGAGCCCGGCGCAGCCCGGGGTGCCGCCGCGCGGCAGCCACCGCACCACCGCCCAGCAGCAGGCCAGCCATCAACAACCACCCGTAGGCCGCCGCAGACCACAGCGCGGGCTGCTGCAGTTGCAGCGCAGCCCCGGCCAGCACGCCCAGCAACACAGCGGGCAGCAGCCAAGGACGCGGGGGCAACGGCCCCTCCAACCCCTGGCCTGTGGCGGACAGCGGCGCGGCATTAGGGGCGCTTATGGTGGACATGCACTGATGCTAATGCGCCGCCAGGGCCTGCCACGCCGGTGCGAGGGTGAGGTGCTGTGTAACACTTACCGCGCTCGGCGGCCTGCGCACCAGGCTGCCCTCGTCTATCCACCCGCACTTCCTAACGAGGACCACCATGAGCGTTTACGACAAGCTGAAAGAACTCAACATCACCCTGCCCCCCGTGTCGGTGCCCGCCGCCGCCTACGTGCCCTATGTACAGACCGGCAACTTGGTGTTTCTGAGCGGCCACATCGCCCGCAAGGACGGCAAGCCCTGGGCCGCACAGTTCGGCCGCGACATCGGCACCGAAGAAGGCAAGCAGGCCGCACGTGCCGTCGCCATCGACCTGATGGGCACGCTGCAAGCCGCCTGCGGTGGCGACCTGAACCGGGTCAAGCGCATCGTCAAGGTGATGAGCCTGGTGAACTCCACCGGCGATTTCACCGAGCAGCACCTGGTGACCAATGGCGCCAGCGAACTGCTGGGCCAGGTGTTTGGTGAAAAGGGCGTGCATGCCCGCAGCGCCTTTGGCGTGGCCCAGATCCCCATGGGCGCATGCGTAGAGATCGAACTGATCGCTGAACTGGCCTGACCTTCAGACCTCCAGCAAAAAGCCCTTGGCATCGCTGCCAAGGGCTTTTTTCGTTGCCTGCGGTCCGCCAGCCCCGCCACCTGGGTATGCAAAAGGCGACGTGCGCGCTGACTCGAGATCGGTGCGATCCCAACACCCGTCAGAAGGATTCCCAGTCCTCCTCGGCTCCCGCCGCAGCGCCCTGCTTCGCGTTTTTCTGGCTCCCTGTCTTGGCGACCGATGAGGGAGCGGGCGCCTTGGCCAGAGCGGCAGAAGTGCCGGTGGTGCCGATGCGGGCCGCTGAAGCGGTAGTACCGCCAGCGGCGGGCGCTGGAGTTGCGCGGGCTGGAGACAGGCTGGCGGTGACCTTGGCTGCACCGCGCGCCGCACCGATGGCGGCCTGGGCTGGGCCATAGCTGGCAGCATTGACCTTGAACATGGACACCTCGCGCGCCAGATGGTCGGCCTGCTCGCGCAGGCTCTGCGCCGCTGCGGCGCTTTCCTCCACCAGCGCGGCGTTCTGCTGGGTCATCTGGTCCAGGTTGCTGATCGCCTTGTTCACCTGCGACACCCCCGCGCTCTGCTCGGACGATGCGGCGGTGATCTCGCCGATCATGTCGGTCACGCGCTGCACCGACTGCACGATGTCGGTCATGGTGGTGCCCGCGTCAGACACCAGGCGCGAGCCGGTCTCCACCTTCTCGACCGACGCGCTGATGAGCTGCTTGATCTCCTTGGCCGCCTCGGCGCTGCGCTGGGCCAAGCTGCGCACCTCGCTGGCCACCACGGCAAAGCCACGGCCCTGCTCGCCAGCCCGCGCGGCCTCCACCGCCGCGTTCAGCGCCAGGATGTTGGTCTGAAAGGCAATGCCGTCGATGACACCGATGATGTCCGCAATCTTCTTGCTGCTGTGGTTGATGTCCTCCATGGTGGCCACCACCTGAGTCACCACCTCGCCGCCCCGGCGGGCCACGCCGGTGGCCCCCGCAGCCAGGCTGCTGGCCTGCTGGGCGCTGCCCGCGCTCTGCTGGATGGTGCTGGTGAACTCCTCCATCGCGGCGGCGGTTTCCTGCAGGTTGCTGGAGGTTTGTTCGGTGCGGGCCGACAGATCCTGGTTGCCGGTCGCGATCTCGGCGCTGGCAATGGCAATGCTGTCCGTACTCTGGCGCACTTGGTGCACCATGCGCCCCAGGGCGTTGCTCATGGCATAGAGCGAGCGCAACAGGTCGCCAAACTCGTCGCCGCGCGTGACGGACTCCTGCTGGCTCAGGTCACCCCCCGCAATGCGCTCGGCCAGTCCGTTGGCCTGGGCCAGTGGACGCTGGATGCTGCCGATCAGGTAGTACGCCCCCACGATGATGGCCAGCAGAAGTAGGGCCACAGCCACCGCCGCGATCTTGACGGTGAGCATGCGCTCGGCCGCCATGGCTGCCTGCGTGTCTGCGGCGTTCTTCTGCTGCTGGGCCACGAACTCACGCAGTGCCGTGAGGTAGGCCACCACGGACGGGTTGTACTTCTGATTAATCAGCGTCACGGCCTGGTCTTGCTGGCCGTCGCCCTTGAGCTTGCGGGCCTCACCACGCAGGTCGATCATGGTCTTGCGGGCGGCCGCGATCTTGTTCATCTGGGCCTTGTCAGCGTCGGACAGGGCCATGGATTCGAGCGACTTCTGCACCTCGCTGATCTGGGCCGAGGTGGCCGCAATGACGTCCTTGAACTCGGCCTCCACCGCAGGGTCGTTGCTCACGATCAGCGCCTGCGTGCGCGCGGCATTGGTTTCGGTCAACCCCGACCACCGCAGGGCGGCCTGCACCCGCGCTTCCATCTCCTTGCTCACGGCATCGGCCTGGGCTTGCACTTTGGCCGAGCGGTAGGCCGCAAACCCCACCACGGCGACCAGCATGACCACGATCAGAATCACAGCCAGCCACAGCTTGTGGGCCATCCTCAGTTGTTTGGGCATGGAGGTCTCCTGGAGTGTGTTTGTCACGAGATGTTGCTCGCTTTCCGACAATTGCACAAACCAGGAGCGGCCGCATGAGGGTCATCCCCAAGCGCCACTAGAGGCGCAGCCATAGGCGTAGGCTGCGTTGAGCCCTTTCCGTGCACCCCACTTCACCCGCTTGGAGTGGCTAAAAAACGCAGCGACACGGCTCCGGCCGAGAGCTGCACCGCAGGCGATGCGGCAAAAAAGCCAGAAGCCTTGTGCGAGCCGCTGTTACTCGACCCGCGTCACCGCCTGGGGCTTGAAGCCCAAGTCCGCCGCCTTGCCCTTGCGGCCGCGTGCGGCGCGGGCGTTGTTCAGGCTGCGGATCTCCAGCGTTTCGTCGCGCTGCTTGCCGCCCCGGCCAATGCCATCGAGGCGAATGCTGCGGGTGTAGGCCGCCGCGCCTGCGAGCTGGTCCTTGTCTTCCAGGTCGATCAGCATCAGCCCCCGGCCGCCGTTGGCCATGGTTTTCAGCTCGGTGATCTCAAACGTAAGGATGCGCCCGCCGGTGGAGGCGCAGGCCACATGCGTGGCGGGCACCACCGGCTTGCTGCCTGTGCCGCCTGCGGCGTGCGAAGGCACGCACACGGTTTCACCCTCGCCCAGGGTGATGAAGGCCTTGCCGCCCTTTTGGCGCGACACCATGTTCTCCACCGCTGCCAGAAAGCCGTAGCCCCCAGAGTTGGACAGCAGCAGCGTGGCGTTGGCGGGCCCCGCAAAGTAGTGCAGCAGTTGCGTGCCGGCTTCCAGTTCAATCAGTGTGGTCACCGGCTGGCCGTCGCCCCGTGCGCCCGGCAGCAGCGACACGGCCACCGAGTACACGCGGCCGTTGCTGCCAAAGGCCAGCAGGGTATCGACCGTGCGGCATTCAAACGTGCCGTACAGCCCGTCGCCCGCCTTGAAAGCAAAGCTGGCGGCCTCGTGACCGTGGCCAGTGCGGGCGCGCACCCAGCCCTTTTGCGAAACGACCACCGTGACGGGCTCGTCCACCACCTTCACTTCGGCCACAGCCTTTTTCTCGGCCTGGATGAGCGTGCGGCGTGCGTCGGCAAAGGTCTTGGCGTCGGCCTCGATCTCCTTGACCATGGTGCGGCGCAGCGAGCCGGGGTTGTTCAGGATGTCTTCGAGCTTGCCCTGGCTTTCGCGCAGTTCTTTCAGCTCCTGCTCGATCTTGATGGCTTCCAGCCGCGCGAGCTGACGCAGGCGGATTTCGAGGATGTCCTCGGCCTGCCGGTCGCTGAGGTTAAAGCGTGCAATCAGCGCGGCCTTGGGGTCTTCGGCCTGGCGGATGATGGCAATCACCTCGTCGATGTTGAGCAGCACCAGCTGCCGCCCTTCGAGGATGTGGATGCGGTCCAGCACCTTGTTCAGCCGGTGCTGGCTGCGGCGGGTGATCGTGGTCTGGCGGAAGGCAATCCACTCTTCCAGCATCTGGCGCAGCGACTTCTGCACGGGCTTGCCGTCGAGCCCCACCATGGTGAGGTTGATGGGCGCCGAGGTCTCCAGACTGGTGTGGGCCAGCAGCGCGGTGATCAGCTCCTGCTGCGGTGTCTTGCCCGTCTTGGGCTCGAACACCAGGCGCACAGGGGCGTCCTTGCTCGACTCGTCACGCACCACGTCCAGAACGGCCAGCATGCTGGCCTTCAATTGCGTCTGCTCCTGCGTCAGCGCCTTCTTGCCGGCCTTGACCTTGGGGTTGGTGATTTCTTCAATCTCTTCCAGCACGCGCTGGGTACTCACGCCGGGCGGCAGTTCGTTGACCACCAGTTGCCACTGGCCGCGCGCCATGTCCTCGATCTTCCAGCGTGCGCGCACCTTCAGGCTGCCTCGGCCCGTGCGGTAGGCGTCGGCAATGTCGCCGGGGCTGCTGATGATCTGGCCGCCACCGGGGTAGTCCGGGCCGGGCACGATGGCCAGCAGCTCGTCCTGGCTGAGCGATGGCGTCTTGATGAGCGCCACACAAGCATCGGCAATCTCGCGCAGGTTGTGGCTGGGGATCTCGGTGGCCAAGCCCACGGCAATACCGCTGGCGCCGTTGAGCAGCGCAAACGGCAGGCGGGCGGGCAGCTGGCGGGGTTCTTCGGTGCTGCCGTCGTAGTTGGGCATGAAATCGACCGTGCCTTCGTCGATTTCGTCGAGCAGCAGACTGGTGATGCGCGACAGGCGGGCTTCCGTGTACCGCATGGCCGCAGCGCCGTCACCGTCGCGGCTGCCGAAGTTGCCCTGGCCGTCGATGAGGGGGTAGCGCTGCGCAAAGTCCTGCGCCATGCGCACCAGCGCGTCGTAGGCCGACTGGTCACCGTGGGGGTGGAACCGGCCCAGCACATCGCCCACCACGCGGGCACTCTTGACGGGCTTGGCCGCCGTGTTGCGCGTGGGGCCGCTGTAGCCCAGGCCCATGCGGTCCATCGAATACAAGATGCGCCGCTGCACGGGCTTGAGGCCGTCGCACACATCGGGCAGCGCACGGCCCTTGACGACCGACAGCGCGTATTCCAGGTAGGCGCGCTGGGCGTAGCCCGCCAGGCCCAGGGAGTCGCCCCCGTCATCGCCTGCGGTGGTGAAATCAAGAGTGGGTTGGTCGCTCATTCGTTAGCGCTCATTCGTTCGGAATCGTCGGTAAGGGTTCAAACGCGGTCTGCGGCGCGTTGCGGGTCTGTGCCACCTGGGTGGGCGGCAGGTTGCCACCGTTCTGCGCGCCGCCCGACAGCTCCATGCGTACACGGCCCGGCAGGGCGCGCTGTGTCAGCACGGGCGCTGGCGGCTTGAGCTGGGCGTACAGGCCCAGCACAGTGCGCACGTAGTTTTGGGTTTCCTTAAAGGCCGGGACTTGGTTGCCCGCCTTTTGCACGGCGCCTTCGCCCGCGTTGTAGGCGGCCACGGCCAGGTCGATGCGGCCGGGGAACAGGTCCAGCAGATGCCGCAGGTAACGGGTGCCGGTGGGCACGTTCACAGCGGGGTCCGCCAGTTTTTGCTCCACCGTGCGCTTCTTGTCCGCACTCACGCCAAAGCGGCTGGCCGTAGCGGGCATCACCTGCATCAGGCCCACGGCGCCCTTGGGCGATACGGCGGCGGCGTCAAAGCCGGACTCGGTGGCGATCACGGCCTGCAGCAGCTCATAGTCCACGCCATGCTGGCTGGACGCAGCGCGCAGGTGGTGCTTGACGCGCTTGTAGTCCGGCGCAATGTCGAAAAACGCCAGCAGGCGCGCGCCCGCTGCAGGCAGCGCGTAGGGCATGGGCGAGGCATTGACGGGCGTATCCCGGGTCGAGTCAAAGTCGTTGCCACGAAAAAACAGCTGGTAGCGCGCATCGACCTGCTCCGCCGCAAAGTGCGTCACGCCACGCTCGTCCACATGCGCCCACAGGTCTGCACGGGCCGTTTGCTGCAAAAAGCAGAGCAAACAACCCAACACATACCAGCGCAAGCGGCCGATTTGGCGAAATGAGGTCATGGCAGGCGGCTCGGGCGCGTATGACGCTGCTCTTCAGATATCGACCTCGACCGCATCGCCATGCAGCTCCATCAGTTCGCGGCGCGCGGCGGCTTCGCCCTTGCCCATGAGCTTGGTGATGAGGCCCTCGGTGGCGGCAAAGTCCATGTCGCCCAGCTGCACGGGCAGCAGGCGGCGGGTGTCGGGGTTGAGCGTGGTTTCCCACAGCTGCTCGGCGTTCATCTCGCCCAGGCCCTTGAAGCGGCTGATCTGGCACTTCTCGCGCGGCACGCCGTCCTTTTCGGCCTTGTCCAGAATGGCGGCCAGCTCGCCATCGTCCAGCGCGTACATCTTGGCCGCAGGCTTCTTGCCACGCGCGGGCACGTCCACACGGAACAGCGGCGGGCGCGCCACGTAGATGTGGCCAGCCTCGATGAGCTTGGGGAAATGGCGGAAGAACAGCGTGAGCAGCAGCACCTGGATGTGCGAGCCGTCCACGTCCGCGTCGGACAGGATGCAGACCTTGCCATAGCGCAGGCCGCTCAGGTCGGGGGTGTCGTTGGGGCCGTGCGGGTCCACGCCAATGGCTACCGAGATGTCGTGGATTTCGTTGTTGGCAAACAGGCGGTCACGCTCCACCTCCCAGGTGTTGAGCACCTTGCCGCGCAGCGGCAGGATGGCCTGGCTCTCTTTGTCGCGGCCCATCTTGGCGCTGCCGCCCGCTGAGTCGCCCTCGACCAGAAACACTTCGTTGTGCGCGGTGTCGCGGCTTTCGCAGTCGGTGAGCTTGCCGGGCAGCACGGCCACGCCCGAGCCCTTGCGCTTTTCCACCTTCTGGCCCGCCTTCTGGCGAGTCTGCGCGGCTTTGATGGCCAGCTCAGCCAGCTTCTTGCCGTATTCCACATGCTGGTTCAGCCACAGCTCCAGCGCCGGACGCACAAAACCGCTGACCAGGCGCACCGCGTCGCGCGAATTCAGGCGTTCCTTGATCTGGCCCTGGAACTGTGGGTCCAGCACTTTGGCCGAGAGCACATAGCTGGCGCGCGCAAACACGTCCTCGGGCAGCAGCTTCACGCCCTTGGGCAACAGACTGTGCAGTTCGATGAAGCTCTTGACGGCGTTGAACAGGCCGTCGCGCAGACCGCTTTCGTGCGTGCCGCCCGCGCTGGTGGGGATCAGGTTGACGTAGCTCTCGCGCATGGGCTGACCGTCTTCGGTGAAGGCCACGGCCCAGGCGGCGCCTTCGCCCTCGGCAAAACTTTCGTTGTTGCGGTCGGCAAAACCCTCGCCCTCAAACAACGGGATCACCGGGTCGCCGTTCAGCGTCTGCATCAGGTAGTCGCGCAGGCCGCCCTTGTACTGCCACGTTTGCGTATCGCGGGTTTTCTCGTTGACCAGCTGCACCGTCACGCCGGGCATCAGCACGGCCTTGCTGCGCAGCAGGTGGGTGAGTTCGCCCATGGGCAGGGCGCTGGATTCGAAATACTTGGCGTCGGGCCAGACGCGCACCGAGGTACCCTGCTTGCGCTCGCCCGCCTCCAGCGGCCGGGCCACCAGGGGCTCGACCACATCACCGGCGGCGAACACCAAACGCGCCACCTTGCCCTCGCGGTAGCTGGTGGCTTCGAGCCGGGTGGCCAACGCGTTGGTGACCGACACGCCCACGCCATGCAGGCCGCCCGAGAAGCTGTAGGCGCCGCCCTTGCCCTTGTCGAACTTGCCGCCCGCGTGCAGGCGGGTGAAGACCAGCTCGATCACCGGCGCGTTTTCTTCCGGGTGCATGCCGAAGGGGATGCCCCGGCCGTCGTCTTCCACACTGACCGAGCCGTCGGCGTGCAGGGTGACGCGGATCTTCTTGCCGTGGCCGGCCAGGGCCTCGTCGGCGGCGTTGTCCAGCACCTCCTGGATGATGTGCAAGGGGTTGTCGGTGCGCGTGTACATGCCCGGGCGCTGCTTGACGGGCTCCAGGCCCTTGAGCACGCGGATCGAACCTTCGGAATATTCGCTGGCGGAAGCAGAAGACGGTTTGGCAGACATAGCGGCGGATTGTAGTGCGGCCACCGCCCTGGAGCTGGATAAAAAGACAGTCTTCGCGCGACCCTGGCGGCAACTGTATTGGTCGCGGGTGTATCTGCGCGTTTCACACAATCTGGCTACATTCCTGCGCATGCATATGAATCCTCCCAAACTATCCATGTTCCAGGTGCTGGCCTGCGGCGCGGCCATCGTGACCCTGTCCATGGGCACCCGCCACGGGTTCGGGCTGTGGCTGCTTCCCATCACCCAGGAGATGGGCTGGACGCGCCAGTCGTTCGCCCTGGCCATCGCCATCCAGAACCTGTCCTGGGGCCTGATCGGGATTTTTGCGGGCATGGCGGCCGACCGGTTTGGGGCCTTCCGCGTCCTGCTCGGTGGAGCGGTGTTGTATGCCTTGGGCCTGGCAGGCATGGCCCTGTCACCCACGCCCACGTTATTTGCACTGACGGCTGGCGTGCTGATTGGCGCGGCCCAGGCGGGCACCACCTATGCGGTGATTTACGGCGTGCTGGGGCGGCAGATTGCGCCTGAAAAGCGCTCCTGGGCCATGGGCGTGGCGGCGGCAGCGGGCTCGTTTGGGCAGTTTCTGATGGTGCCGGTGGAAGGCTGGCTCATCGCGGGCCTGGGCTGGCAGCAGGCGCTGCTGGCGTTGTCGATGGCGGTGCTGCTGATCGTGCCGCTGGCCTTTGGCCTGCGGGAGCCGGGCTTCAAGGGCACGGCCCCGGTCAAGCGCGACCAGACCATTGCGCAGGCGCTGGGCGAGGCCTTCCGCTACCCCAGCTTCAATCTGCTGATGGCGGGCTACTTTGTGTGCGGCTTTCAGGTGGTGTTCATTGGCGTGCACATGCCCAGCTACCTCAAGGACCACGGCCTGTCGCCCCAGGTGGCCAGCTATGCGCTGGCGCTGATCGGGCTGTTCAACGTGTTCGGCACTTACATCGCGGGCACGCTGGGCCAGCGCATGCCCAAGCGCCACATCCTTGCCTTCATCTACTTTGCCCGCGCGGTTGCAATTAGCATCTTCCTGCTGGTGCCGCTGTCGCCGCTGTCGGTGTACGTGTTCTCGGCCGTGATGGGCGCGCTGTGGCTGTCCACCGTGCCCCCCACCAATGCCACCATCGCGCAGATCTTTGGCGTGCAGCATTTGTCGATGCTGGGCGGCTTTGTGTTCTTCAGCCACCAGATCGGCAGCTTCCTGGGCGTCTGGCTGGGCGGCTATCTGTATGACGCCACCGGCAGCTACGATATCGTCTGGTACATCGCGATTGGTCTGGGGATTTTTGCCGGGCTGGTGAACTTGCCGGTCAAGGAAAGCCAGATCTCGCGCAGCAGCCCACAACCCGCCTGACCTTTTGGCCCCCTCCCTGCATGAGCCACACCACCCCGCCCCGCAAAACCACGCCGCGCGCCCTGCGCTGGCTGGGCGGCGCCGTGGCCGTGCTGCTGTGCCTGGTGGTGTTTGGCTTTTACACCGTGCCCGAATTCATGGTGATGCTGGCCGACCAGATGTGGGCGTGTTTTTGACCTGTTCCGCAACATTTTCAAGCTTTTTTTGGCCGCAAGCGCTAGTGAATCATGCGCTAGCAGCTATCATTTTTATAGTCTCATGCACAGTATGCACGGTACAGAGGCCCCCTCGGAATGGGTGCGGCGCTGGAGCCACCTGATCGCCCCCAAAAGCACCGTGCTGGACGTTGCCTGCGGCGCAGGGCGCCACCTGCGCCATCTGCGCGAACTGGGGCACACGGTGGTCGGCGTGGACCGGTCGGCCGAGGCGCTGGCCGCCTGCGAAGGGCTGGGCGAGCTGGTGCAAGCCGACATCGAAAACGGCCCCTGGCCTTTTGCAGGCCGCCAGTTTGGTGGCGTGGTCGTCACCAACTACCTGTGGCGCCCCTTGCTGCCCACCATCGTGGCCAGCGTGGCGCCGGGCGGGGTGCTGGTCTATGAAACCTTTGCCCAGGGCAACGAAACCGTGGGGCGCCCCGCCCGGCCTGAGTTTCTGCTGACGCCCGGCGAGCTGCTGCACGTGTGCAAGGAATTGCGCGTGGTAGGTTATGAAGACGGCTTCATCGACGAACCTGCGCGTTTCGTGCAACGCATCACGGCCGTACGGGAACTCCCGCAGGCGGGCGGACCCTCACGACATCTTTTGCCCATCGGGGCTAGTTAGAATGCCCTTTTACCGTTTACCACTGCGGACATGACTTCTTCTTCCGTGCCACTCACCGGCAGCATCGTCGCCCTCGTCACCCCCATGCATGAGGACGGTAGCGTGGACTACCCCACCTTGCGCAAACTGATCGACTGGCACATCGCCGAAGGCACCGATTGCATCGGCGTGGTGGGCACCACGGGCGAGTCCCCCACGGTGAACGTGGAAGAACACTGCGAAATCATCCGCGTGGCCGTGGAACAGGCCGCCAAGCGCGTGCCCATCATGGCCGGCTGCGGCGCCAACTCCACCGCCGAGGCCATCGAACTGGCCAAGTTCGCGCGCGGCGTGGGGGCCGACAGCCAGCTGCAGGTGGTGCCCTACTACAACAAGCCCACCCAAGAAGGCCAGTACCAGCACTTCAAGGCCATTGCCGAAGCCACGGGCGACCTGCCCATCGTGCTCTACAACGTGCCCGGCCGCTCGGTGGCTGATATGCAGCACGACACCGTGCTGCGCCTGGCCCAGGTGCCCGGCATCATTGGCATCAAGGAAGCCACCGGCAACATTGAGCGCGCCCAGTGGCTCATCCGCGACGTGCCCAAGGGCTTTGGCGTGTACTCGGGCGACGACCCGACCGCCGTGGCCCTGATGCTGTGCGGTGGCCACGGCAACATCAGCGTGACGGCCAACGTGGCCCCGCGCCTGATGCACGAGCTGTGTGTGGCCGCCCTGGCGGGCGACACGCGCCGGGCCATGGAAATCCAGTTCCAGCTGATGCCCGTGCACAAGAACCTGTTCGTCGAAGCCAACCCCATCCCGGTCAAGTGGGCCATGTCCCGCATGGGCCTGTGTGGCGGCACCATGCGCCTGCCCATGACGCCCCTGGCCAGCAGCAATGAGGCTGTGGTCGAGTCGGCACTGCGCACCAGCGGCCTGATCTAATTCGGGCTTTGCGCCCGCTCTCAGAGACACTTCCCAAGGATTTCCGCGTGAAAGCTGCTACCACCCGCCTCAGCCTGCTGGCCCTCGCCATGGCCCTGTCCGCCTGCTCCACCAGCATTCTGGAAGGCGACAAGATCGACTACAAGAGCGCCGCCAAGGGCTCGTCGCTGGAAGTCCCACCGGACCTCACCCAGCTGTCGCGCGACTCGCGCTATGCCATGCCGGGTGGCTCGGTCTCTGCCGCCGCCATGCAGGCCGGCCAGGCAGCGCAGCCGTCGGGCAACGCCAACGCCGCGGCCCTGCAGCTGGGCGACGTGCGCATCGAGCGCGATGGCAACCAGCGCTGGCTGGTGGTCAACCGCCCTGCCGACAAGCTGTGGGAGCCCGTGCGCGACTTCTGGCTGGAGAGTGGCTTCACGCTGGCCCAGTCAGAGGCCAATGTCGGCATCATGGAAACCGACTGGGCCGAGAACCGCGCCAAGCTGCCGCAGGATTTCATCCGTTCCACCATCGGCAAGCTGATGGAGTCCCTGTACTCGACCGGCGAACGGGACAAGTTCCGCACCCGTCTGGAACGCAATGCCAATGGCGGCACCGAGATCTACATCACCCACCGCGGGATGGTCGAGGTCTATGGCAACGTCACCAAGGACAGCACCGTCTGGCAGCCTCGCCCGTCCGACCCGGAACTCGAAACCGAATTCCTGCGCCGCCTGATGGTCAAGCTGGGCGTGAGCCAGGAGCAGTCCAAGGCTGTCGCCGCAGCCCCCGCACCGCGCGCCCAGGCCGCCCGCATGGCCACGGTGAACAATGTGCCGGTGGTGCAACTGGACGAAGGTTTTGACCGCGCATGGCGCCGTGTGGGCCTGGCGCTGGACCGCACCGGCTTCACGGTGGAAGACCGCAACCGCAATGAAGGCACGTACTTCGTGCGCTACGTGGCGCCGGACACCGAGAAGAAAGAGCCTGGCTTCTTCAGCAAGCTGTTCAGTTCCACTTCTGCGACCCCTCCGCTCAAGTACCGCATCGTGGTGCGCAGCCAGGGTGAAGCAACCACCGTGTCGGTGCTCAACGAAGCCGGAGCCCCCGAAACCTCGGCCAATGCCGAGCGCATCGTGCGCGTGATTGCTGACGACCTGAAATAAGCGGCGCAGGCCGAAAGGCCGCCACCCACACCTCTGGAGCCCCCTCCGCCTTCGGGTGGACGGTGGCTCTGGTTTTTTGGGCTGCCACAAACCCACCCTTTCGCTCCGCCATGCTTCGATTCAAGAACCTGGGCAGCGGCAGCACTGGCAATGCCACGGTCGTCGAAGGCCGCAGTGGCAGCCAGGTTCGCCGCCTCCTGATCGACTGCGGGCTCGGCATCCGGCAGCTGCAAGCCCGTCTGGCGCAAGCGCAGTTGCAGGTGGAAGACCTGGACGCCCTCTTCATCACCCACGAACACTCGGACCACATCGGCTGTGCCCAGACCGTGGCGCTGCGTTTTCGCATTCCCGTGTGGATGAGCGAGGGCACGTACGCGGCCCTCGGTGCGCCAGACTTGGACGGCTTGCTGCGGGTGGCGCACGACATGGAAGCGATTGACATGGGCGCGTTCGAAGCCCGCCCGTTCACCGTGCCGCACGATGCCCGCGAGCCCCTGCAGCTGCGCTGCTCCGACGGCGCCGCACACCTGGGTGTCCTGACCGATCTGGGCCATGCCAGCTCCCATGTGCTGCAGCAGCTGCAGGGATGCCACGCACTGATGATCGAGGCCAACCACGACCCCGACATGCTGGCCGCATCCCGCTACCCGCCGTTTCTGAAGCGCCGCGTAGGGGGGCTGTACGGCCACCTGGCCAACACAGCAACTGCAGAGATCCTGCGCGCGGTGCAGCATGACGGCCTGCAGCGCGTGGTGGCGGCGCACCTGAGTGCGCAGAACAACCTCCCCGCCCTCGCTCGCCAATCGCTCGCTGCCGCGCTGGGTTGGGCGGATGAGGAGATCCAGGTCGCCAGCCCCACCGAGGGGACGCAATGGTTCGACGTGAACCCCTGATGGCCCGAACCGTGCGCCCTTGACTGCCTCACCCTGGCGAAGGGCATAAAAAAAGCCCCGGACCTTGCGGTGCGGGGCCCTGGCACAGGCTGACCTTGGGGTCAGCCCAGAGCCTGCAGCGATTTACTTGGCTGCGGAAGCGCCGGTAGCGGCGGTGGCAGCAGCGTCAGCAGCAGCCTTGGCAGCGTCAGCGGCAGGAGCAGCAGCGTCAGCAGCAGGTGCAGCGGCGGCAGGAGCAGCAGCGTCGGAAGCGGCAGGAGCTGCTGGCTCGGCGGCGGGAGCAGGTGCTGCGGCGGGAGCTTCCACAGGAGCGGGAGCGGGTGCTGGAGCGGGTTCTTCCTTCTTGCCACAAGCGGCGAGTGCAGCAGCAGCGATCAGGGCGGCCAGAACGAGAGAGTTCTTCATTTCGATTTTCCTATTTGGACAGACAGAATCTTGAAAAGCCACGGCGTCAGGCTTCCTGAGCCCATGCACGCATTGGCACAATGCACTTGGTTGCACCTTTTTGGGCACAGCCGCAGATTATATTAGTATTTAGTCAATACTGACTAACACTGACGAAAGCTTTACGCCAGCTTGACTTTGCGCAGTATGCCGACGGGCGCGACCGCCGCGTGGCGCCCTGCCAACGGGCACTCCCCAAAATGGGGCAAAAGCTACAACCCCAGCGTGGTGGAGGGGAATCCAGGCGCGCTTTTGCTGCGCACCCACTCGTTGAGCGTCTCATGCAGCATTACCCGGCGATCGGCCTCGCTGCCGGTGACCCCCACGCAGCGCTCGGGATCGAGCCGGTGCAGTACCCATTGCGGCGACCACAGCGCACTGGGCAAGTCCAGCGGGTCGGCGGCCGGGTTGCGGCGGCAGGTGATGATGTGGTCCCAGGTGCCACGCCAGCGCACAAAGCGGGCATGGCGGCGGATCACGTCGTCATAACTGCAAGCCAGCATGGTGAAGCGCCGGCCGCTGCGGGCCCAGTCCTGCAAGGCGTCGACCACCGCACGCTCGCCCAGGGGCCAGTCATGGAAGTTGGCATCGCTGATGAAAATTTCCTGCCAGCCATCCCGCGCCGCCGTCGCAATGGCGTCGCGCACCAGTTGCTGGAACGTCTCGCGCCCGCTGAATCGCCCGCTGGGCAACTCGCGCAAAGGCTCGGCAGAGGGGGTGGCTGTGTCGGTCATCACTGGCTCCTGGTCATTCTCCACCGGCCCAGACATGGGCCCAGCCCGCATCGCACCACGACGAAAGCAGCTCCAGCGCATCGTCGCTGGCCCGGGCTAGATCCCGTGCCGACAGTTGGCGCTCATCGGCCAGGCGCCGCATCAGCGTGGCGTCACGCCCTGCCGCACGGTAGCTTTCACCGTTGATGAAGATGTGGTGTGCGTCGTACATCATGCGGCTCTTGCGGTCCAGCCGCACCCCTTCCAGCATCACCCGGGTGTCGCCCGGCTCAAACCATACGCTGGGCTTGGGCTCGGTGAGGTACTCGCCCAGCGCGCGCTCCAGCACCAGAGGCTGGGCCAGCGCACGCGACAGGGCCTCGCGTGCAAAGTCCTGCAGTCCGGCGGGAATGTGCGCTGGCTGCGCCACTGCGTCCTGCCCTGCATCGCGGTAGAGCAACGGATGATCATCCTCCCCGGCATCTTCCGCCAGACGCACCAGCAGCTCCTGCGCCAGCTCGGCGCGGGCTGGCGCGCGAAAACCGATGGAATACGTCATGCACTCGCCTTCGGCAATCCCGTCGTGGGCATAGCGCGGAGGCAGATACAGCATGTCGCCCGGCTCCAGCACAAACTCTTCTTCGGGCTCAAACTCGGCCAATATCTTCAAGGGAATGCCGTCGCGCAGCGACAGATCCTTCTGGCGCCCGATGCGCCAGCGCCGCTTGCCGTGCGCCTGCAGCAAAAAGACGTCGTAACTGTCGAAATGAGGCCCTACGCCACCGCCGTTGCTGGCGTAGCTGATCATGAGATCGTCCAGCCGCGCCTCGGGCACAAAACGAAACTGTTGCATCAGCGCATGCACCGCGTCGTTGTGCAGATCGACGCCCTGCACGAGCAGCGTCCAGTCGGGCTGCTGCAACGCAGGCAGTGCTCGGCGGCTGAAGGGCCCGTGGCGCAGCTTCCAAACGCCCTTGACCAGTTGCACCAAACGCGACTCCACGCCCTCTTGGGCAGCCAGCGCAAACAGCTCGGTCCGCAGCACCGGCGGTGCAAACTGCGGGATCGCCTGGCGCACCAGCAAGGGCTTCTTCTGCCAGTGGCGGCGCATGAATTGCGCGGGAGTGAGGCCGCCGAGCAGCGCCAGGGGTTGCTGAATGTCCATGAGGAAAGTCTTGCCCCTTTGCGGGGCCGTTGGTCAAACTGCGACAATTCTCCTATGGAAATTACCCAACAATGTGTGGTCGCACTGACCTGGACCCTGAAAGACACCCTGGGCGAAGAGCTGGACGTGCTCGACGAACCTGTGGAGTTTTTGGTGGGCGGTGATGATCTCCTGCCCCGCATCGAAGAGGCCTTGCAAGGCCATGGCCCGGGCGCCAAGCTGGCGCTGCACCTCGAACCCGAGGACGCCTTCGGTGACTTCAATGACCAATTGCTGTTCTTGGAGCCACGCGCCCTTTTCCCCGCCGAGATCGAAGAAGGCATGACCTTTGACGGCATGGCGCTGCCCGAAGGCTGCAACCCCGATGCCCCCCGCACCGCCCTGTACACCGTGGCCGAGATCTACCCCGACCACATCGTGCTCGACGGCAACCACCCGCTGGCGGGCATCGCGCTGCGCCTGCAACTGACCGTAGAGGCCGTGCGCGAGGCCACCGAAGAGGAAATTGGACGCGGCACGGCAGGAACCGGCTTCTTCCGCGTTCAGCCCCAGGCTCCAGGCAGCTCGTTGCTGCACTGATCTCCCTAAGAACCGGTTCAAAAAGCACAACGGGCGCCCCGAATCAAATCGGGGCGCCCGTTTTTTGTGGTGTCGATCAGATCACATGCGCGAGATCTGGCCGTTGTACAGACGCACGCGGTCACCGATGCGCAGGTCACCCGGGCTGCTCACGTCGTACACGCGGTAGCCACCTTGGTCCAGCTGCACAGACAGCCGGTATCCCTGCACGTATTCCTGGTTGTTGCGGCCTTCGATGGCGTTGCCAGCCACTGCACCACCCAGCACGCCCACCGCAGTGGCTGCGGCGCGACCCGTGCCCTTGCCCACCTGGTTGCCCAGCACGCCACCCACCACGGCGCCCAGAACGGCACCCGTGCCAGTGGTCTGGCCTTGGCTGCGTCCTTGCAGGACCTCAATGTTGGAAACGCGGCCATATTCTGTGCCCGCTTGTTGCTGCGGATAGGCAGGAGCCGTCTGGTACCCACTGGAATAGCCGCCGGAATACTGCGGCGCGGGGGCGGGGCGGCTGTGGCCGCAAGCGGCCAGCGAAGCAGCCAGAACCACGGTGCCCACGAGGGCGAGAGGACGGTGGAATTGCATGTTCAATCTCCTGAAGTTGTCGGGCTACGCATTGGCAAAAGAATCCAGAAGGATTCCAGCTCAATGCCCATGTGCTGATTGGAACAACGCCCGAGGATGCCGTAGCGTAGACACAGGGGCCATCGGGAGGTCGGTAACAGACCCATCGAAACGTAAGCGGATTCTTACAAACCGGCTACGCGGCCCCGGGAGCACCACGCTATCAGCTGGTGCGCCTCAGGACTTGCCCGTGGAGCCGTACCCGCCCTCACCCCGCTGTGTGGCTGCGAACTCGGTGACGACGTTGAACTGGGCCTGCACCACCGGAACAATCACCAGCTGGGCCAACCGCTCCATAGGCTCCAGAGTGAAAGCCACGTTGCTGCGGTTCCAGGCGCTTACCATGAGCTGCCCCTGGTAGTCGCTGTCGATCAACCCCACCAAGTTGCCGAGCACGATGCCATGTTTATGGCCCAGGCCCGAGCGCGGCAAGATCAGTGCGGCATAGCCTGGGTCTTGCAGGTAGATCGCAATGCCCGTGGGCACCAGTTGCCAGGCGTTGGGCTGCAGGGTCAGCGGCGCATCCAGGCAGGCACGCAGGTCCAGCCCCGCGCTACCGGGCGTGGCATAGGTCGGCAATTGGTCCGCCATGCGCGGGTCGAGAATCTTCACGTCAATCTTCACGGTTTTTTCTTTCCTGTTCCTAATCCTGTACCACTGCGCTGCTGCGCCACTTGTCGCAAGCGATCCTGCAAGGCCTGCGTCGCTGTATTCATCCCCGAGGCTTGAGCCCCTCCGAGCTGCGCTGCCGATTGCATCAGCCAGCCCAGCCCCCACCACACCACGCCCATGACCACCAGACCGGGCAACGAGCCATGACCGATCAGGAAAAGGGCAAAGCCGTGCAACACCACCATCACGAGCAACACCGCACGCACCGTGCGCAATACACCGGCCAGCGGACGCATCACCTGCAACAGATCGGGCGGCAGAGCCTGAGCTTGTGCACCGGTGTTGGGCGCCTGGGCCGCTCTGCCGACAGCAGCAACAGCGGCAGCAGGAGCCTGCGTCACCGGGGCGTTCTGCAGGGGTTTCTGGGCGGTCAGGCGCTCCACATAGGCCGCAAAATCGCCATCAGGCGGCGTGTCCCAATCAGGCTTGGTAGCACCAGTTGTCATCACACCTCCCCACGGTGGTGATCGTCAAGAACGCAGAGATGGCAAACGCGCGGCGATCTCCGCAATGAGCTGCTGCGCCAGCACCCGTTTGGACGCGCGGGGCAGCTCACGGTGGCCCTGCGCGTCCACCAGCAACAGCGCGTTATCGTCCTGCCCAAAGGTGGCGGGGCCAATATTGCCAACCAACAAGGGAACGCCCTTGCGCGCCCTTTTGGCTGTGGCATGGGCCAGCAGGTCATGGCTTTCGGCGGCAAAACCCACGCAGAAAAGGTCGCCTTCCAGCGCATGGGGCGACTTGGCGATGGTGGCCAGAATGTCGGGGTTCTCGACAAACTCCAGCGATGGAGACTGGCCGGAGCCGTCTTTTTTGATCTTCTGGTCAGACGCGTGGGCCGGGCGCCAGTCGGCCACCGCAGCCGTGGCAACAAACACCGAGGCTGCCTGCACATGCCGCTGCACGGCTGCCAGCATCTCCTGGGCAGACTGCACATTGACGCGCCGCACACCACGTGGCGTGGGCACATGCACAGGCCCCGCGACCAGGGTGACATCGGCACCCGCCTCGCGCGCCGCGCGGGCCACGGCAAAGCCCATCTTTCCGCTCGACAGGTTGGTGATGCCACGCACCGGATCAATGGCTTCAAACGTGGGCCCCGCCGTGACGAGCACCGACCGGCCCGCAAGGGTCTTGGGCGTGAAAAAAGCGATCAGCTCGTCCAGCAGCTCCAGCGACTCCAGCATGCGGCCGTCACCCGTCTCGCCACAGGCCTGGTCGCCATTGCCCACGCCCAGCACCACGGCACCGTCCTGCGCCACCTGCGCCAGATTGCGTTGCGTGGCGGGATGGGCCCACATTTCGCGGTTCATGGCAGGGGCCAGCAGCAAAGGCACGCGCTGCGCGGGGCGCGCCAGACACAGCAGGCTGAGCAGCTCGTCCGCACGCCCCTGCACCAGGCGCGCGATGAAGTCCGCACTGCACGGCGCGATCAGGATCGCGTCGGCCTCGCGGCTCAGATTGATGTGGGGCATGTTGTTGGGCTCGCGGGCATCCCATTGCGAGCCATACACCGTGCGGCCTGACAGGGCCTGCATGGTGACCGGGGTGATGAACTGCTCGGCCGCCTCGGTCATCACCACCTGCACGGTGGCGCCCTCCTTGATGAGCTGGCGGCACAGATCGGCTGCCTTGTAGCAAGCCACGCCCCCACTCAGACCCAGAACAATGTGTTTGCCAGCAAGCTCATTCATGGGGCGAATTTAGCAGACGGGGGTGACCCTGCCCCCGGGGGTGTCGCCGGGGTGCCATCTATAATCCCAATTTCCCACCACCAAAAAAGACATGACCAAATTTGTCTTCGTCACCGGCGGTGTGGTGTCTTCCCTCGGTAAGGGAATCGCCTCAGCCTCCCTTGCCGCGATCCTCGAATCGCGGGGACTCAAAGTCACCCTCATCAAGCTTGACCCCTACATCAACGTAGACCCGGGCACCATGTCGCCGTTCCAGCACGGCGAGGTGTTCGTGACCGATGACGGCGCAGAAACCGACCTGGATCTGGGCCACTACGAGCGTTTCATCGAAACGCGCATGAAGAAAACCAACAACTTCACCACGGGCAAGATCTACCAGTCCGTGCTGGAGAAGGAGCGCCGCGGCGACTACCTGGGCAAGACCGTGCAGGTGATCCCGCACGTCACCAACGAAATCCAGGAGTTCATCAAGCGCGGCGCGGGCATCGGCACGCCCGATGCCGTGGACGTGGCCATCGTCGAAATCGGCGGCACGGTGGGCGACATCGAATCGCTGCCCTTCCTCGAAGCCGTGCGCCAGATGAGCCTGCGCATGGGCCCCAACAACGCGGCCTTCGTGCACCTGACCTACCTGCCCTGGATTGCGGCAGCGGGCGAGCTCAAGACCAAGCCCACCCAGCACACCGTGCAGAAACTGCGCGAGATCGGCATCCAGGCCGACGCCCTCTTGTGCCGCGCCGACCGCCGCATTCCCGAGGAAGAGCGCGCCAAAATCTCGCTGTTTACTAACGTGCCCGAATGGGGCGTGATCAGCATGTGGGACGTGGACACCATCTACAAGGTGCCCCGCATGCTGCACGAGCAGGGCCTGGACGGCCTGATCTGCGACAAGCTGCGCCTGAACACCCCGCCCACCAGCCTCAAGCGCTGGGACGATCTGGTGCACGAGACCGAGCACCCCCAAGGCGAAGTCACCATCGCCATGGTCGGTAAGTACGTGGACCTGTCGGACAGCTACAAGTCGGTCAACGAGGCCCTGCGCCACGCCGGCATGCGCAACCATGTGCGCGTGAAGATCGACCACGTCGATTCCGAAACCATCGACAGCGCCGACGCAGCCGCCAAGCTCGCCAAGTACGACGCCATCCTGGTGCCCGGCGGCTTCGGCCAGCGCGGCGTGGAAGGCAAGATCGCTACGGCCCAGTTTGCGCGCGAGCGCAAGGTGCCCTACCTGGGCATCTGCCTGGGCATGCAGGTGGCCACCATCGAATACGCGCGCCATGTGGCCGGCCTGGCCAACGCCAACAGCACCGAGTTCGACCCCACCACGCCCCACCCCGTGATCGCACTGATCACCGAGTGGAAGGACGCCGACGGCACCATCAAGACCCGCGACGAGAACTCCGACCTGGGCGGCACCATGCGCCTGGGCGCGCAAAGCTCGGACGTGGCCAAGGACACGCTGGCGCACAGCATTTACGGCGATGTGGTCACCGAGCGCCATCGCCACCGCTACGAAGCCAACGTGAACTATCTGGACCAGCTGCGCAAGGCCGGCCTCGTGATCTCGGCGCTCACGCAGCGCGAGCAGCTCACCGAGATCGTGGAGCTGCCCCAAAACGTCCACCCCTGGTTCATCGGCGTGCAGTTCCACCCCGAGTTCAAGTCCACGCCCTGGAACGGCCACCCGCTGTTCAACGCCTTCATCAAGGCGGCTGTGGAACACCAGCAAGCCGCGAAAAAAGCCTAAGGGGACCTCACCATGCAGCTGTGCGGATTCAATGTCGGCCTGGACCAGCGTTTCTTCTTGATCGCGGGTACCTGCTCCATCGAAGGCCTGGAGATGTCGCTCGACGTCGCGGGCCAGCTCAAGGAAGCCTGTGCACCGCTGGGCATCCCGCTGATCTACAAAGGCTCCTTTGACAAGGCCAACCGCTCCTCCGGCACCAGCAAGCGTGGCGTGGGACTGGAAGCAGGCCTGAAGATACTGGACGAAGTGCGCCGCCAGCTGCAGCTGCCCATCCTGACCGATGTGCACGACACCTCGCATGTGGCCGAAGTGGCCAGCGTGGTGGACGTGCTGCAAACACCCGCGTTCCTGTGCCGCCAGACGGATTTCATCCGTGCGGTGGCCCAGTCAGGCAAGCCAGTCAACATCAAGAAGGGCCAGTTCCTCGCGCCCTGGGACATGAAGAACGTCATCGACAAGGCCCGGTCGGCAGCGGCCGAGGTGGGCCTGTCAGAAGACCGCTTCCTGGCCTGCGAGCGCGGCGTGAGCTTTGGCTACAACAACCTCGTGGCCGACATGACCAGCTTGGCCGAGATGCGCAACTCTGGCGCCCCGGTGGTGTTCGACGTGACCCACTCGGTGCAAAAGCCCGGCGGCCTGGGCGCCGTGAGCGGCGGCGCGCGCGACATGGTGCCCGTGCTGGCGCGTGCTGGCGTGGCCGTGGGCGTAGCGGGCCTGTTCATGGAAACCCACCCCCGCCCTGCCGAAGCCTGGTCGGACGGCCCCAATGCCGTTCCACTCAAGCACATGAAGGCGCTGCTGGAGACCTTGGTGGCGCTCGACGACGTCACCAAGAAAAACGGATTCCTCGAAAACAACTTTGGAGCTTGAGACATGAGCAGTGGTTACGTCATCGCATCCGTCACCGTCACCAACCCTGAGCAGTACGAAGAGTACAAAAAGTGGAGCACCCTGGCCATGCAGGCGCATGGCGCCGAGGTGTGCATTCGCGGCGGCAAGGTGGAAGTGCTGGAAGGCGACTGGAACCCCGGCCGCACCGTGCTGCTGAAATTCCCGAGCTTTGAGGCCGCCCGTGCTTTCTACGACACGCCCGAGTACCAGAAAGCCAAGGCCGCCCGCGAAGGCGCAGCCATCATGCGCATGGTGTGCGTCGAAGGCGTCTGAGCGCGCACCCACAAACATTGCTCCCTCATTGATAGCTGCTAGCGCCTACACATCGTGCGCTAGGGACTGATTTGATTTAAAACTTCTGCAAAAGGAAAACCATGAGTGCCATCGTTGACATCGTCGGTCGCGAGATTCTGGACAGCCGCGGCAACCCCACCGTCGAATGCGACGTGTTGCTCGAATCGGGCGTGATGGGCCGGGCCGCTGTGCCGTCGGGCGCCTCTACCGGCAGCCGCGAAGCCATTGAAATGCGTGATGGCGACAAGGGCCGCTACCTGGGCAAGGGCGTGCTCAAGGCCGTGGAATACATCAACACCGAGATCAGCGAAGCCGTGCTGGGCCTGGATGCCTCCGAGCAGGCGTTCCTGGACAAGACCCTGATCGACCTGGATGGCACCGAGAACAAGAGCCGCCTAGGCGCCAACGCCATGCTGGCCGTGTCCATGGCCGTGGCCCGCGCTGCCGCCGAAGAATCCGGCCTGCCTCTGTACCGCTACCTGGGCGGCATGGGCAGCGTGCAACTGCCCGTGCCCATGATGAACGTGATCAACGGCGGCGCACACGCCAACAACAGCCTGGACCTGCAGGAGTTCATGATCATCCCCGTGGGCGCACCCACGTTCCGCGAAGCCGTGCGCTGGGGTGCCGAGGTGTTCCACGCGCTCAAGAAAATCCTGCACGACAAGGGCATCAGCACCGCCGTGGGCGACGAGGGCGGCTTCGCTCCTAGCGTCGAGAACCACGAAGCGGCCATCCGCCTCATCCTGCAGGCCATCGAAGCCGCAGGCTACACGGCGGGCGATCAGATTGCACTGGGCCTGGACTGCGCCGCGAGCGAGTTCTACAAGGATGGCCACTATGTGCTGGAAGGCGAAGGCGGCCTGAAGCTCACCGCCCAGCAATGGACCGACATGCTGGCCGCCTGGGTGGACAAGTACCCGATCATCAGCATCGAAGACGGCATGCACGAAGGCGACTGGGATGGCTGGAAACACCTGACCGAACGCCTGGGCGACAAGGTGCAGCTGGTAGGCGACGACCTGTTCGTGACCAACACCAAGATCCTGAAGGAAGGCATCGACAAGCGCATCGCCAACTCGATCCTTATCAAGATCAACCAGATCGGCACGCTGACCGAAACGTTTGCTGCCATCGAAATGGCCAAGCGCGCTGGCTACACCGCAGTGATCTCGCACCGCTCGGGCGAAACCGAAGACAGCACCATTGCTGACATCTCGGTGGGCACCAACGCCGGCCAGATCAAGACCGGTTCGCTGAGCCGCTCGGACCGCATCGCCAAGTACAACCAGCTGCTGCGCATTGAAGAAGACCTGGGCGACATCGCACAGTACCCTGGCCGCGCTGCGTTCTACAACCTGAAGTAATGGCCCCCACGGTCGTCCACTGCGTGTGGCTCCCTGCCCCCCAAGGGGGCCGCGTTTCGCCTTGGGGCGGCCCGGCGGCGAAACATAGTTGCAACAGTAAA
Organism: Acidovorax sp. FG42; assembly: GCF_057809195.1. Lineage (NCBI taxonomy): Bacteria > Pseudomonadati > Pseudomonadota > Betaproteobacteria > Burkholderiales > Comamonadaceae > Acidovorax > Acidovorax sp. FG42. The sequence continues at coordinate 275,785 of NZ_JBMDJM010000002.1, read as the reverse complement.
GGTTGACCGTTGGTCTCCCGCATCGTCCCCGTCATCCTGCTGGCGTTGCTGGCAGCGCTGCACGCCCAGCTCTGGCTGGGGCGGGGCAGCGTGCCGCGCGTCAATGCGATGCAGCGGCAGATTGATGTGCAAAAGGCGGCCAATGAGCAGGCCCGCCAAGTGAATGCGCGGCTGACCTCGGAGGTCCACGACCTCAAGGAAGGCCTGGACATGGTGGAAGAAAAAGCGCGCAGCGAGCTGGGCATGGTCAAGCCCAACGAGGTGTACGTGCAGTTCACGCCCCGCTGACCTGCGTTGCCGGGCCCTATTGCTGCATTGACTACTGCCCTGCGCCGACCCCTCTCACCACGCAGACATTGACCAAGGCCTGCGCTTCACTCATTGCCGTGCGGCAGCCCTCTCCCACCACTCCCTGGATTGCATTGCTGGGCGCCCCCCACACGGGCGTAGAGGCATTGGCACAGGCGCTACAGCAGCACATCATCCCCGGCACGGTGCATATCGCCCTGCACCACCCGCACCTGACCCACACACCGACCATGCCGCAGCCGGCATCTGAGGCGGTGGCACTGACCCTGCTGATGGGTCTCGACCAGCCCTGCCCTGCCGACGAACGGGCCGCGCAGGAGGCTCGCGATGCCCAGCTGCGCACCGCCCTGGCGGCTGCATCCATACCCTACCGCGTGGTGTACGGCACCGGCGAGCAACGCACTCGCAACGCCCTCATTGCTATACAAAAAGTAGCGCCTAAGGCATATTCTACTAGCGCAAGAGCCGCATTAGACATTGAAAACGCGCCCAGAACGGCCCGGTTGCGCGCCTGGAACTGCGAGAAGTGCAGCGACCCCATTTGTGAGCATCGGCTGTTCACCGCACTGGTCGAGCAGCGGGATACGACACCGCCACCAGCCGTTACGCCAGACCGCGTTTGAGCTCCTTCAGAAGCAACACCACCTGGCTGGAGCCGTAGCGGTAACCGCCATTGAGCACCTGCACGGCCCGGTCCCATTCGCCCTGCTGGGCCAGTTCCACCAGGGTGGCAGCCTGCTCATGAAAGTATTGGTAGCGCGCCACCAGCAGCGGATAGGCAGGCTGGTCGCCCAGCAACTCGCCGCCCACGCCATGCAGCCAGCGGCCCAGCGCGCTCTGGTCAGCGCGGCGCACCTGGGCCGGGTCCAGCCCGACGGTGGTGCGGCCCTCCAGGTAGTCCATCAGCCGGTCTTTCCACCGCTCGTGGGCGTTGATGGCTGCGTCGATGTCCAGCGCGGCGAGCAGGGTGTCAGCACGCCGCGAGTCTGGTGCCGCTGCACTGTCGTACAGCGCCAGCGGAGGCGCAGCCGAGCTGGCCCGGTGGCTCCCCAGAACACGGCGAAGAAACTGCATGACACCCCTCGTTCATTTCCTGCGCGACCGGAACTGATCGCTTGAACGCACACAGGCCTTGCGGTCCGGCCGTATGCTTCGGTCCCCGCCACAACATGCACTGCTGCAGCACTGTTGAGTAGGGACCCAGGAATCTTAGGCGTGGATGGCGGGGGCGATTGTCAACGATGGTCAGCCAACCGCCGCGCCCGCAAGCAAGCAAGCAACGGCTGAACGTTACTGGATGCCAGTCGGCCCCGGGGGCTGCGCAGCGCCTTGCGAGACAAAAATCTGCGCCGCATCCACCGCATCAAAGCGGTATTGCTGCCCGCAAAACTCGCAACCCACCTCGATGTCATCGCGCTCAGCCAGGATGCTCTCAGCCTCTTCAGCGCCCAGGTTGCGCAGCATGTTGCTCACGCGCTCGCGGCTGCAGGTGCAGGCAAAACGTGGGCCGCTGGCGCCCTGCTGGGGTTCAAAGCGCAGCAGCTTTTCTTCCCAGAACAGGCGGCGCAGGATGGTGTCCACGTCCAGCGTCAGCAGTTCCTCACGGGTCAGGCTGGAGGCCAGGTGCGCAATGCGGTTGTAGTCCTCGTTGTGGCCGATCTGGTCTTCGTTCTCGCGGTGCGAGAGGCCCGCGGCCAGGTTGCCCTCGCCCTTGATGGGCATGCGCTGGATCAAGAGGCCTGCCGCCACCTGGTCGTTGGCGCCCAGCACCAGAATGGTGTCGAGCTGCTCGGACTGCAGCATGTAGTGCTGCAGCACGTCCGACAGGCGCTCCAGCTTTTCGTGGTGGTCGCCATGCAACGGCACCACACCCTGGTACGGCTGCTGGCCCGGGTGGCGGTCCTTGGGGTCGAGCGTGATGGCGCAGCGGCCACCGCCGCCCACATTGACCATCTGGCTCAGCTTTGCGTCCGGCAGCACCTCGCCGTTCACCGTAGCGGTGGCGCGCAGGCTCAGGTCCGACTGCACTTCGGCCACGGCCAGCTTGACCGGGCCGTCCCCAAACACCTGCAGCACCAGCGCACCGTTGAACTTGATGTTGGACTGCATGAGCACACCGGCGGCGGCCATCTCGCCCAGCAACTCGCTCACCGGCGCGGGGTAGGCGCCGGTGGCGGTGTTGCCCGCCCGGCGCTTCAGGATCTCGGTCCAGGCATCGGTCAGGCGCACGATCATGCCGCGCACCGGCAGACCATCGAAAAGAAACTTGTGGAGTTCAGACACGCAGGGTTCCAGGAAAAATGAGGTGGCAGGCGGGGAAGATGCCCGCTCAGCCAATCTTGCGCAGGCCGCGTTGGAAGCGGCGCGCATTGTCAATGTAGTGTTGGGCGCTCTGGCGCAGGCCTTCGATCTGCTCGGGGGTGAGTTCACGCACCGCCTTGGCGGGGCTGCCGATGATCATGGAGCCATCGGGAAACTCCTTGCCCTCGGTGACCAGCGCGCCCGCGCCCACCAGGCAGTTCTTGCCAATCTTGGCGCCATTGAGCACCACGGCGCCAATGCCGATCAGCGATTCGTCGCCGATGGTGCAGCCGTGCAGCATGACCTGGTGGCCCACCGTCACCCGCTCGCCCACCACCAGGGGCTTGCCGAAGTCAGCATGCAGCACGCTCGCGTCCTGGATGTTGGAGCCCGCGCCGATGGTGATGCTCTCGGTGTCGCCGCGCACCACGGTGCCAAACCACACGCTGGCGTCTTCGCCCAGCACCACATTGCCCATCACCTGTGCGCTGTCGGCCACCCAGGCCGACGCTGCCACTTGGGGAGCCACACCGTCGAGTTCGTAAATTGCCATGCACCCACTCCGCAGAAACCAAAGAAGCGGCACGCCATGGCGCGCCCTGAGAGGTCGCCAATCGTTACAAAGCGCAAGCCTTGGTGCCGATGGCAAGGCCTAGAATTGTAAGGATGGAGCTTCGCCACCGTGCACTGCAGGTCTTGTGCCTGGCAGACCCCGAACAAAAAGCGGCTGCAGCGCTAGAACTGTTTGCCCAAGCAGCTACGCTTTCAATAGCAGACACCGCCCCTGCGGCCCCCACCGATCCAGACGCCCTGCCCGGCCGCCCCGAGCGCCCCGAGCTGCTGCGCCACACCCAGGTGGCCCGCCGCTCGCCCGCCACTCCCGAGGGCCGCGCCATTCTCATCCACGCCATCGCACACATCGAGTTCAACGCCATCAACCTGGCGCTGGACGCCGTGTGGCGCTTTGACGGCATGCCGCGCGATTACTACCTGGACTGGATGCGCGTGGCGGCCGAAGAGGCCAAACACTTCCGCCTGCTGCGCGACCACCTGCGCAGCCAGGGCCACGACTATGGCGACTTTCCGGCCCACCAAGGCCTGTGGACCATGTGCGAGAAGACCCGGCACGACGTGCTGGCGCGCATGGCCCTGGTGCCCCGCACGCTCGAAGCCCGGGGGCTGGATGCCACGCCGCAGATTCAGGCCAAGCTGCGCCAGGTGGGCACACCCGATGCCCTGACCGCCGTTGCCATCCTGGATGTGATCCTGCACGACGAGGTGGGCCATGTGGCCATCGGCAACCACTGGTACCGCTGGCTGTGCGAACGCGCGGGCCAGGACCCGGAAACCCTGTACGGCGCGCTGGTACAGAAGTACGAAGCGCCCCGCCTGAAGCCTCCGTTCAATGAGTCCGCGCGACGCAGCGCCGGGTTCAGCGACGCCGAGCTGAGCTGGCTGCAGCAAGCCTGACCCGCACACCCTGGCATAGAGCCTGCGGACAACCTGAGGGGAATACGATGACTCCTACAATTCCCGGCGATGCCCTCTGCGGGCCCGCGCTTCCTATTTCAAGAACACCCAGCCCACACCCATGACCCAAGCTTTCACCCCCGGCACACCGCCCGCGCCCCCACCCGGCAACCAGTCGTCGGTCGCCATGATTGCGCGCCAAGCCATCGTGAACGCGCAGCAGGTGGTGGTGGGCTACGAGCTGTTCAACCGCTCGCGCAGCGGCGCCGCCCACACGGCCGCGACCGACGTGATCCTGGTGTTCACCGCCCTATCGCACGCCGGCACCGAAGAGCTGGTGGGCAAGAAGCTGATCTTCGTCAACTGCACCCACGAAAGCCTGTCGGGCGGCCACCTGGAGCTGGTGGACCCGGACAAGGTGGTGCTGGAGATTCCGCCCCTGGGCCATGCGGCCGCCGAAGAGGTCGCCACGCGCCTGCCCATCCTGACCGGGCTGCGCGACCGGGGCTTTCACCTGGCCTTCAACCACACGGTGCTGCAGTCGGCGTACGCCCCCTGGCTGCCCCTGGCGGACTACATCAAGCTGGACCTGTCGGTGCTGGCGCCCGACCAGCTGGCCGTGCTAATCAGCTACGCAGGCCGCCACAGCAAAGCCGAGCTGATCGCGGAGAAGGTGGAGACCGCCCAGCAGTACGACATGGTGTCCAGCCAGGGCGTGCAGCTGTTCCAGGGCTACTGGTTTGCCCGCCCGGCCCTGGTCGAGACCAAGCTGCTCACGCCGTCCCAGGCCAGCATCATTGAGCTGATCAACCAGGTGCGCAAACAGGCCAGCACGGACGAGATTGAGGAAGTGCTCAAGAAGGATGCGGGCCTGGCCTTCAACCTGATGCGCCTCATCAATTCGGCCGGCTTTGGCCTGTCACGCGAGATCACCTCGTTCCGCCAGGCCGTGATGCTCATGGGCCTGAAAAAGCTGTTCCGCTGGGCCGCGCTGCTGCTGACCGCGTCGCGCAACAACGGCACGCCGTCGTCAGTGGGCCACACCGCCGTGGTGCGCGGGCGCCTGATGGAGCTGCTGGCGCTGGAGACCCTGCCGCCCGAGGATGCCGACCAGGCCTTTGTGGTGGGCATCTTCTCGCTGCTGGATGTGATGCTCTCCATGCCCATGGAGTCGGCCATTGGCCTGCTCAACGTGCCCGAGCCCGTGGCGGCCGCGCTGCTGCGGCGCGAGGGCTTCCTGGGCGACCTGCTGACCCTGGCGGAGGCCTGCGAGTCCAGCGACGACGCCCTGTTTGACCGCGCTGCTGGCCTGCTGCACCTGACCAGCCAGCAGATCAACTTTGCCCACCTGCAGGCGCTGGCCTGGGCCGACCACATCAGCGACTGACAGGTACCGCCGCCACACCGGCGGCCCCTGGCAAGACTTTGGTTCTCTGCCAACGCCCGGCGGTCTAGAATGATCGCCAGCCTTTCATTTCAGTGGACCCCATGTCGAGCACACCCGAACAAGACACCCCGGACGCCGCAGCGCCTGTGGTCGATCCCGTGGACGAGAACCTTGCCATCATTGCGCGCCAGGCCATCGTGGACGAAAGCCGCGCGGTCTATGGCTACGAGCTGTTCGACCGCTCCACCGCGTCCGACTCGCACACCGCCGCCAGCGATGCGGCCCTGCTGTTCAACGCCCTGTCCTATGCGGGCACCGAGGCCCTGGTCGGCAAGAAGACGGTGTTCATCAACTGCACGCACGACAGCCTCTCGGGCGGCCACCTGGAGCTGATCCACCCTGAAAAGGTGGTGCTGGAAGTCCCCCCCCTGCCCGACGGCGCCACCCCCGAAGAAATCGAAGGCCGCCTGCCTACCCTGGAAGCATTGCGCACACGCGGCTTTCGCCTGGCGTTTGACCAGCAGGCCCTCAAGCGCGCCTACACCAGCTGGCTGCCCCTGGCGGCCTTTATCAAGCTGGACATGCAGGCCTTCAAGCCCGAGCTGGCAGCCCCCCTGGTCAAATTTGCCACCACCCACAGCAAGGCCAAGCTGGTGGCCGAGAAGGTCGAAACGGCGGCGCAATATGAGCTGATGCGTGACCTGGGCGTCAAGCTGTTCCAGGGCTACTGGTTTGCTCACCCCTCGCTGGTCAAGGCCACCACCATCCGCCCCTCGCAGGCCACGATCATTCAGCTCATCAACCTGGTGCGCAAACAGGCCAGCACGGCCGAGATCGAAGACCTGCTCAAGAAAGACCCCACCCTGTCTTTCAACCTGCTGCGTTTCATCAACTCCTCGGGTTTTGGCCTGTCGTGCGAGATCACCTCGTTCCGCCATGCAGTGATGATCCTGGGGCTGAAAAAGCTGTTCCGCTGGGCAGCCCTCTTGATGACCACCTCGCGGGCGGGTGGAGCGCCACCGGCCGTGGGCCAGACTGCCGTGGTGCGCGGCCGCCTGATGGAGCTGCTGGCTGCCGAGCTGCTGCCGCCCGAAGAATGCGACAACGCCTTCGTGGTCGGCGTTTTCTCGCTGCTGGACACCATGCTGGGCGTGCCGCTCGAAAAGGCACTGGAGTCCGTGGCCCTGCCCGAACCGGTGATGGACGCCCTGCTGCGCGGCACCGGTGTGTTTGCCCCGTTCCTGGAGCTGACCAAGGCCTGCGAAAGCGGCGACGAGGTGGCTTTTGCCAAGAACGCCGATGCACTGCACCTGTCCAACCGCCAGGTGAACTGGGCCCACCTGCAGGCGCTGACCTGGGCCGAGAGCCTGAACGAAGAATAGCCCCGCTCTTCCCCCCAAAAAGCCCATAGGCCCTGCTTCGACAGGGCCTGTGGCGTTTCTGGGGCTTCAACCAGTGCAAACGGTCAGTTGCCCTGGATTCCCGCCGCGCGGATGATGCGCGCGTTGTTCTCGGACTCCAGCGCGATCTGGCGCGCGAACTCGGCCGTGGTGCCGCCGGTGGGCACGTTGTCGGTGGCATCGAGCTTGGCGCGGATGTCCGGCAGCGCCAGCGCCTTGTTCACCTCGGTGTTGATGCGCGTGATGACCGTCTTGGGCGTCTGCGCCGGGGCATAGATGCCGAACAGGGACGAGAGATTGGCCGCTGGCTGACCCAGCTCGGCCAGCGTGGGCGCCTGGGGCAGCGAATCCAGCCGCGCCGGAGCCCCCACCGCCAGCGGCTTGAGCTTGCCCGCCTGAATGTGCTGCAGCACCGCAGGGCCGGCGTTGGTCGATAGCACCTCGAACTGCCCGCCCAGCGCGTCATTCATCTGCTGGCCGCCGCCCTTGTAGGGGATGTGCGTGATCTGCACCTGCGCCACCGACTGGATCTGCTCCAGCATGATGTGCCCCAGCGACGCCTGCCCCGACGTGGCCCAGCGCACCGTGCCGGGCTGGGCCCGCGCACGCGCGATCAGGTCCTTGAAGTCGGTCGCACGGCTCGCGGGCGTGCCCAGCAGCAGCACGGGCGAATACATCACGCTGACCACCGGGGCAATGTCCTTTTGCGGATCGAAGGGGGACTTGCCCAGGTGCGGATTGAGCGCCAGGGGGCTGACCGCTGCAAAACCCAGCGTGTAGCCGTCGGGCGCCGCCTTGGCCACCGCGTCCACGCCCAGGCTGCCGCTGGCGCCTGCCTTGTTTTCAATGACCACGGGGGTGCCCAGTTGCACGGCCAGCTTGTCGGCCAGCGCGCGGGCGATGTTGTCGCTCACGCCCCCCGCCGGGTAGGCCACGATGATGCGGATAGGTTTGGCTGGCCACGCCTGGGCCGAAGCCACGACGGGCGAGACCGCCAACGCGACCGCAGCGGCGGCCACCAACTGGCAGCGAGAAAAATGCAGATTCATGGTGAGAGCCAATGGAGAAGAGTTCGATGGGCGGCCGTCAGGGCACACCCGTCAATCCAGTTCGAGCTTGCGCTCGCGGATCAGCTTGGCCCACTTGTCGTTCTCGCCCTTCACAAAGCTGAAGAATTCCGCGGGTCCGAGAGAATGTACCTCCGAACCTGTGGACGCAAACTTGGCCTTCACCTCCGCTTGAGCAAGCACCTTGGCCAATTCGGTAGCCAGCTTGTCCACCACCTCTTTGGGCAGCCCTGCGGGGCCCACCAGTCCCTGGAAGCCGACGGACTCCATGCCCCCAAGGCCCAGTTCGCTCACTGTGGGCACGTCAGGCAACTGCGGGTCGCGGCGCGGGCCCGTCACTGCCAGCGCCTTGAGCTTGCCGCCCTTGACCTGCGGCAGCAGCACCGGTCCCGCATCGATCAATAACTGCGTCTGTCCACCGATCAAGTCCTGCACAGCCGGGGCGCTGCCTTTGTAGGGTACATGCGTCACATCCAGCCCCGTCGCCTGGTTCATCAGCTCGCCATTCAGGTGGGTGGACGTGCCCGCGCCGCCCGATGCAAAGTTCACCTTGCCTGCATTGGCCTTAGCCCACACCACCCATTCCTTGAGGTCCTTGGCCGGGTGGTCCGGACGGGTGACCGCGATATAGCTGCCCTGACTGATCTGGCCGATGTAGCTGAACTGCTTGAGCGGGTCATACGGCATCTTGCGCTGCAAGTAGGGTGCGATGGCGAACGGGCCGGTATTGGCCAAGAGCAGCGTGTAGCCATCGGGCGCGGCCCGGGTCAGCTCGGTGGCCGCCAGCATGCCACCAGCACCGGGCTTGTAGTCCACCACGATCTGCTGTTTGAGAAGCTCCTGCAGCGGCACCTGCACCGTGCGCGCTGCAAAGTCGATGCCGCCGCCCGGCGGGTACCCCACGATGAGGCGGATGGGCTTGGCTGTGGGCCAGGCCTGCGCCATGGCCAGAGTGGCCGCCCCCAGCAGCAGCGCGCCGGCGATGAGTTTTTTCATGCAATGTCTCCTTGTTGTGGTGTGTAAAACCGGTCTGGCGCGCCGTTCAGCCCGCTAGCCTCTCGGGTGGTGCTGCGCGTGCAAGGACTTGAGCCGCTCGCGCGCCACGTGGGTGTAGATGGTGGTGGTGGAGATGTCGGCATGGCCCAGCAGCAGCTGCACCACGCGCAGGTCGGCACCGTGGTTGAGCAGGTGCGTGGCAAATGCATGGCGCAGCGTGTGGGGCGACAGCGGCACCGTGATGCCCGCCACCTGCGCCCACTTTTTGACGATGACCCAGAACATCACCCGCGTCATGCCACTGCCGCGCTGGGTGACGAACAGGTCGTCCGTCTGCTGCCCGCCCAGGATGGCACCACGGGCTTCGTTCAGATAGCGCAGCAGCCATGCCCGCGCCTCTTCGCCGAACGGCACCAGGCGCTCTTTGCTGCCCTTGCCCATCACGCGCAGCACGCCTTCGTTCAGGCCGACCTGGAAGGTCTTGAGCGTGACCAGCTCGGTCACGCGCAGGCCGCTGGCGTACATCAGCTCCAGCATGGTGCGGTCGCGCAGGCCCAGGGGGTTGCCCAGGTCGGGCGCGTTCAGCAGCGCCTCCACCTGCGCCTGCGACAAGGTCTTGGGCACGCGCAGCGGTTGGCGTGCGGCCTGCAGCCGCACGGTGGGGTCGGTAGTGATGCGCCGCTCGCGCAGCGCCCAATGAAAGTAGCGGCGCAACACCGTGAGGCGCCGGTTGGCCGAGGTGGCGCGCGTCTGCGCGTGGCGCGCGGCAAAGTAGGCCTGCAGGTGGTGTTCGGCCGTGTCGTCCAGCGCCAGTGCGGGCTGCTGGTCGGCCAGCCACTGCGCGTACAGAGTCAGGTCGCGCCGGTAGGCGGCCAGCGTGTTGCGCGACAGGCCGTCCTCCAGCCACAGGGCGTCCACAAAGGTGTCGATGGCGTTCAGACTGGGAGCAAGCATCCAAAAACCATAGCATGCATCGCGTGCATTCAGCTACACAGGCATAAAAAAGCCGCCCGAAGGCGGCTGGGGACGAAAGCCGTGACGTTTATTCCAGCGTCAGCTTCTGCTTGACGACCACGTCCTTGTAGACCGCGAACTCGGCCTTGATCTGCTCGGCAAACTGCTCGGGCGTGTTGCCGATCACGAGCGAGCCCGTGTCTTCGATGCGCTTCTTCACGGCCGGGTCTTCCAGGGCCTTGCGCACACCGGCGTTGATCTTGTCCACCACATCCTTGGGCAAGCCCTTGGGGCCCACGATGCCGTAGTAGGCCATGCGGTTCACCGGCTCCAGGCCCAGTTCCTTGAAGGTGGGCACATTGGGCAGGGCTGCTACGCGCTGGGGCGCTGCAACGACGATGGGCACCAGGCGGTTTTCCTTGATGAAGGGCAGCGCCGAGGGCAGGTTGTCAAAAATCATGGGTACCTGGCCCGCCACGGTGTCGTTCAGGGCCGGGCCCGCACCGCGGTAGGGGATGTGGGTCACAAAGGTGCCCGAGAGGTTCTTGTACAGCTCCATCTGCAGGTGGCCGATGCCGCCCGTGCCGGACGACGAGTACGAATACTTGCCGGGCGACTTCTTCAGTTCGGCCACGAACGACTTGTAGTCCTTGGCCGGGAAGCTCGGGTTCACCGCAATGATGTTGGGTGTGGCCGCAATGTTGATGATGGGCGAGAAGTCCGTCAGCGGGTTGTACGGCGTCTTGGGGTTGATGGCGGGGTTGGCGGCGGTGGTGGACACCGTGGCCACGCCCAGCGTATAGCCGTCGGCTGTGGCGCGGGCGAGTTCAGCCGCACCCACGATGCCGCCACCACCGGCCTTGTTGTCCACGATCACGCTCTGGCCGAGCACGCGGCCCAGGGGCTCGGCGATCACGCGCGCAATGATGTCGGTGGTGCCACCGGGTGCAAAGGGCACAACCAGTCGGATCACCTTGTTGGGGTAGCCTTGTGCGGCAGCCGATCCAGCTGCGGCAGCCAGTACGGTCAGCGCAAGCCATTGACGACGATGCATGGAAATCTCCTTCGTGCGGGGTAACAACAAACAGCGCCGATGGTATGCGCAACACCCGCCAAACCGCCCTGCGGATTCCACATAAGGGCTAACCCTAAAAATGGGTGAGGGTGGGCAGCCGCCTGTCCCACTCAACCTGCTTGGAGCCCCCCCACCGGCTTGCCATGCATCAAGTATTCTCGGTGCGTGAACTACGCCCAACTCCTGCTCCCCGACTTTTCACTCATCTTCTTGGGCTACCTGATCTGCCGGTACACCGCCCTGAACCGCTCGGTCTGGCAGCCGGTGGAGAGCCTGGTGTACTACCTGCTGTTCCCGGTGCTGCTGTTCCAGTCCATCGTCAAAAGCCCGATGGATATCGGCGCGGCGTCGGGCTTGATCGGCGCAGGCATGTTGTCGGGCGTGATCGGCATCGCGCTGGCCTACAGCCTGCCGCACTGGCCCTGGGTGGGCAAGCACATTGACGTGCGCGACCACGCGGCCAGCGCGCAGGTGGCGTTCCGCTTCAACTCCTTCATTGGCCTGGCCATTGCAGAGCGGCTGGCGGGCACGCAGGGACTGTTGATGATTGCCGTGCTGATCGGTGTGTGTGTGCCGCTGTTCAACGTGGCGGCCGTGTGGCCCATGGCCCGCCATGGACAGCACAGCTTTGCGCGGGAGCTGTTGCGCAACCCGCTGATCATTGCCACCGCCTCGGGCCTGACAGCCAACCTGCTGGGCTTTCAGATCCCCGAATGGGCGGTGCCCACGGTCAGCCGCATCAGCTCCGCATCACTGGCGCTGGGCCTGATGGCGGCCGGGGCTGGGCTGCAGTTTGGCCTGCTCACGCGGGGCAAGACGCTGAGCGTATCGGTGCTGGCCATCCGCCACCTGGTGCAGCCGCTGGTGGCGTTTGGCATGGCGCGCGTGTTTGGGCTCGACGCCGTGCAGACCACCGTGCTGCTGGCCTTTGCCGCCTTGCCCACGGCATCGACCTGCTATGTGCTGGCGGCGCGCATGGGCTACAACGGGCCGTATGTGGCGGGGCTGGTCACGCTGTCCACCTTGCTGGGCATCGTGAGCCTGCCGTTTGCGCTGGGGGTGCTGCGATGAGCCGGGGTCTGAACCGCAGGCGGCTGCTGGGCGCCAGTCTGGTCGCTACCTTGAGCATGGTCGCGTGTGGCCGCAAACCGCCGCGTGCCCAAGGGGTGCCGCCGGGCGCCACGGTGCTGGCGCTGGGCGACTCGCTCACATCGGGCGTGGGTGCCACGGCCGACACCGCCTACCCGGCGGAGCTGGCGCGCCTGACGGGCTGGAAGGTGGTGAACGGGGGCGTGTCGGGCGACACCTCGGCCCAGGCGCTGGCGCGCCTGCCGGGCCTGCTGCAACAGCACCAGCCCGCGCTGGTCATCGTGGGCATCGGCGGCAACGACTTTTTGCGGCGCCAGAGCGCGGCCACCACACGCGCCAACATCCTGCGCATTTGCAGCGAGGCCAAGGGCAGCGGCGCGCAGGTGCTGCTGGTGGCTGTGCCCGAGCTGTCGCTGATGGCCGCCGCCGGCCGCCTGAGCGACCACCCGCTGTACGAAGAGATTGCCGAGGAGCTGAAGATCCCGCTGCATGCCAAGGGCTGGTCTAGCGTACTGGCGCAAGAGCGGTTGCGGTCGGACCAGATCCACGCCAACGCTGCGGGGTATGCGGAGTTTGCCCAGGGGCTGGTGGGCACCTTGCGGAAGACGGGGCTGCTGGCGCAGTAAGGACCCAGCGCAACGGTTATCACTCCTATTTTGATAGCTACTTAGGCATGTTGCACTAGCGCTACCGGGCGATTTCTTTCAAAAACGTCCTCAACACGCTTCCAGCGCCCAGGCCACATGCTCCCGCACCAGCGCACTGGCGTCGTCAGCGCGTGACTGCAGCGCCGTGCGCAAGGCGTCGTCGCCGGTGGCGCGCAGCGCATTGCCCAGTGCCACCGCCACATTGCGCAACCACCGCTCATGGCCGATGCGGCGAATGGGGCCGCCCTCGGTCATGCGCAAGAAGGTGGCTTCGTCCCACGCAAACAGGTGCACCAGTTGCTGGCCTGAGAGGCCTTTGCGCTCATCAAAATCGTGCAGGCGGCTGACCTGGGCAAACTTGTTCCAGGGGCAAATCAACTGGCAGTCGTCGCAGCCATAGATGCGGTTGCCCAGCAGCGGGCGCAGTTCCACAGGGATGGGCCCGGCGTGTTCGATGGTGAGGTAGGAGATGCAGCGCCGCGCGTCGATGCGATGCGGCGCGATGATCGCCTGCGTGGGGCAGATGTCGATGCACGCACTGCAGTTGCCGCAGTGCGCGGTGACGGGCTCGCTCGGTGGCAGCGCCATGTCCACGTAAATCTCGCCCAAGAAGAACATGGACCCGGCCTCGCGGTTGAGCACGAGCGTGTGCTTGCCGCGCCAGCCCTGGCCGCTGCGCGCAGCCAGCTCGGCCTCCAGCACCGGGGCGGAGTCGGTGAACACCCGGTGGCCAAACGGGCCGATGGCCTCGGCAATGCGGTCGCTGAGCTTTTGCAGCCGCGCACGCAGCACCTTGTGGTAGTCGCGCCCCCGGGCATAGACAGAGACGATGCCCTCGTGCGGGCGCTGCAGGCGGGAGAGTTCGGCCGCCTGCCAGCCCCCCGGCGCATCCCTGGCGGTATCGCGCGGCAAATAATCCATGCGCGCCGTGATCACGCTCACGGTGCCGGGCACCAGTTCGGCCGGCCGCGCGCGCTTCATGCCGTGGGATGCCATGTAATGCATGTCACCATGGAAGCCCTGCGCCAGCCAGGCCGCAAGACCCGGCTCGGCCGCAGACAAGTCCACCCCCGCCACGCCGATTTGGGAAAATCCCAGCTCGCGGGCCCACTCCTGCATTTGAGGAACGAGTTGACTGTTGCACCACATACCGGCCAGATTGTAGAAAGCGGCAGCGATGCCCCTGGCGCCCCCCCTGCCGGCACTTCTGCCGAACCTACGCGCCAATTCATCTGGCATGGCGAGGAAGACACCGCCGCCTTTGCCCAGCGCCTGGCCGCACAACCCCTGCTGGCCAACGCCTTTGTGACCCTGCACGGCGACCTGGGTGCGGGCAAGACCACCCTGGTGCGCCACCTGCTGCGCGCCCTGGGTGTGCAAGGCCGTATCAAGAGCCCCACCTATGCCGTGGTGGAGCCCCACGAGGCCCCGGGTCTGTCAATCTGGCACTTCGACTTCTACCGTTTTGACGATCCGCGCGAGTGGGAAGACGCCGGTTTCAGGGACATTTTTGCCAACCCCGGTCTCAAGGTGGCAGAATGGCCGGAAAAGGCTGCAGCGCTTACCCCGCTTGCAGACCTTGCTATTCACATTGAAGCAACGGATGACACCGAAAGGAAGGTCACTCTGCATGCCCCCACCGCCACCGGGCGCAGCCTGCTGCAAGCTCTCTGAGACGCCGTGAACGAACCCACCTTGCCTGCCCGCCAAGCCCCCCAGCCATCGCGCCGCGCCGTGCTGCGCGCCAGCACCCTGGTACTGCTGCTGGGTACACAGCAGATTGCACGCGGCGCCACCATCGTGGCCGTGCGCGTGTGGCCCGCCCCTGAGTATTCGCGCGTCACCATCGAGTCCGATGGCGCGCTGGTGGCCAAGCAGTTTTTCGTGACCTCGCCGCCGCGCCTGGCGGTGGACATTGAGGGCATCGACCTGAGCCCCGAGCTGCGCGAACTGGTGGCCAAGGTCAAACCCGACGACCCCAACATCGCGGGCATCCGCGTGGGCCAGAACGCGCCCGGCGTGGTGCGCCTGGTGGTGGACCTCAAGCAGCCCGCCATGCCGCAGGTGTTCACCCTGCCGCCTGTGGCCGCCTACCGCCACCGGCTGGTGTTTGACCTGTACCCCGCAGCGCCCGTGGACCCGCTGGAGGCCCTGATTGCCGAGCGCCTGCGCGATGCCAACGGCCCCGCTGCTGCGTCTGCCCCCTCGCCTGCCAGCGCCCCTGCCACCGCACGCGCGCCCGCACCGGCTGCCGAGCACGACCCGCTGGGCGATCTGATCGCGCAGCGCGCCAATGGTCCCACCACCGGCAGCACGGGTACACAGCCACCCGCCCCGCCACCAGCAGTGGCGGCGACGCCCGCACCGGGGGCAGCCCCTGCAGCGCCGTCACGCTCCGGCAACCGCGCCACAGCCACCGAGACCGACCGCATCATCATCGTGGCACTCGACCCCGGCCACGGCGGCGAAGACCCTGGCGCCATCGGCCCCTCCGGCACGCGTGAAAAAGACGTGGTGCTGCGTGTGGCCCACCTGCTGCGCGACCGCATCAATGCCACCACCATTGGCGGCAACCCCATGCGTGCCTACCTCACACGCGACGGGGACTACTTTGTGCCCCTGGGCACCCGCGTGCAAAAGGCCCGGCGCGTGCAGGCAGACCTGTTCGTGAGCATCCACGCCGACGCGTTCACCACCCCTGCCGCACGCGGCGCCAGCGTGTTTGCGCTGAGCCAGGGCGGTGCCTCCAGCACCGCCGCCCGCTGGCTGGCCAACAAGGAAAACCAGGCCGACCTGGTGGGCGGCATCAACGTGCAGTCCAAGGACCAGCATGTACAGCGCGCGCTGCTGGACATGAGCACCACCGCGCAGATCAACGACAGCCTCAAGCTCGGCACCGTGCTGTTGGGCGAGATCGGCAATGTGGGCAAGCTGCACAAGCCGCGCGTGGAGCAGGCAGGCTTTGCCGTGCTCAAGGCGCCCGACATCCCCAGCGTGCTGGTCGAAACCGCCTTCATCAGCAACCCCGAAGAAGAAAAGCGCCTGCGCAGCAGCGCCTACCAGGAGCAGCTGGCCGATGCGCTGATGCGCGGTATTACCCGCTACTTCGCCAAGAACCCGCCGCTGGCGCGCAGCCGGTCGGTGTAGGCAGGTCAAGGACAGGGCGCGCGGGGCAGCCAGACCACCTTGCGCGCACTGCCAACTGCAGGCACAGTAGGCTGCATCGGCCGGGCGCGCACCGCGCCCAGGCCAGCAAGGAGAACTGCCATGGCCCTGCCCCACGCCCAATCTGGCCAGATCGTCAGCGTGCGCCCTCTGGGGGCGCGTTTGGCCGACACCGTCACCACCGCCATCCTCAAAGCCGGCCAGCTCGAAGTCATGCGGGTGGTCCTGCCGGTAGGCAAATCCATGAAAGAGCACCAGACGCCCGGCGAGGCGACCGTTCAGTGCATCGAGGGCGTGGTGGAGTTTGCCAGCGACCAGGGCGTGCAGCAGTTGCACCCCGGCGACTTTGTGCACCTGGCACCGCGCGCGCTGCATTCGCTGAAGGCGGTGGAGCCTGCGTCCCTGCTGGTGACGATGTGCCTCAAGCCTGCCCCAACGGCTTGAGCCCCAGCCCGCCAGGGCGGTCAGGGCAATCAGCGCCCCAGCCGGAACACGCTCACGATCTCTGACAGCCGCGCCGCCTGGTGCTTGAGGCTGTCGGCCGCCGCCGCGCTCTGCTCCACCAGCGCGGCGTTCTGCTGGGTGACCTGGTCGAGCTGCATCACCGCCTCGCCCACCTGGCTGATACCGATGGTCTGCTCGCCCGTGGCGCTGGAGATTTCGCCAATCAGGTCGCTCACCCGCTGCACTTGGGCAACGATGTCTTCCATGCTCTGCCCGGCGTTGCTCACCAGCTGCGTGCCGTTTTCCACCTTCTCCACACTCGCGCCGATCAGGGCCTTGATCTCCTTGGCGGCCTCGGCGCTGCGCTGGGCCAGGCTGCGCACTTCGCTGGCCACCACGGCAAAGCCACGCCCCTGTTCACCGGCGCGTGCGGCCTCCACCGCCGCGTTCAGCGCCAGGATGTTGGTCTGGAATGCAATGCCGTCGATCACGCTGATGATGTCGGTGATCTTTCGGGACGCGACCGAAATATCCTGCATGGTGGTCACTACCTGGCCCACCACCTCGCCGCCCTTGACCGCGGCCTGTGATGCCGAGCCGGCCAGCGTCGCGGCCTTGCGCGCGGTGTCGGCGTTGTTCTTCACGGTGCTGGTGATCTGCTCCATGGAGGCGGCCGTTTCCTCCAGGTTGCTGGCCTGCTCTTCTGTGCGCTGGCTCAGGTCGGCATTGCCCATGGCGATCTCGCTGGAGCCCGTGGCAATGCTGTCGCTGCTGTGCCGCACATCGCCCACGATGCGCACCAGCGAGGTCTGCATGCCCTGCATGGCCCGCATCATCTCGGCCACCTCGCCCCGCCCCTGCACCTCGATGGGCTGGGACAGGTCGCCCTCGCCAATGCGCTGCGCCACTGCGCTCACCGCCCCCAGCGAGCGGCGGATGCGCTGCACCACCACCCACGACAGCACCACCAGCAGCGCGAGCCCCGCCACGCCGGCCACCAGCACCGTCATGCGGTAGGACTGGATGAGTTCAGCCGCCTCGGCCGCCTGCTCGGCCGAGCGGCGCACCTGGTAATCGACCATCTTGTCGGCAATGGCGTTGTACTTGTCCAGCACTGGGGCAAACGTGCCCAGCGCATAGGCGCGGGCCTGGGCCATGTCACCCGCCTTTTTCAGCTCCAGCGACTTGTCGCGCGTCTCCAGGTACGACTTGCGGATGGTCGCCAGCTCTTCCTGGATGCGAAGGCCCTCGGGGCTGTTCTCCAGCTCGGTGTAGCGCTTTTGCACCTTGCTGGTGTCGGCCGTGGTGGCCGCCATCGTGTCCTTGAAGTAGTTTTGCAGGTCATCGCCCTCGGTCTGGGCGATAGAGAACACGCGCGTGGAATTGACGGCGATGTTGCTGCGCCAGCGCAGCGCCAGTTGCAGCCTCTCCACTTGCTCTGATGCGAGATGGTCCACCGTGGCCCCCAGATGCTGCACCCGCACAAGACTGAGCACCAGCACCACCACCAGCGCCAACACCGCCACCCCCACGATCAAGCTGATCTGCTGCGCCACCGTCAATTGAGCGCCCACGGCCCCCCGGCCGGCGTGCTGGATGTGCTGGGTCATCGCGTGTCCTTGTGTAAGTTTTGTACGCCCAGGAAATGATCTGCCTGCGCAACGCAGTTGGCAACAGCGCCAAGCGCAGGGAAACCCTAAGAGCCTGTCCTACAGCCACCGCCCTTGCCTGCCTACACCGACAAAAAGCATCACGAGCCACAGTAGAGGCACAGGTCGAGCTTCAGCCGCCACTGCGGAAGGGGACCACGGCCTGACTCCACAACCATCAAGGAATCTCGCCATGAAAATCCGTCACATTCTTCTCGCGACCACTTGCACCGCGGCCCTGGCACTGGGTGGTTGTGCATCCAACCCCACCAACGCCCAAGTGGGCACTGGCGTCGGCGCCGTGGTCGGCGGCGTTGCCGGTAATGCCATCTTCGGCGGCCCCGTGGGCACCATCGGCGGTGCCGCAGCCGGCGCCCTCATCGGCCATGAGGTGGGTGAAGACCGCGACCAGCGTCGCCCCTACCGCCGTTAAATTTGCGGGGCGCTGAGCGCTCCCGCTGGATGCTCAGCACCTGTTTGGGCATCAAAAAAGCGGCAGGCGCATGATCCACATGCGCCTGCCGCTCTTGTTTTGGTAGCAGATGGGCGATCTTCATACCGTACGCGCCTGACGCCCTGCGCGCCAGGCACCAAAAATGGCGATCAGGCCCGGCACAAAAATCATCGCCCAGATGATCTTGTCCAGGTTCTCCTTAACCCATGCAAAGTTGCCGAAGAAGTACCCCGCCGTGGCAATGCCCAGCACCCACAGCAGCGCACCACCCACGTTGTACGCGGTGAACTTGGCACGGTTCATTTCGGCCACGCCCGCCACGAAGGGTGCAAACGTGCGGATGAAGGGCATGAAGCGCGCAATCACGATGGTGATGCCGCCGTAGCGCTCGTAAAACTCATGCGCCTGGTTGAACGCCCGGCGGTTGAACCAGCGCGAATCCTCCCACTGGAACACCTTGGGCCCAAAGTAGCGGCCGATCGAATAGTTGCATTGGTCGCCCAAAATGGCCGCCGCCAGCAGCACCGCGCACGCCAGCGGAAAGTTCATGAGACCCGCACCACACAGCGCACCCACGATGAACAGCAGCGAGTCGCCCGGCAGGAACGGCATCACCACCAGACCCGTTTCGACAAACACAATGGCAAACAGCAGCGCATACACCCACATGCCGTAGGTCTGCACAAACGCCTCCAGGTACTTGTCCACGTGCAGGATGAAGTCGATGAGAAAAGTGACAAGTTCCATGAAGAGGCAGGCCCGGCGCGGCGCGGAAAAAAGGTGGGCGCATTATCCCCATCCCGCCCGCCGCACCGCCCGATATCCCTGCACAGCCCCCGCCCTAAAATCCCCCGGGTGAACGACACCACCTCCTCCCTCGCAGCGGCGCAGCCCGCCTCCAGCCCCACGCCCCCAGCGCGCCGCCCCATCCGCGATCTGCCCGATGAGCTGATCAGCCAGATTGCAGCTGGCGAGGTGGTGGAGCGCCCGGCCTCAGTGGTACGCGAGCTGGTGGACAACGCGCTGGACGCGGGCGCCACGCAAATCACTGTGCGACTGTCGGCAGGTGGGGTGCGGCTGATCACGGTGGAAGACGATGGTGGTGGCATTCCGCAAGAAGAACTGCCCGTGGCCCTGCGCCGCCACGCCACCAGCAAGATCACCAACCTGAACGACCTGGAGACCGTGGCCACCATGGGCTTTCGGGGCGAGGCACTGGCGGCCATCGCCTCGGTGTCGGAGATGGCCCTGCTCTCGCGCCCGGCGGCTCAGGCCAGCGCCTTCTTGCTGGACGCACGCAGCGGCGAGCTGCGCCCCGCCGCACGCAGCACCGGCACCACGGTGGAGGTGAAGGAACTGTTCTTCTCCACCCCCGCGCGCCGCAAGTTCTTGAAGACCGACGCCACCGAGCTGGCGCACTGCATTGAATCGGTGCGCCGCCACGCGCTGGCGCGGCCCGATGTGGGCTTTGCCATCTGGCACGAGGGCAAGCTGGTGGAGCAGTGGCGCGCCACCTTCGTGCCCGGCCAGAGCGATGTACAGGTCGCCCATGACGCGCTGGCACGCCGCCTGTCGGATGTGCTGGGCGAAGACTTCGTCACCCAGTCGGTTGCTGTGCAGCACCGTGTGGGCCCCGTCACGGTCACCGGCCGCGCAGGGCTGCCCGACGCGGCCCGCTCGCGGCCCGACCACCAGTACTGCTACGTCAATGGCCGCTTTGTGCGCGACAAGGTCCTCACCCACGCGGCCCGCAGCGCCTACGAAGATGTGCTGCACGGTCACAAGCAGCCCATCTACGCGCTGTATGTGGAGATCGACCCCGCGCGTGTGGACGTGAACGTGCACCCCACCAAGATCGAGGTGCGCTTTCGCGACAGCCGAGAGGTGCACCAGGCCGTACGCCATGCGGTAGAAAACGCGCTCGCAGCGCCCCGCGCCGCCGCACTGGCAGCGGCTGCGGCGGCGCCCAACCCCACTACAGCCGGTGATGCGGAGCATTTCAAGCCCCAGACGCCTCAAGCGCCGGTGTGGAATGCCCAGGCTGCTATCAAATTTGAAGAACGGGGTCACCGAGTGGAAGATCTGGCGGCCTTGTGGGCGCCGCGCGGTACGCACTTTGCCAGCCCTAGGGCAGAGCCAGCGTCTGACGCTGCGGTGGGGGGACTGTGGGCGCCTTCGACCCAGGCCGATGCAAACGCAACAGCCACAGCGCCCACCACGCCCGAAACACCCGGGGCTTCTGGCACGGGGTGGGATAGCGTGCAGCCTGCCGGGGCAGCCTCACCCTTTGCAACGGCCAGTAGCCCGCCTCTCGCCAACAACCCGTCCACGGCCTGGCCCGTGGGCCGCGACGGCCAGGAAACCGCCTGGCCCCTGGGCAAGGCCGTGGCGCAGTTGCACGGCGTCTACATCCTGGCCGAAAACGCCCAGGGCATGGTGGTGGTGGACATGCACGCCGCCCACGAGCGCATCGTCTACGAGCGCCTGAAGGCCCAGGTGGACAGCGGCGCGCGCATTGCGAGCCAGCCCTTGCTGATCCCTGCCACCTTCGCCGCCACGCCACAGGAAGTCGCCACGGCCGAAGAGTCGGCCGAGGTGCTGGCCACGCTGGGACTGGAGGTGGTGCCCTTCTCCCCCAAGACCCTGGCCGTGCGCGCCGTGCCCACCACGTTGGCGCAGGGCGACCCGGTGGAGTTGGCCCGCAGCGTGCTGGCCGAGCTGGCCGCACACGACGCCACCACCGTGGTGCAGCGCGCCCGCAATGAAATCCTGGGCACCATGGCCTGCCACGGTGCCGTGCGGGCCAACCGCAAACTCACCATCGACGAGATGAACGCCTTGCTGCGCCAGATGGAAACCACCGACCGCTCCGACCAGTGCAACCATGGCCGCCCCACATGGCGGCAGCTGAGCATGAAGGAGCTGGATGCACTGTTCCTGCGTGGACGGTAGCGGCGGGCACCGCCCCGCCCGCGACATAGCCAGAGCCCCCTCCTCCAGCCATTGCCATCGCCCTCCATGACCTATCGTTGCAGCCCCGCCCCTACACCCGCCCTCAACCTGCTGGCGGCCACCACTGCCCTGTGCCTGGCCTGGCCCGCCCACGCCGGGCGCCCCCTGTCCGTGGACGATGCGGGCGTGGACGAGGTGGGCCAGGGCCACGTCGAAGTGTGGTGGGAGGGCCAGCGCGGCCAGCCCGGCACGGTGTCCATGGCCCCTGCGTTCACCCCCATTGCTGGACTGGAGCTGGGCGCCGTGTTGGCACGTGACCGCAACGAGCGCCATACCCTGCAAGGCGTGCAGGCCAAGTGGCTGTGGAGCCCCGCGCAAGAACAAGGCTGCAATGCAGGCAGCAGCGCCGGCGTCGTGCACCGGCGCCAAGGTGCCGGGCAGAGCGCAGGCAGCGTGGTCGCACTCAATCTCATCGGCACCTGCGCCGCGACCTGGGGCGTGGTCAATGCCAACCTGGGCAGCCAGCGCGAGCGCGGCCAGTCCTGGCGCGCCACCTGGGGCGCCTCGGTGGAGCGCACCTGGGGCGCCATCACGCCGCACCTGGAAGCCTTTGGCACCCAGCACAGCGCCCCCACGTTTCAGACCGGCGCCCGGTGGGAGTGGGCGCCCGGCAGGCAGCTCGACGCCACCATTGGCCGCCAGCAGGGGCGCACCGTGCTCAGCGTGGGGTTTGCGCTGGGGTTCTGACCCCGCACCACACCGCCGCATGAAAAAAGCCCGCCGAAGCGGGCTTTTTGACGGGTGCGCAGAACGCTACTTAGTAGCGTGCAGTGGCCTCTTTCAGTTGTCCCGCGCTGCCTTGGCCGTGTCGGCAAAGTCGCTGAACACGCCGTCCACACCCAGGTTGTAGAACAGCTTGTATTCGGCCTTGGGGTCGCCCTTGAAGTCCGAGGCCAGGCGCTTGGCTTCGTTGCGGAAGGTGTAGGCGTGCACGAACAGGCCTTCGGCGTGGGCGTTCTTCACCACGTCGGTGGGCGCCATCATCACGCGGTCGCGTTCGTCGATCTTGCCGTCGCCATTCAGGTCGTCGGGCTTGCCGTCCTTGTTGGCATCCACTTGCTTGGAGGGGATCAGGTAGGGCTTCCAGGGGCCAATGCCGTCGGCATAGGTCTTGACTTCCTTGAGGCCCGCGGGGGTCAGCAGGCTGGCGAAGGTGCGCGAGTCACCGGCCACGGCAAAGTCATAGGGCTTGTCGTACGGAGCCACCAGCGACATGGTGCCATCGGGATTCACATCGTCTGCGTCAACCAGCTGCACCAGGCGCACCTGGGTCTTGGTGCGCAGGTACTTGAGGTTGGAGACTTCGAACGACTGGATGATGACGGGTGAGCTCTTGGAGGTGTAGCCGTACTTGGCCAGGATGGTCAGCAGGCGGTCTTCCAACGGCAGGCCTTGCTTGACGTGGTAGGTGGGGTGCTTGGTCTCGGGGTACACGCCCACGGTGCGGCCCGCCTTGGCGCCTTCGGTCTTGGCCAGGTCCAGCACTTCTTCAAAGGTGGGGATCTGGAACTTGCCGTTGTACGACTGGTCGCGGTCGGACAGGGGCTGGATGGCGCGCAGGGTCTTGAGTTCGGCCAGGGTGAAGTCGGTGACAAACCAGCCTTCTTCCTCTACGCCGTCCACCACTTTCTTGGTCTTGCGGCTGGCGAATTCGGGGCGGGTGGAGACATCGGTGGTGCCGGTGATGTTGGGCTCGTGGCGGGCGACCAGCACACCATCCTTGGTGGCCACCAGATCGGGCTCGATGAAGTCGGCGCCCATGTCGATGGCCAGCTTGTAGCCTTCCAGCGTGTGGTCGGGCCGGTAGCCCGCCGTGCCGCGGTGGCCGATCACCAGGGGCTTGTCGCCGTTCAGGGTGGGGTACGGATAGTTGTCGCTGCCGCCGCAGGCTGCCAGCGTGGCCACCATGGCCAGCGCGCCCCATTTCACACCAGTGATGTGCATGCTCTTCTCCTCGCTATGTTGTTGGTAGAACCGCCGAACTGTGGCGTCGGCATGTGACAAGGCCATGACGTTGGCTTGACCAACGGATGACGGCCGAACCACCCGCCAAACGCACCAACATGTGGCAAATATCCCGGCCACATTCCCCACCATTGTGCATAGACATCGGCATGAACGTATAACTTTTGGACATAATTCGATGTTGCAGTGCGCCAAACCGGTGCATGGCTGCCTTCGATGTTGTTGACCCTTTACTGCTGAAAGCCCTTTGAACCATGAAACACGCGACCGCCGAGAGCTTCCTTTCCCACGTGGCGCTCCGCAATCCCGGCCAGCCGGAATTCCTGCAAGCTGTCACCGAAGTGATGGAAAGCCTGTGGCCGTTCATCGCGCAGCACCCCCGCTATGCTGAGCACGGCCTGCTGGAGCGGCTGGTGGAGCCCGAGCGCGTCGTGATGTTCCGCGTGTCCTGGGTGGACGACCATGGCGCCGTACAGGTCAACCGCGGCTACCGCATCCAGCACAGCATGGCCATTGGCCCCTACAAGGGCGGCCTGCGCTTTCACCCATCCGTCAACCTGTCGGTGCTCAAGTTCCTGGCGTTTGAGCAGACCTTCAAGAACGCACTGACCACGCTGCCCATGGGCGGCGGCAAGGGCGGCTCCGACTTCGACCCCAAGGGCAAGAGTCCTGCCGAAGTCATGCGCTTTTGCCAGGCCTTTGTGACCGAGCTGTACCGCCACGTGGGTCCGGACACCGATGTGCCCGCTGGCGACATCGGCGTGGGCGGCCGTGAGGTGGGTTTCATGGCGGGCATGTACAAGAAGCTGGCCAACAATGCGGCCAGCGTGTTCACCGGAAAGGGCCTGTCGTTCGGCGGCTCGCTGATCCGCCCTGAGGCCACAGGCTATGGCACCGTGTACTTCGCGCAAGAGATGCTCAAGACCCGGGGCCGCTCGTTCGATGGCCTGCGCGTGTCGGTGTCGGGCTCGGGCAACGTGGCGCAGTACGCCGTTGAGAAGGCCATGCAACTGGGTGCCAAGGTCATCACGGTGTCGGACTCCAGCGGCACCATCATTGACGAAGAGGGCTTCACGCCTGAAAAGCTCGCCATCCTCATGGACGTCAAGAACCACCTGTACGGCCGCGTGAGCGATTACGCCGCACGCACAGGCGTGAAGTTCGAGGCCGGTGTCCGCCCCTGGCACGTGAAGGTGGACGTGGCCTTGCCCTGCGCCACGCAAAACGAGCTGGACGAGAACGACGCGAAAACGCTCATCCAGAACGGCGTGGTCTGCGTGGCCGAGGGCGCCAACATGCCCTCGACCATCGAAGCCGCCAAGGCGTTTGAGGCCGCTGGCGTGCTCTACGCCCCCGGCAAGGCCAGCAATGCGGGTGGCGTAGCCACATCGGGCCTGGAGATGAGCCAGAACTCGGCCCGCCTATCCTGGCCGCGCGAAGAGGTGGAAGCCCGCCTGCTGCAGATCATGCAGGGCATCCACGCGGCCTGCCTGCAATATGGCAAGCGTGCCGACGGCAGCGTGAGCTACATCGACGGTGCCAACATCGCCGGCTTTGTGAAGGTGGCCGACGCCATGCTGGCGCAAGGCGTGGTGTAGGCCCCAGCAGGGCCTTAGAGCCTGTTCGCAAAGCAAATCACTGGGGCTTCGGCCCCTTTGTTTTTGGCGCGCGGCGCAGTGCAGGCTATGCTGCACCTGGAAACAAATACGCACACTTTGGGGAGTCCGGCATGGAAATCTTCAGCTTCTTGAACGTCATGGTCGAAAAAGGAGGCTCGGACCTCTTTTTCAGTGTCGGCGCGCCGGTCAATCTCAAGATCGAAGGGGTCACCCACCCGTTGAAGATGCCCGCCTTGCTGCCCGGCCAGGTCAAGCAACTGGCCTACTCGGTCATGAACGAAAAGCAGATCGGCGAGTTCGAGGCCAAGCAGGAGATGAACCTGTCGATCTCGGCCGAGAACCTGGGGCGCTTCCGGGTCAACGTGTTTGTGCAGCGCGGCGAAACCGGCATGGTGGTGCGCTACATCAAGAACAAGATCCCGCCACTGGCCGCACTGGGCCTGCCCCCGGTGCTGGAAAAGCTGGTGCTGCGCAAGCGTGGCCTGGTGCTGGTGACCGGCGCCACCGGCTCGGGCAAATCGACCACGCTGGCGTCGATGATCAACTACCGCAACGAGAACGTCACGGGCCACATCCTCACCATCGAAGACCCGCTGGAGTTCTTGCACGCGCACAAGCGCTCGGTGGTGGACCAGCGCGAGGTGGGCATCGACACGCAGTCGTACGAAGAAGCCCTGAAGAACGCGCTGCGCGAGGCACCCGACGTGATCATGATCGGCGAGATCCGCGACCGCAACACCATGAAGCAGGCCATTGCCTATGCCGAGACGGGCCACCTGTGCCTGTCCACGCTGCACGCCAACAATGCCAACCAGGCCATGGAGCGGGTCATCAACTTCTTCCCCGAGGATGCGCACCACCAGCTGCTGATGGACCTGAGCCTGAACCTGGCTGGCGTGATCTCGCAGCGCCTGATCCCCGGCCTGCACGAAAAGCTGGTGCCTGCGGTGGAGGTAATGCTCAACTCGCCCTACATCGCGGACCTGATCGCCAAGGGCGAGTTTTCGGGCATCAAGGAGGCCATGGGCCACAGCACCGAGATAGGCATGTGCACCTTTGACCAGGCGCTGTACCAGCTCTACACCGACGGCCGCATCTCGCTGGACGAGGCCCTGCACAACGCGGACTCGCGCACCGACCTGGCGCTGCGTGTGCGCCTGGCGGCCGGCGTGACCACGCAGGATGCAGGAGAGCTTTCCATCGATACCTCCTCGCCCATGCAGTCGGCCTCGCGGCTGTCGTGAACGGCGTGCTGGCGCCGGCGCCGGGACGGCGCCAGGGGTATCGTCTGCTCTACCACTGCAAGCCACCGGCTCCCGTGCTTGATGCTCACCGAACTTTTGTACCTGCGCCAGAATCTGTCGGACGATGAAACGAATCCCTCTCCTTGCATCCCTGGCGCTGGCAGTGGCCGTGAGCGTGGGTTGCGCCACACTCGACGCCAAACAGCGTGAATGGATCTTCCAGCCCAGCGACCGCAGCTGGGGCGGCGCGCCGTCCACCGAAGGCATGCAGGACGTGTGGATCGAATTCACCTCCGACACCACCGGCAAGGCCGAGCGCCTGCACGGGCTGTGGTTGCCCCACACAAAGGCCAGCGCGCCGGTGATGCTGTACCTGCACGGCGCGCGCTGGAACGTGGCGGGCTCTTCAGGCCGCATCCGGCGCATGCAGGAGCTGGGCTTTTCGGTGCTGGCCATCGACTACCGGGGCTTTGGGCGCAGCAGCGCAGGCCTGCCGTCCGAAACCACCGCCGCCGAGGACGCCCGTGCCGCCTGGAACTGGCTGGCCGAGCAGCACCCGGACAAGCCCCGCTACATCTTCGGCCACTCGCTGGGCGGCGCCATCGCCATCGACCTGGCACGCCAGGTGCCGGATGAAAAGGGCACCATCGTCGAAGGCACTTTCACCAGCATCCCCGACGTGGTCAGCACCTTCAAGTGGGGCTGGTTGCCTGTGTCACCGCTCATCACGCAGCGGTTTGAATCCATCCGCAAGGTGGCCGACATCGGCTCGCCGCTGCTGGTGGTGCATGGCAGCGACGACAGCCTGATCCGCCCCGCGCTCGGCCGCCAGCTGTACGAGGCAGCGCGAGAACCCAAGCAGTTTGTACTGGTGGAAGGCGGCTCGCACCACAACACCAACTCTGTGGGGCAGCGGCAGTACCGTGAGGCCGTGGCCTCGCTGTTTCACCTGAAGTAGGCGCAGCGGGTCGACGCGACATTTCGGCCGCGACGTCCCAACTGCGCAATGTCAACGGCGCACCGCCAGCGCCAGCGCCGCCCAGGCCTTGAGGGTGAGCGGGTGGGTAAAGCCTGCCCCCGCCACAGGGTGGGACGACAGCTTGACCACCACCATCTCGGCAGCCGGATTCACGTGGATGAACTGGCCGTGGATGCCCGCAGCCTCGTAGGCACCATCGGCGTTGTGCAGCACCCACCACTGGTTGCGGTAGCTGTAGCCGGGCCGAAAGGCCATGCCACCCATCTTGAACTTCTCGCGGTCGCCGCCCTTGGCGGTGTCGTTGATCACGGCCTTGTCAAAAATCTTCTGGCCGTTGAAGCTGCCGCCCAGGCGCAGCATCTCGCCAAACCGCGCCAGGTCGCGCGCCGTGGCGTTGAGGCCTGCGCCCTGCAGCGGCGTGCCCACGCTGTCCACCATCACATGCGCATCTTCCTCGGTGCCCAGCTTTTGCCAGATGTTGTCGCTCATCAACTCCGCCCAGTGTTTGCCAGTGGCGCGCGACACGATCCAGCCCAGCACCTCCGAATGCACGGTGCGGTACACAAACCCGGCGCCGTGTTCGCCTTCCTTCTTGAGCGTCTTGAGGAAGTCGTACACATTGGTCGGCCCCTGGTAGCCCGGCGGACGGGGCAGCAGACCGCTGGACCAGCTGTAGCCAAAGATCTCGGTGGTCGGGTCGGTGTAGACCTCGCGGAAGCGCACGGCGCCCGTCATGTCCATCACATCGCGCACCTTCATGTCGCCCCAGGCCGATTCGGCCAGCTCCGGCACGTACTTGGTCACCAGCGCCTCGGGGTCGATCTTGCCCTCGTGCGCCAGCTGCGCCGCCATGAGCCCGGTGAACGACTTGGTGACCGAGAACAGCAGATGCGGCGAGTAGGGCTTCATCTGGTTGTCGTAGCGCTCGTACACCACGCGGCCCTTGTGCATCACCACCAGCGCATCGGTGTAGGTACGGGTGAACCATTGGTCCACCGTGATGGGCTGGCCCTTGTCGTCATCGAATGCCACAGCGCCCAGTGGTCGTGGGTCGGCCGGCAGCGCCGACGGCGCGGCACCGCCCCGGCGGATATTGCGCGTGGGCTGCAGCTCGCGCAGGTGCTGCACAGCCCAGCGCAGCTGCGGGTATTTGTACGAGTTGCTCAGGTCCACCCGCTGCGCCCCCTCGGGCGGGAAGGTGCTCATGTAGCCCAGCTTGTCCAGCGTCACAGTCTCTGGCGCAGGCAATGCCGGGGCCTGCGCCTGGGCTGGGGCCGACAAGGCCACACCCAGCGCCGCCACGGCGCAAGCGGTTTGCCACAGCGTTGCAGCGGCTGTGCCAGAACGCCGGGGCGGTGCAGAGCGCACTGAGGGATGGGGGTACGCCAAGGAGGCGCTGTGGATCTTGTGCATGTCTTGTCTCCTCTTTATGTTGTGTTGTGCAGCATCTGGGCGCGGTACCCCTCAGAACAGCGTCCAAGGCTCGTCGGTCCGCCAGCCACCGCGCCGCCATGGTGCTTCGCCCTGCACTCGCCAGGATGTCACCGGTGCGACCTCTGTCATACACAAATCTGCGCAAGTTCTCACGGGCCCACGGCAATCAACCTGCCAGTGGCGCGCCCACCCCTTCTGGTACGCTCAGACAGATATGTCTGCCCCCTCCGCCACCGCAGCGTCTGCGGCCGCCCCTGTCTCGATCCATCCCGGCCTGGCCATTCTGGTGCTGGCCCTGCTGCTGTCCATCCAGCCCGTCACCACCGACCTGTATCTGCCCGCCCTGCCCGCGCTCACCCGCAGCCTGGGCGCCCCCATGGCGGCCGCGCAGCTCACGCTCAGCGGGCTGTTGCTGGCGTTCGGTTGCTCGCAAATGGTGTGGGGCCCGCTGTCTGACCGCTTTGGCCGCCGCCCCATCCTGCTGGCAGGGCTCACCATTTACACCGTGGCCTCGCTGGGCAGTGCCTTTGCGCCGACCATGGGTCTCCTCATTCTGTGGCGCATCGCCCAGGGTGCTGCCATGGGCGCCGTGGTGATGTGCGCGCGCGCCATCGTGCGCGACCTGTACACCCCGCTGGAGGGCGCCCGCGCCATGTCCAAGGCGCTCACGGGGCTGGGCATCGTGGCCTGCATCTGCGCGCCCATGGGTGGCCTGCTGAGCGAATGGCTGGGCTGGCGCGCTGCGCTGCTGGCACTCACGGTGTATGCCGTGGTCACGCTGGCGCTGGTGGCGTTGCGCTTGCCCGAGACCCTGGCCCACCGCAACCCCCAAGCGCTGCAGCCCAGTGCGCTGGTGGGTACCTGGCAACAGGTGTTGCGCAGCCCCACCTTCTGGGCGTTTTCGCTGCAGACCACGGCCACCTACGGCGGCCTGTTCACGTTTCTGGCGTCGTCCTCGTTCGTTTACATCGATGTGCTCGGCCTTACGCGCACCATGTACGGCTGGGTCATGGCCTCGGCCTGCGTGGCCTACTTTGGGGGCACCTTTGTGTGCCGCGCGCTGCTGGCGCGCTTTGGCTTGCAGCGCACAGTCGCCATTGCCGGGGCCTTGAGCGCCGGTGGCGGCACGCTGATGGCGCTGGTGGCCTGGATGGGCTGGCACCAGCCCTGGGCGCTGACGCTGCCGTTCTACCTGTTCATGGTGGGGCACGGCATCCACCAGCCCTGCGGGCAAAGCGGCGCGGTGGGGCCCTTCCCCAAGGCGGCCGGCGTGGCATCGGCATTGAACGGTTTCATGATGATGCTGGCGGCGTTTGCCATCGGCGGCTGGCTGGGGATGCGGCTTGATGGCACGGTGTGGCCGCTGGTCAATGGCATCTGGTTCTGGTCGGTGGCACTGGCCGTGATCTCGTGGACCCTGGTGCAGAAGTTTGGAGCGCCCCGTGAGCACGCCTGACACCCTCCCCACCATCGCTCTGGCGGGCCCCACGGCATCAGGCAAGACGGCCGGCGCGCTGGCGCTGGCTGCCGTGCTGGGCAAGCAGGGCAGGCCGGTCGAGATCATCAGCGTGGACTCGGCCCTGGTGTACCGGGGCATGGACATTGGCACCGCCAAACCCACGCCCGAAGAGCGCGCCGCCGTGCCCCACCACCTCATCGACATCCGCGACCCGCTGCAGGCCTACAGCGCTGCCGAGTTTGTGCAGGACGCCACCCGGCTCATCACCGAGATCCGCGCGCGCGGCGCACTGCCGCTGCTGGTGGGCGGCACCATGCTGTACTTCAAGGCGCTGTTTGATGGCATCGACGACATGCCCGCCGCCGACCCCGAGGTGCGCGCCAAGATCGAAGCCCAGGCGGCCGAGCAAGGCTGGCCCGCCCTGCACGCCGAGCTGGCGCGCGTGGACCCGGTGACGGCGGCTCGCCTGGCCCCCGGCGACAGCCAGCGCATCCAGCGCGCGCTGGAGGTGTGGCATGTCTCGGGCCAGCCGCTGTCGAGCTTTCACACTACCAAAACAGGAGCTAACAGCGCTTTACCAGAAAGCGCTAGAGCCCTTTTTTCCTTGGAGCCCGACAACCGGGCCTGGCTGCACGAGCGCATCGCCCAGCGTTTTGACGCCATGCTGGCCGGTGGCTTCATTGACGAGGTAACGGCCCTGCGCGCACGCGGCGACCTCCACCCCGACTTGCCATCGATGCGCTGCGTGGGCTACCGGCAGGTGTGGGAAGAACTCGACTTCCAGGCCAGCCGCCCCGCTGGCACGCCGCTGAACACCGCCTTCTTGCGCGAGCGCGGCATTGCCGCCACGCGCCAGCTGGCCAAGCGCCAGATCACCTGGCTGCGCAGCATGCCGCAGCGCCACGCCATCGCCTGCGACCAGCCCCACGCCGTGGCCCACCTGGTGCAGGCCGTGCTGCAGCGACTGGAGCAGCGCACGCCATGACGCTGCTGCGTGTGCAGAACCTGGGCAAGCACTACGGCAGCACGCCGGTGTTTGCCAACGTGCAGTTCGCCGTGGCGCCGGGCGAGTTTGTGGCCATCGTGGGCGATTCGGGCGTGGGCAAGTCCACGCTGCTCAACTGTCTGGCAGGCCTCGATACCTGGGACGCCGGCAGCATCACCCACGGCACCACCGACCTGGGCCAGCTGGACGACACTGCCCGCGCCCTGTGGCGCCGTGCCCATGTGGGTTTTGTGTTCCAGGCCTTCCACGTGCTGCCGCACCTGGACGTGGCACAGAATGTGGCACTGCCGCTGATGCTGCTGGGCCAAACTGACGCGGCCCGGGTGCAGCACATGCTGGCCGCCGTGGGCCTGGAAGGTCTGGGCGCACGGCTGCCTCAGCAGCTCAGCGGCGGGCAGCTGCAGCGTGTGGCCATCGCCCGCGCGCTGGTGCACCGCCCCGCCCTGCTGCTGGCCGACGAGCCCACCGGCAACCTCGACCCCACCACCGCCACGCGCGTGATGGACCTGCTGCTGGCCCAGACGCGAGAGCACGGCGCATCGCTGGTGCTGGTCACCCATTCCGACGCCGCCGCAGCGCGGGCCGACCGGGTGCTGCGGCTCACGGCCAGCGGTATTGCCGAATAGACAGAGTCCTGTTGCAGCCAAAGCTGCTTCGGGCACTTATTCGATGTTCAGGCGCTGCGCCGCCTTGTTCACCTTCTTGGGCAGGTTCAGCGTCAGCACGCCGTTGTCGTACTTGGCCTTGGCCTGCGCGGCGTCCACGTCGGCAGGCAGCTGGAAGCTGCGGGCTACGGCGCCGAAGTAGCGCTCGCTGCGCAGCACCTTTTCGCCTTCCCGCTTTTCATCGTGCTGGCGCACCTCGGCGCGCAGGCTCACCACATTGCCTTCGAGCGAGACATGGATGTCCTCCTTGGCCACGCCGGGCACTTCGGCCTGCACCGTGTAGCCGCTTTCGGTTTCCTTCACATCCACCTTGATCTGGCTGGGCGAAGGCAGGTTGTCGCCATGCAGCGGACGCACGTAAAAGCCGGGGGCAATGTCCTTGAAGAAATCGTCAAACAGACTGCCGCGGGTCACAAGAGAGTTCATGGTTTTGGCTCCTGAAAAGGGGTTGAAACAGACAACTGAGCCTGCGCAGGAGGGCGGGCCCTGCCTCCAAGATAGGCGCAGCCTTTCAGCACTTCAAGAGGGTGCAAAACGCAAGGTTGATATGCATCAAACGCTGCTGCACCAGTCCCCTGCGGCCACAATGCAGCCCATGCTCGCCCTGCTCCGCACCTTCTCCTGGCAAGACCTGCGCCACCACCCCTGGCGCAGCGCCGCAGCGGTGGCGGCCGTGATGCTCGGTGTGGCGCTGGCGTTTGCGGTGCACGTGATCAATGCGTCTGCGCTGGACGAGTTCTCGCAGGCCGTGCGCGCCGTCAACGGTCAGCCCGACCTGGAGCTGCGCGCCATGCAAGGCGGCCTGCCCGAGGCGCTGTACGAACGCCTCGCCACCGACCCGCAAGTGGCCCGCGCCAGCCCGCTGCTGGAGCTGGCCATCGTGGCGCAGGCGGGCGATGCCGCCACCGCCACCGGCCCGGCCCGCATACCGCTGCGCGTGCTGGGTGCCGACGCATTGCTTCTGCCCACCCTGGCCCCTGCACTGATGCCACGGGCGTGGGACACGGCCGACCGCTTTGCCATGTTTGCACCGGCCACCGTGTTTCTCAACACCGCAGCGCTGCAGGCGCTGGGGCTGTCCACCGCCGCGCCCGCGCAGCTGCCGCAGATCACGCTCCATGCCGGTCTGCAGGCAACGCTGTCCGTGCAGGTGGCGGGCACCGTGGCCGCCGGGGGCGCGCCGCTGGCGGTGATGGACATCGGCGCCGCACAAGACTTGTTTGGGCGCCAGGGCGCGCTCACGCGCATTGACCTGCAGCTGCAGCCCGGCACCGACGCCACCGCCTGGCAGCGCACGCTGCGCGCCGAACCCGGCTGGCCCGCCAACGCCGTGTTTGCGCAGCCGGGCGACGCGGCGCAGCGCATCAGCAACCTCTCGCGCGCCTACCGCGTCAACCTCACGGTGCTGGCGCTAGTGGCACTGTTCACCGGGGCGTTTCTGGTGTTCTCGGTGCTGGCGCTCAGCGTGGCGCAACGTGGGCCGCAGTTTGCGCTGCTGGCCGTGCTGGGTGCCACACCGCGCCAGCGCCTGCTGCTGGTACTGGCCGAATCGGCGGCGCTGGGGCTGCTGGGCAGCGTGCTCGGAATTGCTCTCGGCACCGCCCTGGCGGCCACGGCGCTGCAGCTGCTGGGCGGCGACCTGGGCGGCGGCTACTTTGCAGGCGTGCAGCCCGCGCTGCAGTGGAGCGCCCCCGCCGCGCTGGTGTACGGCGCGCTGGGCGTGGCAGCGGCTTTGGCAGGCGGCTGGTGGCCCGCACGCGCAGCGCAAAGGCTGCCACCGGCCCAGACCCTGAAAGGCCTGGGCACCACCGCCAGCCAGGCCGACAAAGGCACGGTAGGCATCGCCCTGGCGACTGGCGGTGCAGCGCTGACCCTGGTCCCACCCGTTTTCGGCATTCCACTGGCAGCCTATGTTGCCATCGGGATGCTGCTTGTGGGCGGCATCGGCTTGCTGCCCTGGGTCATGGCCGAGCTGCTGGCATGGCTGCAACCGCTGGCGGCGCGCCATGCACTGCCGCTGCTGGCGCTGGAGCGCGCGCGGCGCATGCGCGGCAGCGCCGCCATTGCCGTGGGCGGCGTGGTAGCCAGCCTCAGTCTGGCTGTGGCGCTGACGGTGATGGTGTCGAGCTTTCGCGGCTCCGTGACCCAGTGGCTGGATGCCGTGCTGCCATCGCCGCTGTACGTGCGCTCTGCCATCAGCGCGGGCGGCACGGGCGGCTCCGACGCCGCATTGCTGCCCGCCGGCTTTGCCGAAGCCGTAGCCCAGTTGCCGGGCCTGGATCGCGTACACGCCCTGCGCGCCAGCCCGCTGCAGCTCTCGCCCACCCTGCCCGCCCTCACGGTGCTGAGCCGCCCGCTGGGCGACGACCCGGCGCAGGTCCTGCCTTTGGTGGGCAACGCCCTGCCCGTGCCCGCGGGCCGCACCGGCGTGTACATCAGCGAGGCTGTGGTAGACCTGTACGGCCTGCGCCCCGGCATGGAGTGGCCCGCACTTTCCAAGTCTTTTATGCCCCTGGCGCTTGATGGACAAGCGCAACCAGCTATCTTTTACATAGCAGGCGTCTGGCGCGACTACGCCCGGCAGTCCGGCGCCGTGGTGATGGACCGCGCCGTGTGGCTGCGCCTGACTGGCGACGCCCGCACCAGCGACCTGGCCCTGTGGCCCAGCGAGGGCGCAGACATTGGCGCACTGCAGGCGTCGATACGCGCACTGGCCGCTGCACAGGCAGGCCGTTCACGCAGCAACACGCCGCAAGGCGCCAGCGATAGCGGCAGCGACAACGACGCCCTGGTGGAGTTCGCCTCGTCCGGCGCCATCCGCGAACGCTCGCTGCGCATCTTCGACCGCAGCTTTGCCGTTACCTACTGGCTGCAGGCCGTGGCCATCGGCATCGGCCTGTTCGGCGTGGCCGCCAGCTTCAGCGCCCAGGTGCTGGCGCGCCGCAAGGAGTTCGGCCTGCTCGCCCACCTGGGCCTCACGCGACGGCAGATCCTGACCGTTGTGGCGGGCGAAGGGGCTGCGTGGACTGCGGTGGGCGCGGCGGCGGGCTTGCTGCTGGGGCTGGCTGTGTCGGTCGTGCTGGTGCACGTGGTCAACCCGCAGAGTTTTCACTGGACGATGGATTTGGCGGTGCCGGGGGGGAGGTTGCTGGGGTTGTGTGCTGCGGTGATTGTGTCGGGCACGGTCACTGCGTGGCTGGCGGGGCGGGCGGCGGCGGGGAGGGATGCGGTGATGGCGGTGAAGGAGGATTGGTGAGACGCGATGAGGATGACGCGATGCGCCGCGCCCGGTTGACCGCCACTGAGCCTCACAGCAGCTTTCCGCAGTCAACCGGCCTTTCTCCCTGTCACGGATGAGGTCGCTCAGTTGTTCGCCGTGGTCGGGTCAATGATTTGCGAAATCTCGGTGATTTTGGCCACGGGGATACCGCTGAGCTCCGCATGCGCGCGAATGGTTGCCTCGCTATCTGCCAGGTAAATACAGAAAGTCCTGTCGCCCGCCACGTAGCTGTGTTGCCACTGGATGGTGGGCCCGATCTTGGCAATGGCCTGGTTCGATGCGCGTGCGGCGCCACAAAGTTCAACGATCGACATACCCCCGACTCCCGGGATATCACGCTCGATCAAGAAACGCTTCAGTTGAGACATCGCTCTACTCCTTCGTGGTTGATAAGGAGTGCATCTTCAGCCTCCGCCCACCTGGCATCAAGCTAAATAATCTTGATGCAGTGAACGAAAAGCTTTAGTCTGACCGCATGGACCAACCCAGCCACCTGCGGGCGTTGCAGGCTCTTGAACTTGCGCTGCGTACCGGTTCGCTGACCGGTGCTGCTTCCCGGCTCGCCATCACGCCAGCGGCAGTCGGGCAGCGGGTGAAGGCGCTGGAGGACTATCTGGGCATCGATCTTCTGGTGAGAGGTCGATCCGGCCTGCAGCCCACGCCGGAACTGAGCGGCGCACTGCCCCATCTGCACGCCGCATTTCGCGAGCTGGCGCTAGCAGCGGATCTGCTCGAATTGCAGAAGGGGCAGCAGATACGCATTGCCGCCGCGAGTGACATCGTTGAGTTGTGGCTAGCCCCACGGCTGTTGGCATTCCAGGCCAGGCACCCCAACATTCAGCTGGAGATCAACGGAGAAGGGGAACCACGGCGGCGCATGGTGGCTGCAGACTGCGAAATCTTCTTCGGGCCCATCGGCAGCGTCCGCGCTGGCGAGGACCGACCCGGCGAGCTGCTGTTTCACGACCTTGTGCTGCCCGTCACCTCTCCCGAGAACGAACACCGTGTCGAAGCCAAGGGCGGCGAGACGCGACTAGAGGGCTTTCCACTCCTGCATGTGGACTTCTACCGCAACGATCCGGATTCACCGAAGTGGGCCGAATGGCTCGCATCCGAGAAACTGGTACGGACAGCGCCCGAGCGCGGGATTCGATTCCAGCGCGTCGCGCCTGCGGTGGACGCCGTGATGGCCAACGCAGGTTTCGCACTTTGCGGCATTGCGCTGCTGCGCGGGGCGATTGATGCGGGACGGCTCTCGCTGCCGTTTCCGGTGTCGAGCGGCCGCCGTACATCGCATGCTTTCCAGGTGCGTTTTCGTGCCGAAACTCTGCAGCGCCCGCAGTTGAGGCGCTTTCGCCAATGGTTGCTGGACGAAGCCGGTGAGACCCGGCGCTGGCTGGAAACCCTCGGTGGATAAGGGCGACGGCATGTCTCGGGTTTTATGGTTCAAGACGTCTGGGCAGGGCCGAAACCAGCCAACTACCTAAGGGTGAGATTCGTACGGCATGCACGACAATCCCTGCATGACCAGCCCCAGCAGCCCCTGGCTTCACGAAGCCATCGCCCGCATCGAAGCCGACTACCAGCGCAGTGCCGACACCCACCTGATCCCCCTGCGCCTACCCGCCTTCGCGGCCCACGGCATCGACCTGTACCTCAAGGACGAATCCACCCACCCCACGGGCAGCCTGAAGCACCGGCTGGCACGGTCACTCTTCCTGTACGCGCTGTGCAATGGCTGGGTGCACGAGGGCTCGACCATCGTCGAATCCTCCAGCGGCTCCACGGCGGTGAGCGAGGCTTACTTTGCGCGGCTGCTGGGGCTGCCGTTTGTGGCGGTGATGCCGCGCAGTACCTCGCCGGAGAAGGTGGCGCAGATCGAGTTCCAGGGCGGGCGCTGCCACTTTGTCGACAGCGCGGGCGATGTGTACGACGCGGCCCGGGCGATTGCCGGGGAGACCGGTGGCCACTACATGGACCAGTTCACTTATGCCGAGCGCGCGACCGACTGGCGGGGCAACAACAACATTGCCGAGAGCATGTTCACGCAGATGGCGCGCGAGCCGCACCCGGTGCCGCGCTGGATTGTGGTGGGCGCGGGCACGGGCGGCACCAGTGCCACCATTGGCCGCTATGTGCGCTACCAGCGCCATGCCACGCAGGTGTGTGTGGCCGACCCGGCGGGGTCGGTGTTCAGCGCCTACCACCGCACGGGCGATGCCCAGATGACGGCACCAGGATCGCGCATTGAAGGCATTGGCCGCCCGCGTGTGGAGCCGAGCTTTATCCGCACGCTGGTGGACCGTATGGTGGACGTGGCGGACTGCGAATCCATTGCCGCCATGCGCGCGCTGTCGCAGTTGCTGGGGCGGCGCGTGGGTCCATCTACGGGCACCAACTTTATGGCCATGCTCACACTGGCCAGCGAGATGCGCGAGCGGGGCGAGCGCGGCTCCATCCTGTCGCTGCTGTGTGATGCGGGCGAACGGTATCTGCCCACGTACTTCGACACGGCATGGGTGGACCGCACGTTTGGCGATTGCTCGGCTGCGCAGCAGAAGGTGGATGGCCTGATCGGTTGATGCCAGCCACGCACTGCACCATGCCCTCCCACGCATTGCCCCCAGGTTCTTTGCCGCTCGCCCCCGGCCCCATGGTCACGCGCCGGCAATGGCTGACCCAGCAGATGCCCTGGGGCCTGGCGGCCGTGGGGGCTGCTGGGTGGCTGCCCCCTGCCGCGCATGCCTTGCCGGCACGCACGCTGGTCTTTCCGCGTGACCACGGCAGCCACCCGGAGCTGCGCACCGAGTGGTGGTACATCACCGGCCATGTGCAGGCGCAGGGGCAGCCTTGGGGTTTTCAGATCACGTTCTTCCGCTCGCGGGTGGATGGCACGCAGCAGCTGCAGTCCGCCTTTGCGGCCAAACACTTGCTGTTTGCGCACGCCGCCATCACCGATGTGCGTGGCCAGCGGCTGGTGCATGACCAGCGGATTGCGCGTGCAGGTTTTGGGGTGGCGCAGGCCAGTGAGGCCGACACCCGCATCCGCCTGCAGGACTGGACGCTGGAACGCAGCGACACCGCACGCGGAAAGCCAGACTTTGCAGCCAGCCGCTACACCACCCACATCGTGGGTAGCGAGTTTGGGCTGGACCTGGTGTTTGACAGCACCCAGCCCGTGCTGCTGCAGGGACAGCAAGGGCTGTCCCGCAAGGGGCCGGACGCCGAGCAGGCCAGCTATTACTACAGCCAGCCCCAGCTCGCTGTCAGCGGCACCTTGCAGGTGGCCAACAAGCGCATGGCGGTGACGCCCGACACCGGCCGCGCCTGGATGGACCACGAGTGGAGCGAGGCACTGCTGCACCCTGACGCCCAGGGGTGGGATTGGATTGGCATGAACCTGCACGACGGCAGCGCGCTCACGGCTTTTCGCCTGCGGCGCGCTGACGGCACGGCGTTGTGGGCGGGTGGATCGTGGCGGGCGCCGGGGCAGCCGGTGCAGGTGTTTGTGGCGCAGTCTGTGGCGTTCACGCCCTTGCGGTGGTGGACCAGCCCACACAGTGGCGCGCGCTACCCGGTGCAATGGCAGGTGCAAACGCCCGCGGGTACTTTTGCCGTGAATGCGCTGCTGGACAGCCAGGAGCTGGACAGCAGCGGGTCGACGGGTGCGATCTATTGGGAAGGGCTGTCGGACCTGATGGACGCCAAAGGCCAACCCGTGGGCAGGGGGTACCTGGAGATGACCGGATACGCAAAGCCGCTGCGCCTGTGAAGGCTGCAGCGGCTTGATGTCAGAAAGATACCGCCAAACCGGACGGTGTCACCCCTTCAATGCTTGGCAGAGTTGCCTGCGCGGCGTTGTGCCAGCCAGGCGATGATCTCGCCCATGATGCCGCGGCGGAAGGCCAGCACGCAGATCACGAAGATGAGGCCTGTGACCATGGTGACAGACTCGCCCAGGGTCTTGAACCATTCCACGCTGGTCAGTGCGGCCAGCAGGTTGCCAAACTCGCCAATCTTGTTCTCCAGCAGCACGACCACAGCCGAGCCGATGAGCGGGCCCGACAGCGTGCCCAGGCCACCCACCAGCGTCATCAAGATGACCTGGCCCGAGGCCGTCCAGTGCACGTCCGACAGCGTTGCAAAGCCCAGCACCAGCGTTTTGAGCGCGCCGGCGAGACCCGCAAGGGCAGCCGACAGCACAAAAGCGAGCAGCTTGAAGCGGTGCGTGTCGTAGCCTAGCGAAATGGCGCGGGGCTCGTTCTCCTTGATGCCCTTGAGCACCTGGCCAAACGGCGAGTGGATGGTGCGCACGATCAGCATGAACGCAGCGACCACGATGACCAGCGCCACGTAGTACATGACCAAGTCACTCTTGAGATCAATCACGCCAAACAGCTTGCCGCGCGGCACGCCTTGCAGGCCGTCTTCACCGCCCGTGAAAGGAGCTTGCAGGCAGGCGAAGAACAGCATCTGCGCCAGCGCCAGTGTGATCATGGAGAAGTAGATGCCCTGGCGGCGAATGGCCAGCCAGCCAAACAGCAGGCCCAGCAACGCGCCCCCGGCGGTGCCGAGCAGCAAGCCCACTTCAGGCGTCAGGCCCCACACCTTGATGGCGTGGCCGGCAACATAGGCAGCGCCACCCAGGAAGGCCGCATGGCCGAACGACAGCAGGCCGGTGTAACCAAGCAGCAGGTTGAACGCAGAAGCAAACAGTGCAAAGCACATGAGCTTCATCACAAAGACCGGATACGCACCGAGAAAAGGCGCAGCAATGAGGGCCAGCAACAGCAGGCCGTAACCGATGGTGGCAGTGTTCTTGGAATTCATGCTGGCAGCCCCTTATTTTTCTTTGCCGAACAGGCCGGCGGGGCGAATGAGAAGAACGATGACCATGATGACGAACACCACGGTGGAAGACGCTTCGGGGTAGAACACCTTGGTGAAGCCTTCGATGACCCCCAGGCCCAGCCCGGTGAGGATGGAGCCCATGATGGAGCCCATGCCGCCAATCACCACCACGGCAAACACCACGATGATGAGGTTCTGCCCCATGAGCGGCGTGACTTGGTACACGGGAGCAGCCAGCACACCCGCAAAGGCGGCCAGCGCAGCTCCGAAGGCGTAGGTCAGTGTCACCATCACCGGCACGTTGATGCCGAAGGCTTCCACCAGGCGCGGGTTTTCAGTACCGGCGCGCAGGTAGGCGCCGAGCTTGGTTTTTTCGATCACGTACCAGGTGCCGATACACACCACCACCGAGGCCACGACCACCCACGCACGGTAGTTGGGCATGATCATGAAGCCGAGGTTGGTCGCGCCTTCCAGCAGCTCGGGAGTGTCGTAGCCCAGGCCCGACACGCCATAGATGGAACGGAACACGCCTTCGATCAGCAGGGTCAGGCCCAGCGTGAGCAGCAGGCCGTACAGATGGTCGAGCTTGTAGATCCAGCGCAGCAGCAGGCGCTCGATCAGCACCCCGAACAGGCCCACCACCAGCGGTGCCAGCACCAGCATCAACCAGTAGTTGATGCCGAAGTAGTTCATGGCCATCCATGTCAGCAATGCCCCGGTCATGAACAGTGCACCGTGCGCAAAGTTGATGACGTTGAGCAGGCCAAAGATCACAGCCAGCCCCAGGCTGAGGATTGCGTAGAACGATCCGTTGACCAGCCCCAGAAGGAGCTGGCTCAACAGGCCGGGCAATGAGACACCAAAGATTTCCATGGGAGGCAGCAGCAGGTGGAGAGAGTTCAGGTCAGAGGGCCACACCGGGACCGGCGTCCCGCTGGGACAGCCAGGCCGGCGTGGGCCCTCTCAGGGGTTTACTTCCAGAGCGGGCACTTGCTCTCGGCCTTGGTGGTGAACACGGAGTCACCAGGCAGCTTCTTGATCAGCTTGTAGTAGTCCCAGGGCTTGGTGGACTCTGCAGGCTTTTTCACTTCCATCAGGTACATGTCGTGCACATAACGGCCGTCGGCGCGCAGCTGGCCCGAGCCGAAGAAGTCGTTCATCTTCATGCCGCGCCATGTGGTCATGACCTTGTCGGCGTCCACCGACTTGGCGGCTTCCACGGCCTTGAGGTAGTTCATGGTGGCCGAGTAGTCAGCCGCCTGGATTTCGGTCGGCATGCGCTTGGTCTTCTCGAAGAAGCGGGCCGAGAACTTGCGGGTCTCGTCGTTCAGGTCCCAGTACCAGCTGGTGGTGAACTGCAGGCCTTCGGTGTTGCGCAGGCCCAGGCTGTGCACGTCGGAGATGAAGATCAGCAGGCCGGCGAGCTTCATGCTCTTGCCGATGCCGAACTCTTTGGCAGCCTTGATGGAGTTGATGGTGTCACCACCTGCATTGGCCAGGCCCAGGATTTGCGCCTTGGAGTTCTGTGCCTGCAGCAGGAAGGACGAGAAGTCCGACGCGTTCAGCGGGTGGCGCACAGCACCCACCACGTTGCCGCCCTTGGCCTTGACCACGGCGGTGGTGTCGGCTTCGAGCGCATGGCCGAAGGCGTAGTCTGCCGTCAGGAAGTACCAGCTCTTGCCACCACCGTCCACAATGGCCGAGCCCGTGCCCTTGGCCAGTGCCACGGTGTCGTACGCATAGTGCACGGTGTAGGGCGAGCACTGCTCGTTGGTCAGGGCCGAGGTGGCAGCGCCGTTGTTGATGTAGACGCGCTTCTTCTCGGCTGCCACCTTGGCCGTGGCCAGTGCGGTACCGGAGTTGGTGCCGCCGAAGACCATCGTCACACCCTGGGTGTCGATCCATTCGCGCGCCTTGGAGGCTGCGATGTCGGCCTTGTTCTGGTGGTCCGCAGAGATCAGCTCGATCGGCTGGCCCAGCACCTTGCCTCCGAAATCGTCAATCGCCATCTGGATGGCGACCGCACCGTTCTTGCCTTCCACGTCGGCGTACAGGCTGGACATGTCGGTGATGAAACCGATCTTGACCTTGTCCTGCGCGTGCGCGGCCGACGTGGCCAGACCTGCGACGCCCAGCATCAGTGCCAGCACTTTGAGTTGTTTCTTCATGGATTTGTCTCCTGTTGGTGTGGTGGAAGAAAACGGTGGGGAAAGGATGTGGGCGTGGCTCAGACGCCCAGCAGTTCGTTGAGCACGGGCATCTTGGACTCCAGCTCGGCGGCGCCGAACTTCTCCACGATGCGGCCGTGCTCCATGACGTAAAAGCGGTCGGCCAGGGGCGCGGCAAAGCGGAAGTTCTGCTCGACCATGACCACGGTGTAGCCCTTCTGGCGCAGCATGGTGATCATGCGGGCCAGGGCCTGCACGATGACGGGCGCCAGGCCTTCGGAGATTTCATCGAGCAGCAGCAGATTGGCGCCAGTGCGCAGGATGCGGGCCACGGCCAGCATCTGCTGCTCGCCCCCCGAGAGGCGCGTGCCCTGGCTGTTCTTGCGCTCGGCCAGGTTGGGGAACATGGCGTAGATCTCTTGCACCGACATGCCCGGGGTCTTGGTCTTGAGCGCGGGGGGCAGCAGCAGGTTTTCTTCGCACGACAGGCTGGAGAAGATGCCACGCTCTTCGGGGCAATAGCCCACGCCCAGGTGCGCAATGCGGTGCGTGGGCATGTTCACGGTTTCCACGCCGTTGATCTTGACCGAGCCCTTGCGTGCGCCGGTCAGGCCCATGATGGCGCGCATGGTGGTGGTGCGGCCTGCGCCGTTGCGGCCCAGCAGCGTGACCACCTCGCCCGGCTGGACGACGATGTCCACGCCATGCAGCACATGCGACTCGCCGTACCAGGCTTCGAGGTTCTTGATTTCGAGTGCGGGAACGCCAGCCATCAGTGCGCTCCCTGCAGTTGGCCGTCGGTCGTGCCCATGTAGGCTTCCATGACTTGGGGGTTGTTGGACACTTCTGCGTAGGGCCCTTCGGCCAGCACGGCGCCGCGCTGCAGCACCGTGATACGGTCTGCGATGGTGGAGACCACCTTCATGTTGTGCTCCACCATCAGGATGGTGCGGCCGGCAGAAACCTTCTTGATGAGCTGCGTGACGCGGTCCACGTCTTCGTGCCCCATGCCCTGGGTGGGCTCGTCCAGCAGCATCAGCTCGGGCTCCATCGACAGCGTGGTGGCGATCTCCAGTGCGCGCTTGCGGCCATAGGGCAGGTTCACGGTCACCTCATCGGCCAGGTCTTCCAGCCCCACCTCGGTCAGCAGTTGCATGGCGCGGTCGTCCAGCTGTCGCAAGGTGCGCTCGCTGCGCCAGAAGTGGAACGACGTGCCCAGCTTGCGCTGCAGGCCCAGGCGCACGTTCTCGATGAGTGTGAGGTGCGGGAACACCGCCGAAATCTGGAACGAACGGATCACCCCGCGGCGTGCGATCTGCGCGGGCTGCTCCCGCGTGATGTCATGCCCGTTGAAGCGGATGACACCCGAAGTCGGCTCCAGAAACTTGGTGAGCAGGTTGAAGCACGTGGTCTTGCCTGCACCGTTGGGGCCGATCAGCGCGTGGATGGACCCGCGCCGAACGGCCAGGTTCACGTCACTGACGGCGGTGAAGCCCTTGAACTCTTTGGTCAGGCTGTTGGTTTCAAGAATGACGTCGCTCATTGCGCCTTGGCCGCTCCGTAAGGTGCTGAAATGAGGAGCCTTGCAACAAGGTCTCCGGGGAGGTTGGATCGCAACGCATCGTATGTCTCCCTACCCTGCGGTAGATACTGGGACTAATGCCTATGTATAAATGCCTACGTACCCGCCCTGAGGGCGCACAGCGCCCGGGATGTGCGGGCGTGGGCAGCGCGCCAGTGCTCAATCTGGCGCCGCGGCAGGTTCAGAAGCTGGCAACTGGTGGTGGCGCAGCGCCGCGCTCCTCACTGACTTTTTGCTGACAGGCCTTGGCATTCACCGCCGTGGGCACCACCTACAGTCATAGAGGGGCTAGACCGCGCCCCTCCTGCAGCGCCCGGCTGCGCCGCCTACACTGCCACGATGCCCTCTCTCCCCTCCTCCGCGCCCGCCCGTGGCGCCCCTCGCTCGCTCACGGGACTGCTGCCCTTCTTGCGCCCGTATCGTGCGCGTATTGCACTGTCGCTGGTGTTCCTGGTGCTGGCGGCGTTGGCCACCCTGGCGTTTCCCATGGCGCTGCGCAATCTCATCGATGGAGGCCTGGTTTCTGCGACGGGTGACCGGGGAGCGCAGGCCATGGCCCTTCGTGGGCACTTTGAAGAGCTGTTTGCCGTGGCTGTGGCGCTGGGTGGGTTTTCAGCCGCGCGCTTTTATATGGTGAGCTGGCTGGGGGAGCGCGTCACCGCCGACCTGCGCAACGCCGTCTACAGCCATGTGCTGCAGCAAAGCCCCCAGTTCTTTGAGACCACCCAGACCGGCGAGGTGCTGTCGCGGCTGACCTCAGACACAACCCTGGTACAGACCGTGGTGGGTTCGTCGCTGTCGATGGGGCTGCGCAATGCCGTGCTGGGCCTGGGAGCCCTCGTCATGCTGGTGTGGACGAATCCCTATGTGATGTCGGTG
Source organism: Acidovorax sp. FG42 (assembly GCF_057809195.1). Classification (NCBI taxonomy): domain Bacteria; kingdom Pseudomonadati; phylum Pseudomonadota; class Betaproteobacteria; order Burkholderiales; family Comamonadaceae; genus Acidovorax; species Acidovorax sp. FG42. Next base: position 231,232 of record NZ_JBMDJM010000002.1, on the reverse strand, counting down.
GTGTTGCTGGCCGTGGTGCTGGTCGTGCTGCCCACCATGTGGATTGGGCGCAAGGTACGCCGGCTGTCACGCGACAGCCAGGACCGCGTGGCGGACTCCAGTGCCATCGCAGCCGAAGTGCTCAACGCCATCCCTGTGGTGCAGAGCTATACCGCCGAGCCCCGCGAGGCCACGCGGTTTGCGCGGGCCACCGAAGACGCGTTTCGCACGGCGGTCAAGCGCACCAAGGCACGCGCCTTGCTCGTGGCCTTCATCATCATTGCGAACGCAGCGCTGCTGCTCTGGGGGCTGTACCGGGGCACAGAGGCTGTGCTGGCCGGACAGATGAGCGCGGGCCACCTGGGCCAGACCGTGGTGTATGTCATTCTCCTGGCAAGCGCCGTGGCCGTGCTGGGCGAGGTCTACGGAGACCTGCTGCGTGCAGCGGGCGCCACCGAGCGGTTGATGGAGCTGCTGTCCAGCCAGTCCCCCGTGGCGAACCCTGCAGCACCCCAACGACTGCCCACTTCGGATCAGGGGCTGGAGGTGCAGTTTGACAACGTGCAGTTTCACTACCCGTCGCGCCCGGACCAGCCAGCGCTGCAAAACTTCTCACTGCACCTGGCGCCCGGCGAGACGGTGGCGCTGGTGGGTGCCAGCGGCGCCGGAAAAACCACGGTGTTTCAGTTGCTGCAGCGCTTTTACGACGTGGATGGAAACGGGCAGACCGGCAGGCCAGGCGCTACGGCGGGACGCATCTTGCTGAATGGCGTAGACATCCGGGACCTGATGCTGGACACGCTGCGCGCCCATACGGGGACCGTGCCCCAGGATGCCGTGATCTTCTCTGCGTCGGCCATGGACAACATCCGCTATGGCCGTCCAGATGCTTCTGACCAAGAGGTCATGGCAGCCACCAAGGCGGCCTTTGCGCATGACTTCATCATGGCCCTACCGGAGGGCTATCACACGTTTCTGGGCGAGCGGGGGGTACGGCTTTCGGGAGGCCAGCGCCAGCGCATCGCCATCGCCCGCGCCATGCTCAAAAACCCGCCGTTGCTGCTACTGGACGAGGCCACCAGCGCGCTGGACGCGGAGAGCGAGCGCATGGTGCAGGCAGCGCTGGACACCGCCATGCAGCGCCACACGGGCAGAAGAACCACCCTCGTGATCGCCCATCGCCTGGCCACCGTACAAAATGCCGACCGCATCGTGGTGCTGGACCACGGTCAGATCGTGGAGCAAGGCACCCACAGCGCGCTGATGGCGCAAGGTGGGGTGTATGCGCGCCTCGCGGCGCTGCAGTTCACCAGCTGATCGCGGCGCCTCTCGGCAGGGCATCCACACTCAGAACACCCGCACAGGGCTACTGCAAGGTTTCCTTGGCTGCCGCTGGCAGGGGCAACGGCATGACGGCAATGCCCTCGTCCAGGAGCTGCAATGCCTCTTGCGCGGTGGCCTGACCACGGATGGCACGCTCCTGGATCTCGCCGTGGTGCATGCGCCGGGCTTCGTCGGCAAAACGGGGGCCTACATCCTCCGTATTCGCAATGACTTTGCGGGCCAGCTGCAGCCAGGCTGCCTGTAGCGCGGGTGGGAGCGTCGATGCCTCGACCGGTGCATCGGCAGCAGCGCGCGAAACGGAAGATGTGCCGGAAGGTGTCACTGGGGCCGCAGTGGGCTCGCGGGCACCCAGATTCAGGCGCGGCGCGCTCAGACGCTTGTCAATGCGGATGTCCGCGCACAAAGGGCACTGCACCAGGCCGCGCTGCTTTTGGCTCTGAAAGTCATCTTCAGAACCAAACCAGCCTTCAAAGACATGGCCGTGCTGACATTGGAGATCCAGTACCTTCATAAGATGCATCGTACGCCGGTCCGCACCATCAAGAGATCGAGGAAACCGGGCACACCAAGGTGCAGGGTTACATACAAGAGTGCTTCGCCCGATCAGCGAAACCGGTAAAGCAAAGGTCGCGGAAGCGCCGACGCTTCAACACGATCCAGCCAAGGCCCTCACCCGTGGCGACGCAGCAGATACCGGTAGACGAAGCCGGGAAAGGCCAGCGTCAAAAACATGGTGCCGGTGATGGCGTAGAACTCCCATCCCTGCGGTGCAATCTGGCCTGCACGCCGCTCCAGCAGCAAGGCCAGACCGCCCACCAAAAAATACAACAGGATCAGTTCAGCCAACCGTCCGACCAAGGGCTTGCCGTGAGCCGCTGTAGGCCCCACCACCAACCACCGCTGGTTGATGAACGGCAGGTTGGCGGCGATCAACGCCGCCACAATCACGAGCCAGACCGATCCGGTGAGTGACACAGAAAAACTGATCGAGGAGAGAAATTCGACGGATGAACAGTTGCCCGCACAGTGCGGGCGCCTGCTCTCCCGATCAGGTCGCCAGTGCGCGCACCACGGCGTCTGCGCAGAGGGCCATCAAGCCACCTGGCAACAAGCCCAACACCAGCACCAGAGCGCCGTTGATGGTCAGCACTACGCGCACATCCACCGGGGCAGACACATTGGTCGCTGTGAGCGGTGCATCGAAATACATCACCTTCACCACACGCAGGTAGTAGAAGGCACCGATCAGCGACATGATCACGGCAAACACGGCCATCGCCATGTAAATCGGCTGGCCCGAGGCCACCAGGGCCTGCAGAACCGCCAACTTCGCGTAGAAGCCCACCAGAGGAGGAATGCCCGCCATGGAGAAAAGGCAGACTGCCATCACACCAGCGTACAGGGGACTGCGCTGGTTGAGGCCTGCGAAATCGGAGATTTCTTCGCTCTCGAAACCTTCGCGGGCCAGCAGCAGGATCACGCCAAACGCTGCCAGCGTGGTCAGCACATAGGTGATGACGTAGAACATCGAGGCGCTGTAGGCGTTCTCCACCGCAGTGGCGTCCACGTTGCCGTTGATGACCCCGGACATCAGGCCCAGCAGCACAAAACCCATCTGGGAAATGGTGGAGTACGCCAGCATGCGCTTGAGGTTGGTCTGCGCAATGGCTGCTAGGTTACCCACCAGCAACGAACCAATCGCCAGCACAGCCAGCATCTGCTGCCAGTCGATGGCCAAGGGCAGCAGGCCGTCCACCAGCAAACGGATAGTGATGGCAAAGGCAGCCAGCTTGGGCGCGCCGCCAATCATCAGCGTCACGGCCGTGGGAGCGCCCTGGTACACATCGGGAATCCACATGTGGAAAGGCACCACGCCCAGCTTGAAAGCAAGACCTGCCACCACAAACACCAAGCCGAACACCAGCACCTGATGCTTGATCTGGCCGGAGTTGACTGCCTTGAACACCTGACCGATGTCCAGCGAGCCCGTGGCACCGTACACCATGGACAAGCCATAGAGCAGGAAGCCACTGGCCATGGCGCCCAGCACAAAATACTTCATGGCTGCTTCCGTGGCCGTGGCGTTGTCACGGCGCAATGCCACCAAGGCATAGCTCGACAGTGTCAGCAGCTCAAGACCCAGGTAGATCACCAGGAAGTTGTTGCCCGAGATCATGATGAACATGCCGAGCAAGGCGAACATGGACAGCGTGAACAGTTCGCCCCCGCGCAGCATGTCGCGGTCGGCAGCATAGGGGCGGCCGTACACCAGGGTGACCATCATGGCCACGGTGGCAAAGCACTTGAGCCAGTTACCCATGGCGTCGCTCACCACCATGTTGCCAAAACCATAGAAGGTGTTACCGCTGCTGGCGTACATGCCCTGCAGGGCAGCCACCACAGCCAGCGTGAGCATGGTCAGCACGTAGGTGCTGGTGCGGCGAGGGCTGTGAACACCCAGATCGACCAGCGCAATCACGCAGGCCATGGTCAACAGCACAATTTCGGGGTAAATCGCTAGCCAGCTGATGTTGTCAATCATCTCGAATCTCTCAGTTCAGTCTGGTCTGTTCAGTTCAGCTTGGTCTGCGCGACATGCTTGAGCAGTTCTGCCACCGAGGTGTCCATCACATCGGTGAACGGACGAGGGTAGAGGCCCATGGCCAGCACCGCGATGCCCAGAACAGCCAGTACCAGGAACTCGCGGCTGTCGATGTCCGTCAAGCCCTTGACGTTGTCATTGCCCACGGGGCCCAGGTACACACGCTTGAACATCCACAGGGTGTAGGCAGCACCAAAAATCAGCGCCGTGGCAGCGGCCAGACCGATCCAGAAATTGGCCTTGACGGCACCCAGGATCACCATCCATTCGCCCACAAAACCGGCCGTGCCTGGCAGACCGCAGTTGGCCATGGCAAACAGTAAAGCAAACGCCGTGAAGTTGGGCATGGTGTTGACCACGCCACCATAGGCGGCAATCTCACGCGAGTGAACGCGGTCATAAAGCACGCCGATGGACAGGAACATGGCGCCGGACACAAAACCGTGCGCAATCATCTGAACGATACCGCCAGAGACACCCAGGTCGTTGAAAATGAAGAAGCCCAGGGTCACAAAGCCCATGTGCGCCACCGACGAATAGGCCACCAGCTTTTTCATGTCCTTCTGGACCATGGCCACCAGACCCACGTAGATCACGGCGATCAGCGACAAGGCAATCATCAGCCATGCCCACTGGCGTGCAGCGTCAGGAGCGATCGGCAGCGAAAACCGCAGGAAACCGTAGGCACCCAGCTTCAGCATGATGGCGGCCAGCACTGCGGAGCCACCGGTAGGCGCCTCCACGTGCACATCGGGCAGCCAAGTGTGGACGGGCCACATGGGCACCTTCACAGCAAAGGCGGCAAAGAAGGCAAAGAACAGCAGGGTCTGCGCACGGCCGCTCAATGGCAGCTGGTGCCAGGTGGCAATGTCAAAGCTGCCACCCGACTGGTTGTACAGGTAGATCAGCGCGATCAGCATCAGCAGCGAGCCGAGCAGCGTGTACAGGAAGAACTTGAACGCTGCGTAGATCTTGTTGGGGCCGCCCCAGATACCGATGATCAGATACATCGGGATCAGCGTGGCTTCGAAGAACACGTAAAACAGGATGCCGTCGAGTGCACTGAAGACACCGATCATGAGCCCCGAGAGGATCAGGAAAGCACCCATGTACTGGTTCACGCGCTCGGTGATGGACTCCCAGGAAGCAATCACCACGATGACGGTGATGAATGCTGTCAGCGGCACGAACCAGAAGGAGATGCCGTCCACCCCGAGGTGGTAGTGGATATTGAAGCGCTCGATCCAGTCGGCCTTCTCCACGAACTGCATGGCTGCCGTACCCAGCTTGAAGCCATCGTACAGAGGCAGCGTGACCAGGAACCCAATCAAGGCTCCCACCAGCGCCAACCACCGCACTGCACGCGCATGTTCGTCGCGCCCGATGGCGAGCAACAGCGCACCAAACGCAATCGGTGTCCAGATTGCAAGACTCAACAGACCCATTTTTATTCTTCTCCTACTTGTTGAGCCAGACGAAATACGTCATGAGCACAAAAACACCCAGGATCATGACCAGCGCATAGTGGTAGATGAAGCCCGACTGCACCCAACGCACGGCACCGGCCACCCAGCGCACCAACTTCCAAGACCCATTGACCAAGGCGCCATCGATCACCGCCTGATCTCCGCCCTTCCAGAGACCCACGCCCAGTGCACGGGCACCACGGGCCAGGATGTTCTCGTTGATCCAGTCCATGCCGTATTTGTTTTCCAGCAGCTGGTAGACCTTGATCGACTCGAAGAAGCGCTTGAGTGCCGCAGGCACCGCGGGGTTGACCATGTACATGTAGTACGAGGTAGCCACACCCGCTGCGGCAAGCCAGAACGGAGCCGTCTTCAAACCATGCAGAGCCATCTCCCATGCGCTGTGGAAATGCTCAGCAATGTGTGCCATGGACGGGTGCTTGGCAGCATCCACAAAAATGACATCCTTGAAGAAATCACCGAACAGCATGGGCTGGATGAACAGGAAACCCACCACCACTGACGGGATCGCCAGCAGCACCAAGGGGACTGTCACCACCCAGGGCGACTCGTGCGGCTTGGCATCATGACCGTGGTGGTCATCATGGCCATGGTGATCGTCGTGGTGAGCCTCCGGGTTCTGGTCATAACGCTCCTTGCCATGGAAGACCAGGAAGTACATCCGGAACGAATAAAACGCGGTGATGAACACGCCTGCCAGCACAGCGAAGTGCGCGAAGCCCGCACCTGGCAGGTGGCTGAAGTGCACGGCTTCAATGATGCTGTCCTTAGAGTAGAAACCCGAGAACAGTGGCGTGCCGATCAAGGCCAGCGAGCCGAGCAGCGAGGTGATCCAGGTAATCGGCATGTACTTGCGCACGCCGCCCATCCAGCGAATGTCCTGATTGTGGTGCATGCCCATGATGACCGAGCCAGCCCCGAGGAACAGCAACGCCTTGAAGAACGCGTGGGTCATCAGGTGAAACACGGCCACCGAGTAGGCCGAAGCGCCCAGGGCCACCGTCATGTAACCCAGCTGGGACAGCGTGGAGTAGGCCACCACACGCTTGATGTCGTTCTGGATGATGCCCAGGAAACCCATGAACAATGCCGTGATGGCACCGATCACCAGGATGAAGTTCAGCGCGGTGTCCGACAACTCGAACAGCGGTGACATGCGCGACACCATGAAGATACCGGCCGTCACCATGGTGGCCGCGTGGATCAGTGCCGAAATGGGGGTGGGGCCTTCCATCGAATCGGGCAACCAGACGTGCAGCGGGAACTGGGCTGATTTGCCCATCGCACCGATGAACAGGCAGATGCAGATCACGGTGACGAGCATCCAGCTGGTGCCGGGGAACGACAGCGCGCCCAGATCGCCAGCCTTGGCGAAGATCTCGCCATAGTTCAGGGTGCCGGTGTAGGCGGCGATCAGACCAATGCCCAGAATGAAGCCGAAGTCACCCACGCGGTTGACCAGAAACGCCTTCATGTTGGCGAAGATAGCAGTAGGCTTGTTGAACCAGAAGCCAATCAGCAGGTAGGACACCAGGCCCACAGCCTCCCAGCCGAAGAACAGCTGCAGCAGGTTGTTGCTCATGACCAGCATGAGCATGGAGAACGTGAACAGCGAGATGTAGGCAAAGAAGCGGTTGTAGCCCTCGTCCTCTTCCATGTAGCCGATGGTGTAGATGTGAACCATCAACGACACGAAGGTCACGACCACCATCATCATCGCGGTGAGGCTGTCAATCAGGAAGCCCACTTCCATCTTCAGGCCACCCACCACCATCCAGGTGTACAGGGTTTCATTGAAGCGGGCACCGTCGAGTGCAACGCTCTTGAGCGTCATGGCCGACAGGATGAACGCGACCAGTACGCCGAGGATGGTCAGGGTGTGGCTCAAACGACGACCGATCCAGTTACCACCGAAGGTCGTACCGAAGATGCCGGCCAGCACGGCGCCCGCAAGCGGTGCCAAAGGCACAGCCAGGAGCGTTGAAGCAGAGAGGGTTTGACTCATTCTTGAGAACCTTGGGAATACTCGTGACCCATCAACCCTTAAGGGTGTTGAGGTCTTCCGCGTTGATACTGGATTTGTTGCGGAACAGCAGCACCAGGATGGCCAGGCCGATCGCCGATTCGGCGGCTGCCACGGTCAGGATAAAGAACACGAACACCTGGCCGTGCATGTCTCCCAGGTAGTGGGAGAACGCCACGAAGTTCATGTTCACGGCCAGCAGCATGAGCTCAATCGCCATCAGCAGCACGATCAGGTTCTTGCGATTTAGGAAGATGCCAATCACAGCGAGCGCAAACAGCATGGCGCCCAGCGACAAAAAGTGGCCCAGAGTCAATGTCATGCTTTTTTCTCCTCGGCAGCAGCTTGAGCAGGCTCTTCCACCGCAGGCTTTTGGGTGGCGGCCACCTTGACCACAGCCAGACGATCGGCTGCACGCACACGAATCTGCGTGGATGGATTAATGGCCTTGCTGTCCTTGCGCTGACGCAGGGTCAGAGCGATGGCAGCAACCATGGCCACCAACAGAATGACTGCCGCGATCTCAACGGGGTACAGATACTGGGTGTACAGCAGCTTGCCCAGCGCCTTGGTATTGGAGTAAGGGACCACATGGCCAGCGGCATCGACCACGGCAGCGATCGCCTTGGGCTCTTCCATGCCACGGAATCCCCCCATCAACACGGCCGCCATTTCCAGGGCGATGACCGCCCCGATGAGAGCCGCCAATGGGAAGTGCTTCCAGAACCCCTTGCGCACGGTATCGATGTGAATGTCCAGCATCATCACCACGAACAGGAAGAGCACCATGACGGCGCCCAGGTACACCAGCACCAGTGCAATCGCCAGGAACTCGGCCTTGAGCAACAGCCAGACAGCCGCCGCCTGCGAAAACGCAAGGATGAGATACAGCACCGCGTGCACGGGGTTGCGCGCAGTGATCACCCGGAAGGCCGCGAACAGCAGCACCACCGAGAAGAGATAGAAGAAACCAGTCTTGGCGTCCATGAATCGGGTCTTTATAGAAAGTCTGGCAAAGAGGCTGAAACCCGCACCGCTCAGCGGTACTTGGCGTCTGCAGCCTTGGCTGCCGCAATTTCACCTTCGTACCGGTCGCCCACGGCCAAGAGCATGTCCTTCGTGAAATACAGGTCACCACGCTTTTCGCCGTGGTATTCAAAGATGTGTGTTTCGACGATCGAATCGACCGGGCAGCTCTCTTCGCAGAACCCGCAGAAAATGCACTTCGTCAGGTCAATGTCATAACGCGTGGTGCGGCGCGAACCGTCGGCACGCACATCCGATTCGATGGTGATGGCCATCGCGGGGCATACGGCTTCGCACAGCTTGCAAGCGATGCAACGCTCCTCGCCATTGTCATAACGGCGCAGCGCATGCAGTCCACGAAAACGTGGCGACAAAGGCGTCTTTTCTTCAGGGAACTGCACGGTCACCTTGCGGCGAAACGCATAGCGGCCAGTCAGGGCCATCCCCTTGAGCAACTCCACGAGCATGAAGCTCTTGAAGAAATCCTTGAACGAAAAAGGTGCAGCAGCAGCAACAGCAGTCATTTGTGTCCCCGCTTATTTCCAGATATTCCAAGGCGAGAGCAACCACCCGCCAACAATCAACAAGTACACCAGCGTGACCGGAATGAAAATCTTCCAGCCCAGACGCATGATCTGGTCATACCGGAACCGTGGGAAGGTGGCCCGGATCCAGATGAACATGGACACCACAAGGAAGGTCTTGAGACCCAGCCAGATCCAGCCCGGCACCCAGTTGAACAGAGCGCTGTCGATCGGAGGCAACCAGCCACCCAGGAACATCAGCGCCGCCAGAATGGATACGAGCCACATGCTGGCGTATTCGGCCAGGAAGAAGATCGCGAACCCCATCCCCGAGTACTCGACCATATGGCCGGCCACGATCTCTGCCTCGCCTTCCACCACGTCGAAGGGATGGCGATTGGTTTCTGCCACGCCAGAGATCAGGTAGACGAGGAAGATCGGCAGCAAGGGCAGCCAATTCCAGGACAGGAACGTCAGGCCCTTGTCTGCAGCCATGCCTCTGCCCTGCCCCAGCACGATTTCCGTCAGGTTCATGCTGCCCGAGACCATGATCACGACCAGGAAACAGAAACCCATTGCGATTTCGTAGCTCACCATCTGCGCCGAAGCCCGCAGTGCACCCAAGAAGGCGTACTTGGAGTTGGAGGCCCAGCCCGCAATGATCACGCCATAGACTTCGATGGACGTGATGGCCATCACCAACAGCAGGCCGGCATTCACATTCGCCAGGGCCACATCGGGACCGAAGGGAATCGCCACCCAGGCAGCCAGGGCCGGCATGATGGCCATGACAGGCCCCAGGACAAACAGGCCCTTGCTGGCCGCCGTGGGCTGGATGATTTCCTTGGTCAGCAGCTTCAGCGCATCGGCAATGGGCTGCAGCAACCCCATGGGTCCCACGCGGTTGGGGCCATGGCGCACTTGCATGAAGCCCAGCAGCTTACGCTCCCACAACGTGAGGTAAGCCACGGCACCCATCAGCGGTGCCAGGATGCAGACGATCTTGATCAGGATCCAGAGCACTGGCCAGACAATGCCGGTCCACCACCCAAAGGAGAGCAGGTTCAGGCCCGCGTTGTAGATCGCGTCGATCATGCGGCCACTCCTTCACGTGCCATGCGTGCGTCGGCTGTCAGCTGCAGCGACGTGGAACGGCGCACCAAGCCGTCCAGTTGATAGATGGAAGCCACGACCGGTTCACCAGCTGCAGCCGTCGCAGCGGGCACTGCCTTCACAGCATTCGACAGCTGTACGGCAGGCACTTGAGTGACGGTACCGGCAGGGGCATTTGTGGCACGGGCCAGCACGTCCTGGGAGGTTTCGAAGTCGAAACCTGGAACGCCCAGCAGATTGGCCAGCACGCGCAGAACCTTCCATGCCGGACGGGTATCGCCCAGCGGGCGCACCACAGCATGAAAACTCTGTATGCGCCCTTCGGCGTTGACAAAGCTGCCCGAGGTCTCGGTGAACGGAGCAATTGGCAACAAAACGTCACTGAACTCCATGTTGGCCTTGAAGGGGCTCAACGTGACCACCATTTCTGCACCAGCGAGGGCAGTTGCAGCTTGAGCACCCGCCGCAGAATCGTGGAAGGGCTCAGTGTTCAGCAGCACCGCCGCCTTCAAACCACCGGAGAGCATTTGAGCCGCATTCAGACCACCGTTGACAGGGTGAGCGCCCGCAAACTGCGCGCCCACGGTATTGGCGGCTTCTGTCAGGTAACCCACCGTCGCGCCGGTGTTCTCTGCAATCCAGTTGGCCCATGCCAGCAATGGGGTGGCTTGCGCATGGTGCGCCGCCGCATTGCCCAGCAGCACAGCCTTGCGCTCGCCGCCCAGCAGCGAGCGGGCGATGGCCTGGGCAGCCTCGTTGGCCGCACTGGCACCTTGCGGAGCAGCAACACCCTTTTCCTGGGCGATGGCGGAAGCAATGCCTCCGAGCATCTCTACCCATTGGCCAGCCCCCTGCTCCACAAATGTCTGCACTGGCATGGCCCAGTCATGGGTGACCGAAGCGATGGCATTGACCTGGCAGCCATGGCGGGCCGCCTGGCGGATGCGCTGCGCAAACAGCGGATGGTCCTTGCGCAGGTTGGAGCCCACCACCAGCACGCGCTGCAGTGTGGACAACGAAGCGATGGACGTACCGAGCCAGCGAATACCTTCGGGCGCAGCGAACTCGGCGTTGCGCAGGCGATAGTCGATGTTGTCGCTGCCAAGGCCACGCACCAGGGCGCTGGCCAGATACAGCTCTTCCACCGTGCTGTGAGGGCTCACCAGCGCACCAATGCTGGCGGCGCCGTGATCGTTCTTGATGTTCTTGAGACCGTTGGCCACGTATTCCAACGCAGTCTGCCAGTCCACTTCCTTCCACACACCGCCCTGCTTGAGCATGGGCTGGGTCAGGCGGTCGTCACCGTTGAGCGCTTCGTAGGAGAAACGATCACGGTCGGCAATCCAGCATTCGTTGACGGCCTCGTTTTCAAACGGGACCACGCGCATGACCTTGTGGTTCTTGACTTGGACAATCAGGTTGGCACCAGTGGAGTCATGTGGACTCACCGAACGGCGGCGCGACAGTTCCCAGGTGCGAGCGCTGTAGCGGAAAGGTTTGCTGGTCAGTGCTCCGACGGGGCAGATGTCGATCATGTTGCCCGACAACTCGGAGTCCACCGTGTCGCCGGTGACCGTGGTGATTTCAGAATGTTCGCCACGATGGATCATGCCGAGCTCCATCACGCCTGCCACTTCCTGGCCGAAGCGCACGCAGCGGGTGCAGTGGATGCAGCGGCTCATCTCTTCCATGGAGATCAGCGGACCCACGTCCTTGTGGAACACCACACGCTTTTCTTCCTCGTAACGCGAGGAAGAACCGCCGTAGCCCACCGCCAAATCCTGCAGCTGGCACTCGCCGCCCTGGTCGCAAATAGGGCAGTCCAGGGGGTGGTTGATGAGTAGAAACTCCATGACCGACTGCTGAGCCTTGATGGCCTTGTCGCTCTTGGTGCGCACGATCATGCCCTGCGTGACCGGTGTGGCGCAGGCAGGCATGGGCTTGGGCGCTTTTTCCACGTCCACCAGGCACATGCGGCAATTGGCGGCGATCGAAAGCTTCTTGTGGTAGCAGAAATGCGGAATGTAAGTGCCCGCCTTTTCAGCCGCATGCATCACCATGCAGCCTTCGGCGACTTCCACCTTCTGACCGTCCAGTTCAATTTCAACCATATGTTCTCTCGCGATCAGACGGAAGTCGCGGCCTGTGGAGCCTTGTTCCGGATCAGTGCCTCAAACTCGGGACGGAAGTGTTTGATCATGGCGCGCACAGGCATGGCTGCGGCATCACCCAGCGCACAGATGGTGCGGCCCTGGATGTTGTCTGCCACGGAATTAAGCAGATCCAGGTCGCCCTCGCGGCCCTGACCATGCTGGATGCGATCGATCACGCGCCACATCCAGCCCGTGCCTTCACGGCAAGGCGTGCATTGGCCGCAGGATTCGTGCGAATAGAAATACGACAGACGCAGCAGGCTCTCGACCATGCTCCGGGAGTCGTCCATGACGATCACGGCACCCGAGCCCAGCATGGAGCCAGCCTTGGCGATGGAGTCATAGTCCATCGTGCATTCCATGATGACGGACGCCGGCAGGACAGGGGCCGACGAACCGCCAGGGATCACCGCCTTGAGCTGGCGGCCTTTGCGCACACCACCGGCCAGTTCCAGCAGCTTAGCAAACGGGGTACCCAGGGGCACCTCATAGTTACCGGGCTTTTCAACGTCGCCGGACACCGAGAAGATCTTGGTGCCGCCGTTGTTGGGCTTGCCGCACTCCAGGTAAGCCGCTCCGCCGTTGCGGATGATCCATGGCACGGCCGCAAAGGTTTCCGTGTTGTTGATCGTGGTGGGCTTGCCATACAGGCCAAAGCTGGCGGGAAACGGTGGCTTGAAACGGGGTTGCCCTTTTTTGCCTTCCAGCGATTCGAGCAATGCAGTTTCTTCACCGCAAATGTAGGCACCAAAACCATGGGCTGCGTGCAACTGAAAACTGAAACTGCTGCCCAGGATGTTGTCACCCAGGTAGCCCGCTGCCCGTGCTTCTTCCAGCGCAGCTTCAAACCGTTCGTAGGTTTGGAAGATCTCGCCGTGGATGTAGTTGTAGCCGACAGAGATGCCCATCGCATAGGCAGCGATGATCATGCCTTCGATGACGATGTGCGGGTTGAACTGCAGGATGTCACGGTCCTTGCAGGTACCAGGCTCGCCCTCGTCGGAATTGCACACCAGATATTTCTGGCCGGGGAACGAGCGGGGCATGAAGCTCCACTTCAGGCCCGTAGGGAAGCCCGCGCCGCCGCGGCCACGCAGACCGGATTCCTTGACAGTGGCAATGACCTGATCTTGCGTCAGGCCCTCGTTACCGTCCTTGCCCAGGATGCGACGCAGCGCTTGATAGCCGCCACGCGCTTCGTAGTCCTTGATGCTCCAGTTGCTGCCATTCAGGCCCGCATAGATCTGGGGGTTGATGTGGCGGTCGTGGAAACAGGTCTGAACACCTGTGGCCTGGAACTGGGAGAGTATTTGGGCTGCCGCGGTCATCACTTGCCCTCCGCGGCGCGCAGGCCGTCCACGAGCTGGTCGAGCTTGTCGTTGTCCATGAAGCTGCACATCGTGCGATCGTTCACCAGCATCACAGGAGCATCGGCGCAAGCACCCAGGCATTCGCACTGCTGCAGGGTGAACAGGCCATCAGGCGTGGTCTCACCCATCGACACACCCAGCTTCTTTTCCAGGTGATGCAGCGCCTTCTGCCCGTCGCGCAACTGGCAAGGCAGATTGGTGCACACGTTGAGCTTGTACTTTCCCACCGGTTGCTGGTTGTACATGTTGTAGAAGGTCGTGACTTCGTGCACGGCGATTTGTGCCATGCCCAGATAGTCAGCGATCACCGCCTCGCTCTCGGCGCTGACGTAGCCTTGCTCCTGCTGAACGATGGACAAGCACGCCATCACCGCAGACTGCTTCTGGTCTACGGGGTACTTGGCCACTTCGCGCGCAAACCGCGCCTTGGTCGCTTCGGTAATCATCGGTCAATCTCTCCGAACACGATATCCATGGTGCCAATGATGGCGACGGCATCCGCAATCATGTGGCCACGCGCCATTTCGTCGAGCGTGGCCAGATGCGCAAAACCCGGCGCCCGGATCTTGAGGCGGTAAGGCTTGTTGGCACCATCGCTCACCAGGTAGATACCGAACTCACCCTTGGGGTGCTCCACCGCCGCGTAAGCTTCGCCTTCGGGGACGTGGAAGCCTTCCGTGAAGAGCTTGAAATGGTGGATCAGCTCTTCCATGTTCGACTTCATGGATTCACGCGCAGGCGCGGCAACCTTGTGGTTGTCGGTGATCACCGGGCCGGGGTTGGCCTTGAGCCAGTCCACGCATTGCTTGATGATGCGATTGGACTCGCGCATTTCCTGCACACGCACCAGATAGCGGTCGTAGCAGTCGCCGGTCTTGCCCACTGGCACGTCGAAGTCGACGCGGTCGTATGCATCGTACGGCTGGGTCTTGCGCAGGTCCCAGGCAATGCCGGAGCCGCGAAGCATGGGGCCAGTCATGCCCAGATTCAACGCCCGCTCAGGCGGCACCACGCCGATGCCTACGGTGCGCTGCTTCCAGATGCGGTTGTCGGTGAGCAGCGTTTCGTACTCGTCCACGCAGCCGGGGAACCGCTGCGTGAAATCGTCGATGAAGTCCAGCAAAGAACCCTGGCGATTCTGGTTCAGAGCCTCCAGTGCCTTGGCGTTCTTGATCTTGCTGACCTTGTACTGCGGCATGCTGTCGGGCAGATCGCGGTATACGCCGCCGGGACGGAAATACGCCGCATGCATGCGCGCACCAGAAACCGCTTCGTACATATCGAACAGGTCTTCACGCTCGCGGAAGGTGTAGATCAGGATCGTGGAGCTGCCGCAGTCGTTACCGTGCGAACCGAGCCACATCAGGTGGTTCAGCAGGCGCGTGATTTCGGAGAACATTACGCGGATGTACTGCGCGCGCACCGGCACTTCCAGGCCCAGCAATTTTTCAATCGCCAGACAGTAGGCGTGCTCGTTGCACATCATCGACACGTAGTCCAGCCGGTCCATGTAAGGCAGCGACTGGATGTAGGTCTTGTGCTCGGCCAGCTTTTCGGTGGCGCGGTGCAGCAGACCGATGTGCGGGTCAGCGCGTTGCACGACCTCGCCGTCCAGCTCCAGCACCAGGCGCAACACACCGTGCGCCGCAGGGTGCTGCGGACCAAAGTTCAGGGAATAGTTCTTGATTTCAGCCATGATGAATCACATGAGACGCGGGGCGGCTCAGTGCAGGCCTCCGTACTTGTCTTCGCGGATGATGCGCGGCGTGATTTCGCGCGGCTCGATGGACACGGGTTCGTACACCACGCGGCGCTGGTCGGCGTCGTAGCGCATTTCGACATGACCCGACAACGGGAAATCCTTGCGGAAGGGGTGCCCGATGAAGCCGTAGTCCGTGAGAATGCGGCGCAGGTCGTTATGGCCGTCGAAAACGATGCCAAACAGGTCAAACGCTTCGCGCTCGTACCAATTGGCGGAGTTCCACAACTCAGCCACCGAGGGAACGACCGGGAAGTCATCGTCCTGGCAGAACACCTTCACGCGCACGCGCTGGTTGAGGCTGACCGACAACAAGTGCGACACCACACAGTAGCGGGCGCCTTCATGGACAGCATCCCCATACGCAGAATAGTCCACACCACACAAATCGATCAGCTGCTCAAAACGGCAACCTTCAGAGTCGCGCAGCAGGCGCATGGCGTCCAGATAGTCTGCAGCGGCGACCACCACGGTCACCTCATCGAGGGCGACCGAAATCTGGCGCACCTTGGCACCCAGAGCCGCAGCGATATTGTCCTTGAGCTTCTCAGGCCGAATGGCAACAGCTGTCATCATCAACCCTTCAGACGCGAGCAATGGTGTTGGTGCGGCGGATCTTCTGCTGCAACTGAATGATCCCGTAAATCAGGGCTTCTGCTGTCGGAGGGCAGCCGGGCACGTAGACATCCACGGGCACGATGCGGTCACAACCGCGCACCACCGAATAGCTGTAGTGGTAGTAGCCACCCCCATTGGCACACGAACCCATCGACAGAACCCAACGGGGCTCGGACATCTGGTCGTAGACCTTGCGCAAAGCCGGGGCCATCTTGTTGCACAGGGTGCCTGCCACGATCATCAGATCGGACTGACGGGGGCTGGCACGAAATACTTCCGCACCAAAACGGCCGATGTCATACCGGGCCGCTGCCGCGTGCATCATCTCGACAGCACAGCAGGCCAGACCAAACGTCATCGGCCACAGGGAACCGGTCTTGGCCCAGTTCACCACGGAGTCGTAACTCGTGGTGATGAAGCCTTCCTTCATCACGCCTTCAATCATTGCATTGTCCTTGTTGAAGTCCGCTCATTCCCAATCCAGGGCACCCTTTTTCCATTCGTAGGCAAAACCCACGACCAGGATGGCCAGGAAAATGACGACCGCCACGAAACCGGCAACACCCACCTCGTGCAGCGTGACCGCCCAAGGGAAAAGGAATGCGATTTCCAGGTCGAACAGAATGAAGAGAATGGCCACGAGGTAGTAGCGCACATCGAATTTCATGCGCGCATCCTCGAAGGCTTCAAAGCCACATTCGTAGGGGGAGTTCTTTGCGGCATCTGGGCGGTTGGGGCCCAGTATGTAGCCGAGTACAAGGGGGACAACGCCTACGGCGATGCCGACCAAGATGAACAAAAGGACGGGGAGGTACTGATCGAGGTTCATCTTGAGGATGTGCTCACCGCTGTGGCCTTGCCCGTCAGGACCCAAGCCGGGTCATGCAGGCAGGCCTTTGTTTTGGTGCCGTCGGCGAGACTCGAACTCGCACAGCTTTCGCCACTACCCCCTCAAGATAGCGTGTCTACCAATTTCACCACGACGGCTGATTTTTGCATCTGGATGGCATGAGGAACCTTGCGGCTTTTGGCTTTCCAGACAATCCAGAATTCTACTCCGGAAAAACCCTGCTTCGGCCCTGAGGGCCGAAATTCAGTTCAATTATTTGGTCGGAATCTGCGCCGCGCCAGAGGCGGGAGTCGTTGGTGCCACAGGTGCCTCAGAGGCCGGCGCGCTGGCGGGCACGGCAGCCGCAGGCGTTTCCAGAACGCTGCCCGAGCTGGCAGGACGCGCATTGCCAAAATAGGCCAATGCCAGCGTCGAGACAAAGAAAACGGCCGCCAGCACGGCCGTCGTGCGGGACAGGAAGTTGGCGCTGCCGCTGGCGCCGAAGAGGCTGCCCGAGCTGCCGCTACCGAAGGCGGCCCCCATGTCAGCCCCCTTGCCATGCTGGATCAGGATCAGGCCAATCATGGCCAAGGCCGCCAACATCTGCACCGCCAGAATCACATTCACGATCACGTTCATTCTCTGTTCACTCCTGATTGAATTGTTTGCCTCGCAGCCGCCTCAACGGGCCGCCGCAATGATTTGTAGGAAGTCGGGCGCCTTCAACGAGGCACCGCCGACCAGGCCGCCGTCGATATCGGGCTGGGCCAGCAGCTGGGCCGCATTAGCTGCGTTCATGCTGCCGCCGTACAGCAAGCGGATGCGATCCGCATGCTCGCTCGCAGCCGCCAGCTGGGTGCGCAGCACCGCATGCACAGCCTGCGCCTGCTCCGGCGACGCAGTGCGACCCGTACCGATGGCCCATACGGGTTCGTAAGCCACCACGATCTCGCTGATGCAATGGCCGTTCAGATGGATCACTGCGGCGAGCTGGCGCTTGACCACCGCCTCGGTCATGCCCGCTTCACGCTCTTGCAGAGTTTCACCCACGCAGACGACTGGAGTCACACCCGCCGCCAGTGCGCGCTGGGCTTTCTCCGCCACGATTGCGTCGGTTTCACCATGGTACTGGCGGCGCTCGGAGTGCCCCACCAGCGCATAGCGCACACCAAAATCCTTCAACATGGCTACCGATACCTCACCGGTGTAGGCGCCCGACTCGTGCGCAGACACATCCTGCGCCGCCACCGCAATGGCAGTGCCGGCAGTCAATGCCTGCACCTGCGCCAGGTAGGGCGCAGGCACTGCGACAGCGATATCACAAGCCACCTCTGCGGTGCCCGCAATCAAGGCCTTCAACAAAGCCTCGTTGGCAGCCAGGCTGCCATTCATCTTCCAGTTACCGGCGATGAGTTTTTTCTTGTTGTTCATGATTACCACGTCAAAACAATCTTGCCGATGTGCTGGTTGGACTCCATCAGCGCATGGGCTTGTGCGGCGTCCGCCGCGGCAAACGTGCTATGGATGACCGGACGGACCTTGCCCGCTGCCAGCAAGGGCCAGACATGCTCGCGCAGCGAGCGTGCAATTGCACCCTTGAACGCCACGGGACGCGGACGCAATGTAGACCCCGTGATGGTGAGGCGCTTGCGCAGCACCAGTCCCGCATTGAAGCCGCTCTGCACGCCCCCTTGCACGGCGATGATGACGATCCGGCCATCCTCGGCCAGGCATTCAACTTCGCGGGCAACATAGTCACCCGCCACCATATCGAGCACCACGTCAACACCACGCGCTTCGGTGATTCGCTTCGCCTCGGCCGCAAAGTCCTGGGACTTGTAATTGATGGCGTGGTGTGCACCCAGCGAAAGGCAAGCCGCACACTTTTCATCGCTGCCCGCCGTGGCGATCACGGTGGCACCGAACGCACGGGCCAGCTGGATGGCGGTCACGCCAATGCCGCTTGTACCGCCCTGCACCAGCAAGGTTTCCCCCGCCTGCAAACGCGCACGGTCAAAGACATTGCTCCACACCGTGAAGAACGTCTCCGGAAGCGAGGCGGCCTCCACGTCACTGAAACCCTCAGGCACCGCCAGACACTGCACCACCGGTGCGACGCACCACTGGGCATAACCACCACCTGCCACCAAGGCGCAAACGCGGTCACCCACACGAATGCCCGCCTCTGCCATCGCCGAAGCATCGCCCGACTCGACCACCCCCGCGACCTCCAGCCCCGGAAGGTCCGAGGTGCCGGGAGGCGGCGCGTAGTGGCCCAGTCGCTGCAACACGTCGGGGCGGTTGATGCCGCTGGCCGCCACGCGGATCAGCAGCTCACCCGCCCCCGCCACGGGAGCAGGACGCTCACCCAGACGCAGCACCTCAGGCCCACCAAAGGATGTGATCTCGACAGCTTGCATAACGGGGTTTACCGGATATGGATTGGAATGATTTGGGCCGCTAGCGCATGACTTACATGCCCTGGCAGCTACCAAATCAATAGCACATCAGCAATTTAGCCGTTCACCTGGGCAGAGGCACCATCTGCAGGCAGGGACTGCTGCTGTTGCTGCTCAGCGGGATGGCGTCCACCGTCACGGCCGTGGTCGCGGCGGGGTTCGCGGTCGCCACGCTCTGCGGGCGCAGGACGGTCGCTGCCGCCCGCGGGACGGTCGGCCAGCACCTTCATGGACAGCTTGATGCGGCCCTTTTCGTCAGTTTCCATGACCTTGACCTTCACGATCTGGCCTTCGGTCAGGTAGTCGGACACCTTCTCGACGCGTTCGTGGGCGATCTGGCTGATATGCAGCAGACCGTCCTTGCCGGGCAGCAGGTTGATCAGTGCGCCGAAGTCCAGGATCTTGGTCACAGGGCCTTCGTAGATCTTGCCGATCTCGACCTCGGCCGTGATCTGCTCGATGCGGCGCTTGGCTTCGTCAGCCTTGGCAGCGTCGGTGGCGGCGATGGTGATGGTGCCGTCTTCCTCTATGTTGATCTGGCAGCCGGTCTCTTCGGTCAGCGCACGGATCACGGCGCCGCCCTTGCCGATCACGTCACGGATCTTCTCGGGGTTGATCTTCATGGTGTACAGCTTGGGAGCGAAGTTCGACACTTCGGTCTTGGCCTCACCCATGGCCTCTTGCATCTTGCCCAGGATGTGCATGCGCGCTTCCTTGGCCTGGGCCAGTGCCACCTGCATGATTTCCTTGGTGATGCCCTGGATCTTGATGTCCATCTGCAGGGCCGTGATACCGCCCGTGGTACCCGCCACCTTGAAGTCCATGTCGCCCAGGTGATCTTCATCACCCAGGATGTCGGTCAGCACGGCGAAACGGTTGGCATCCTTGATCAGGCCCATGGCGATACCCGCCACGTGCGCCTTCATGGGCACGCCGGCGTCCATCAGCGACAGGCAGCCGCCGCAGACCGAAGCCATCGACGAGGAACCGTTGGACTCGGTGATTTCCGACACCACACGCATGGTGTAGGGGAATTCTTCCTTGGTCGGCAGCACAGCCACCAGAGCACGCTTGGCCAGACGGCCGTGGCCGATTTCGCGGCGCTTGGTCGAGCCCATGCGGCCCACTTCGCCGGTGGCGAAGGGAGGCATGTTGTAGTGCATCATGAAGCGGTCTTCGTACTCGCCGGCCAGCGCGTCGATGCGCTGTGCATCGCGCTCGGTGCCCAGCGTGGTCACCACCAGCGCCTGGGTTTCACCACGCGTGAACAGGGCCGAGCCGTGGGCACGGGGCAGCACGCTGTTGCGGATTTCGATGGGGCGCACGGTGCGGGTGTCGCGGCCGTCGATGCGGGGTTCGCCCGCCAGGATCTGGCTGCGCACGATGCCTGCTTCGATGTCGAACAGCATGCCTTCGACCTTGACGGAGTCGAACTCCACGCCGTCAGCTTTCAGGCCTGCCATCACAGCAGCATAGGCTTCACGGCAGGCTTGGGTACGGGCTTGCTTGTTGCGGATCTGGTAGGCAGCGCGCAGCTTGTCGTCAGCCAGAGCCACCACTTTGGCGATCAAGGCTTCGTCCTTGGCAGGCGCTTCCCATTGCCACACGGGCTTGCCCGCGTCGCGCACCAGTTCGTGGATGGCGTTGATGGCCACGTTGCCTTGCTCGTGACCGAACACCACGGCGCCCAGCATGATTTCTTCGGACAGTTGCTGGGCTTCGGACTCCACCATCAGCACAGCAGCTTCAGTGCCCGCCACCACCAAGTCCATCTGCGAGTTCTTGCGCGCAGTCTGGCCGGGGTTCAGCACGTATTCGCCGTTGATGTAACCCACGCGGGCGGCACCGATGGGGCCGTTGAACGGGATACCAGAGATGGCCAGGGCTGCGCTGGTGGCAATCAGGGCTGCAATGTCAGCATCCACTTCGGGGTTCAACGAGATCGTGTGGACCACCACATGCACTTCATTGAAGAAACCTTCAGGGAACAGCGGGCGGATCGGACGGTCGATCAGGCGGCTGGTCAGGGTTTCGTGTTCGCTGGGCTTGGCTTCGCGCTTGAAAAAGCTGCCGGGGATCTTGCCTGCGGCGTACGTCTTCTCGATGTAATCCACCGTCAGCGGGAAAAAGTCCTGGCCGGGCTTGGCGGACTTGGAAGCCACCACAGTGGCCAGCACCACGGTGTCGTCAATGTTCACCAGCACGGCGCCGGAGGCCTGGCGGGCGATCTCGCCCGTTTCCATGATGACGGTCTTGTCGCCCCATTGGAAGGTCTTGGTGACTTTGTTGAAAATGCTCATGTTCAGCTCCTGTTTTAATAGCTGGTAGCGCCCTACCAGATTGGCTTGGAGAGCAATTCAGAACACGATGCCATTCCAGTGAAGTGCTACACAATGCAGCGGCAACAACTTCATTGGAATGACACAGCTTCGCTCTGTTTTGCGGCTCCGAAGTAAAAAACGCCTGAGCTAGCGGACTAACCCAGGCGTTTTGGCATGCAATGAAAATTACTTGCGCAGACCCAACTTGGCGATCAGCGCGGTGTAACGGTCAGCGTCCTTGGCCTTCAGGTAGTCCAGCAGCTTGCGACGACGGCTCACCATGCGCAGCAGGCCACGACGACCATGGTGGTCCTTGGCGTGCGTCTTGAAGTGAGGGGTCAGTTCGTTGATGCGAGCGGTCAGCAGGGCCACTTGCACTTCTGGGCTACCAGTGTCGTTGGCAGCACGGGCGTTCGCCTTGACGACTTCGGCCTTGATGGAGGATGCAATCATGTTTTTTCCTTGAATGTGGCCTGCCGCAAGCGGAAAGCCATGGTTTTTACTTGCGCCAGCAGCTGGAACGGCCGCAGGCGTGCGTCTTGCACCATGCAAAACTCGCGGATTATAACCCGAGGCCCTGAATTCACCTCTGACCGGTCTCTCGGCACACGCCCAGGCCGATGTCACCCGATCAGAACCAAAGGCCTGTTGCCGCCTTGGGCCGCCTGTGTAGCGCCGAGGATACGCCGCAGCTCCGGCGCCGGGGGCATAGGGGCACCCCGGCACATTCCAGCCCAAGCGCCCCTTAAGATCACTCGTGGATCAGCTAAGCACCGGCATTTCAACACTTCACTCCCGGACGATTCAACATGCCATTCACCCCGGCTCTCCATCCCTCGGCCCACCTGGCACTGCGCAAGGCGACCGCTCCCCTGCTTTTGTGCATGCTGGCCCTGTGCCTCGGGCTGCATCCCGGGGCCAGCCACGCCACGACCAAGAACGTGACCCAAGGCGCCCATGGCGCAGTGAGCAAGAAAAAGAAGTCCACCAAGGTGAAACAGGAGCGAAGCTCATCAGAGGAAAGCCGCTCGGACCGTGACCGCCGGCTGTACCGGGAATGCAAGGGGCGCGCCAATGCAGGTGCCTGCCTGGGATACACCAGCAAACCCTGACTCCACGCACCACGCCAGCAGAGGCACAGGCCCACCGCATCGCTGAGACGCCCTGGCACGGCGCAGGCGCTGCGCACCGGCCGCTGCTTGTTCAGGCGTTGGCCGCCGTGATGCCCCAGCGCGCGAGCGCAGCATCGTCACTCACCCGCGCATCCACCCAGCGGGCGCCCTGTGGGGTTTGTTCCTTTTTCCAGAAAGGCGCCTGGGTCTTGAGGTAGTCCATCAAAAACTCGCAGGCCTGAAAACTCTGGCCCCGGTGGGCGCTGGTCACCGCGACCAGCACAATCTGGTCCAGGGGCTGCAGCAGGCCCACACGGTGAATCACGCGGGCGCCAAAAATATCGAAGCGTCGAAAGGCCTCGTCCACCATGGCTTCGA
Organism: Acidovorax sp. FG42; assembly: GCF_057809195.1. Lineage (NCBI taxonomy): Bacteria > Pseudomonadati > Pseudomonadota > Betaproteobacteria > Burkholderiales > Comamonadaceae > Acidovorax > Acidovorax sp. FG42. Next base: position 208,135 of record NZ_JBMDJM010000002.1, on the reverse strand, counting down.
TGGATTTCTCGGTCATGCCGGGGTAGTGCTCCAGCTCCATGGACGACACCGGGTCGCCATCGTTGCGGTCACGCACGGTGCCCACAAAGCTGCACACAGCGCCCACCCCCTTGTTCTCGCGGCGCAGGGTTGCGATTTCGACGGACAGGTCAAAGTCCTCGGTCTGGATGGAAACACGGGGCAGGGTCATGGCAATAGCTCTCAGCGGGGCGTAGGAAGTTCGGCCAGAAAGGCGCATCAAGGCGAGCGATGCAGCCGTGGCGCGGCCAGCAGGGCGCGCTCTTCTTCCACCACCTTGTTCAACTGCACCAGTGCGGGCGACGAGGGCAACTGGGCCAGCAATGCTTGCAGGCGCGTGATGTCGCCCACGCTGGGCGCCACCTTGATCTGTGCGACGGCGGCGGGCAGGTTGCCGCCCCGGACCAGCGCCAGTACCTTGGCGGGCCACTCACTTTTGTTACGTGCCATAACTTGGAAAAAACATTTGTCTGTACGATTCGCCCGCACTGTACCCGCATGCGATCGGGTGCGCGATCTTCTAGCCCTACCCTGCCCATGGCCACACAAACGATTGAGACCGACCTCTACAAGCTGTATCCATCCCCGCGCAATGCCGTCCGCGATGTGTTCGAGCACCAGGTCTTCGTGCCCCACCCTTACGCGATCATTGACCTCGATGTGATGGAGCTGGCGGGCAAAACCACGCTATTCGGCGCGTGCCGCCTGTCGGACATGAAAATGGGCCAGGTCGTGACTTTCGAGCTGGCATCCGACCAGGCCAAGTTCGAGCGGCTTTTTACCCCCGACTGAGCCCATGGACGACGACAACCAGATCCACGTGCCCCCGTCCTTCATGGCGGTGTACACCGACGCACGGGGTCGCCTGACCGACAAGGCGGACGCCGTGCGCACCCGCTACGAGCTGTGCGAAGACCTGGCGGGCCACCTGGTGGAGCACGCACAGACGCTGTACCACGTGCAGGCGCCGTCAGAGACCGAGATCCTGCAGCGCATCCATGCAGGACTGTGCACGGCGGAATCTGGCGTATCGGTGCCCGAGGCAACGTGGATCGTCACCCGGCTGGCCGAGCTGCTGGTGTGGCAATGCCCGTTGCTCCAAGCCCCTCCACCCACGCCGGTGGACGACGCGCCACCGGGACTGCCCTCACGCTGATGGGTCCGGGTCCATGGCCCCTTACAAAGGCCTGGCTATACTGCGCCCATGCCCACGCACGCACTCGTTGCCATGACCTCCGCACCCGCGGTGGCGTTGCAGTGCGTGGTCAAAGCCAAAAAACCCCAGCTCATCTGACCGGAGCTGTGTGGTTCCGTCCCGGATGAGCGACGGAACCTGTTGGCAAAAATCTCCCTTTTTTGGCTCCTGGCGACTCGCGCACTTGTGACGGTTCTTCCCTTGGTCGAACCTTGAAAGGACGCTTCGCATGCCTGCAGTCTCTGCCTCCCCCACCCCATTCCAGGGTCTCTGGATTCCCCTGGTCACCCCGTTCCATGACGGCGCTGTGGACCACCCCTCCCTCGCCCGTATGACAAAGAAGCTGGTCGGCCAGGGCATTGCGGGTTTTGTGGCCTGCGGGTCCACCGGCGAAGCCGCAGCGCTCGACAAGGCGGAGCAGTTGGCCGTGCTGGAGACGGTGCTGGACGCCTCACAAGGCCTGCCCGTGGTGATGGGCCTGTCGGGCTACCACCTGGGCCAGACGCAGGAATGGGTGCAGACCCTGGCGCGGTACCCCCTGGCCGGACTGCTGGTCCCGGCACCGCACTACATCCGCCCGTCGCAAGATGGGTTGCTGCTGTGGTTCCGCGCCCTGGCCGACGCGAGCGCCGCGCCGCTGGTCATCTACGACATCCCCTACCGCACAGGCGCCACGCTGGCCACCGACACCCTGCTGGCACTGGCCGAACACCCGCGCATCTGCGCCATCAAGGACTGCGGCGGCAATGCAGCCAAGACCCAGGCACTGATCGCGGACGGGCGCCTGGCCGTGCTGGCGGGCGAAGATGCGCAGATGTTCACCACCCTGGCCCTGGGCGGCCACGGCGCCATTGCTGCCAGCGCGCACTGGCAGGCACCGCGTTTTGTGGCCTTGATGGAGTTGCTGCGCGCGGGTGACCTGCCGGAGGCCCGCAGGGTATGGCAGACCTTGTTGCCCTGGGTGGAGGCCTGCTTTGCAGAAGCCAACCCGGCGCCGCTAAAGGCCGTGCTGGCCCACGCGGGCTGGATGCGCAATGAACTGCGCGCACCGATGACAGCGGCCTCCGCCGCGCTGGAGCAGCGACTGCAGGCCCTGCCCGGGCTCAGCCTCCGGTAACCGGGGGGAAGAAAGCCACCTCGGCCCCATCGGCCAGGGTGGCGGACTCGTCGCTCAAGGTCTGGTTGAGCGCCATGCGCACGGCCCGGCCCCGCGCCAGGCTGCTGGCATGGGCACCACCGCGAGCGATGAGTTCGTCGCGCAGGGCGCCCAGCGTGGTGGCGGCAGTTTCGACCGCCTCACTGCCTTGCCCAATGGCTTCGCGGATCGATGCGAAGTACCGCACAGTGATCTTCATCCCAGCAACTCCGAAAACGCGATGAATTGCACCGTGTCGCCCGGCGCAATCGTCTGGCCCGCCGGGTTGTCCACCACGCCGTCACCCCAGGCCGCCGAGGTCAGCACGCCCGAGCTCTGATTGCTGAACAGGTCCAGCCCGCCCGCCGCGTTGAGCCGCACGCGCAGAAACTCGCGGCGTTTGTCGGCCTTGGGCCAAGGGAAATCGGCACGGACAGCCAAGGCTTGCGGCGCCACGTCCTGCACGCCCTGCAGCCGCAGCACAAAGGGCCGGACCAGCAGCGCAAAGGTGAGAAAGCTCGACACCGGGTTGCCGGGCAGGCCCATGAAGTGGGCGGCACCGCCTTCTCGCGGGATCTGGCCGTAGGCAAATGGCTTGCCGGGCTTCATGGCGATCTGCCACAGGTCCAGCGTGCCCAGAGTCTCTACCGCCGGCTTGATGTGGTCTTCCTCTCCCACGCTCACGCCGCCGCTGGTCAGGATCAGGTCGTGTGCGCTGCTGGCCTGGCGCAGGGCGTCGATGGTGGCGTCGCGCCGGTCGGGCACGATGCCAAAGTCGGTGACCTCGCAGCCCAGGCGCAGCAGCATGGCGCGCAGGAAAAAGCGGTTGCTGTTGTAGATGGCGCCGGGGCGCATCTGCTCGGGCGGCACCTCGCCGGGCATGACCAGTTCATCACCGGTGGAGAACAAGGCCACGCGCGGACGGCGTGCCACCTTCAGCTGGTGCAGGCCAATGCTGGCCGCCAGCCCCAGTTCGGCCGGAGTGAGGCGCTTGCCCGTTGACAGCACCACCGCACCCCGGGTGATGTCCTCGCCCGCACTGCGAATCCACTGACGCGCTTGGGGCACAGCGTTGATCCGCACCGAACCCAGGCCATCGGCCGCCCCAAGGGCCTCGCAGTCCTCCTGCATCAGGATGGCATCGGCGCCTGCAGGCACCGGCGCGCCCGTGAAGATGCGCGCCGCCGTGCCCGGCAGCAGCGGGTCACCCGCACTGCCCGCAGGAATGCGCTGCGACACGGGCAACACCACACCGGCCGCCGCCACATCAGTGCAACGCACGGCATAGCCGTCCATCGAGCTGTTGTCCTGCGGGGGCACTTGCAAGGCCGACACGCAGCTCTGCGCCAGCACGCGGCCGTCGGCGTCAAAGGTGGTGACCGTGTCAGTGCCAGGCAGCGGCTGGGCTTGCGCCAACAGATCCGCCAGCGCCTCGTCCAGCGGCTTGAGGGGCTTCATTGGGGGGCGCATGGCAGCAGCCCCCCGTGCAGTTCCCAGTTGTATTCAAAGCGGTGTTCGTACTGGATGAGCCAGTCCACCACCTTGTCGGGCGCGTTGAGGTCCAGCAGCGGCAGTTGCGTGGGCACCGGCAGGCTCTCAGGGGCATCGGTGGCCACGGCCACCACAAAGTCATCTTCCGGGTAGCGCACGGGTTTGGCCAGTTGCCCGGGCTCGGGCGCGCGCCAGACCTCGATCTTGAGCAGGTCGCTATCCTTGAAGCCTTCCACCAGCACCCAGTCCACGCCCTGGTACAGCTCGGCCAGCAAGTGGTGCACGCTGAGCGTGGCGGGCTGCTCGAACTCGCGCACCAGCATCAGGCGCTTGTCCGATGCGGCAACCACCTCGAAAGCCCCCGCCTCACGGTGGCGGTAGGTGTCCTTGCCCGGGTGGTCCACATCAAAACTGTGGTGGGCATGCTTGACCACCGATACGCGCAGCCCCCGCAGCCGCAGTGCGGGGATCAACTGCTCGACCAGCGTGGTCTTGCCACTGCCGGAGAACCCGGCAAAACCGACAACCTTCATCCACTGCTCCTTGATTAGCTATGCTATTTATAGCTTGCAGCGCATATCTGACTAGCGCTTGGGGCGATTTTGATCACAAAACCGGGCCATCCCGACCTGCAAAGCGCCTACTGGCACCTGCGGCCTGACTGCCCGGGCTGAGCCGTCACCCCACCCGATTCAAGCGCAATGGCGCTCGATGTAGGCCTTGACCAGATCCACATCGGCGGGCATCACCTGCACCCGCTTGGGCAAGTCTTCGATGCCGGCAAACCTGGCAGGCCGCTCGGGCGCATGGCCCAGGGCTTCGACGATGGTCTCGGCAAACTTGATGGGCAGCGCCGTCTCCAGCACGATCATCGGCACGTTCGGGTCCTGATGGTGCTCCAGGGCCACCTTCACCCCGTCGGCGGTGTGGGTGTCGATGGTTACTCCATGGCGCTGGTAGTTGTCGCGGATGGTGGCCAGGCGGTCGGCATGGGTGCTCTTGCCGCTTTCAAAGCCGTACTTGGCAGCAGCATCGGCAAAGCACGGATCCTGGCTCAGATCAAACCGCCCGTCCTTGGACAGGGCATCGCCAAACAACGCCTTGGTGCGCGCGCCGTCGCGGCCCAGCAGGTCGAACACAAAGCGCTCGAAGTTGCTGGCCTTGCTGATGTCCATGGACGGGCTGGACGTTTCGTGCGTGTCCGCGCTGCCACGCACGCGGTACACGCCGGTGCGGAAGAACTCGTCGAGCACATCGTTCTCGTTGGTGGCCACCACCAGCTTTGCGATGGGCAGGCCCATCATGCGCGCCACATGGCCAGCGCACACGTTGCCGAAGTTGCCCGAGGGCACCGTGAAGCTGACCCTCTGGTCGTTGGTTTCCGTAGCCTGGATGTAGCCCGCAAAGTAGTACACCACCTGTGCCAGCAGGCGCGCCCAGTTGATGGAGTTGACCGTGCCGATCTTGTATTTGTGCTTGAAGGCGTGGTCGTTGGAGACGGCCTTGACGATGTCCTGGCAGTCGTCGAACACGCCCTCGATGGCGATGTTGTGGATGTTCTCGTCCTGCAGGCTGAACATCTGCGCTTGCTGGAAGGCGCTCATGCGACCGTGCGGGCTGGTCATGAACACACGCACACCCGCCTTGCCACGCATGGCGTATTCGGCCGCGCTGCCGGTGTCGCCGCTGGTGGCGCCCAGGATGTTGAGCTGCTCGCCACGGCGGCCCAGCTCGTACTCGAACAGGTTGCCCAGCAACTGCATGGCCATGTCCTTGAAGGCCAGTGTGGGGCCGTTGGACAGGGCTTCGAGCCACAGGCTGTTTTCCAGGTGGCGCAGGGGCACGATCTCGCCCGTGCCGAACACTTCAGCGGTGTACGTCTTGGCGCACAGGGCCTTCAGGTCGGCAGCGGGGATGTCGTCGATGTAGAGCGACAGGATCTGGAACGCCAGCTCTGCATAGCCTTGCTCGTGGTAGGCCTTGCGCAGGCGCGTGAGCATGGCGTCATCCACCTGCGGGTAGTGCTCGGGCAGGTACAGGCCGCCATCGGGCGCCAGGCCTTCGAGGAGGATGTCGCAAAACTGCTTGCGGTCTGCATGGCCGCGGGTGCTGAGGTACTTCATGAGGGGTTCCCGTCGGTATCGGTGAATGGGGTGAACTGGCTAAAAGCTGATGCCGTACACACGGATGTCAATGTAGAGACGCGAGGCGATCAGCAGGAAGAACCCGCCGATGAGGATGAGCCAGTGCAGTGCACGGTCCTGGCGGTTGTCGGTGCGCTCCAGCAGCACAAAGTAGAGCCACGCGGCCAGAAAGCTGCCCGCCCCGTTGAGGATGGCCTGCGTGCGCGGCATGGACCCAAACAGGGCCAGTGCGACCAGCAGGCCAAACCAGAACGCCAGATGCCAGCGCGGCAGATCGACATGCGCCATCTTGAGCAGCGCCGACAGCGTGAGGGCGGCAACCAGCGTGGGCATGGCGGGGCGGCATCATGGCGCGGCGTGGTCCATCATCAGTTGAGCTCTTCCTTGCGGATGCGCGTGATCGGTGCCAGCACGGTGGGCAGGGCCTGCATTTGTGCAATGACAGCATCCATCGTGCCTTCGCGGGTGTCGTGGGTCAGGATGATCAGGTCGGTCTGGGTCGAGCCCTCGCCGCCCACTTCGTCCGCCTCGCGCTGCAGCACGGCGTCGATGCTCACGCCGGCCTCGGCCAGCAGGCCCGTGACCTTGGCGAGCACGCCAGCCTGGTCGGCCACGCGCAGGCGCAGGTAGTAGCTGGTGACCACTTCGCTCATCGGCAGCACGGGCAGCTGGTCCATGGCACCTTGCAGCGTGTTGGCCTGGAAGGCCAGGTGGGGCACGCGGTGTTCGGGGTCGGCCGTGTGCAGGCGGGCAATGTCCACCAGGTCGGCAATCACGGCGCTGGCTGTGGGCTCGGAGCCCGCGCCCTTGCCGTAGTACAGCGTGGTGCCCACGGCATCGCCCTGTACCACCACGGCGTTCATCGCGCCTTCGACGTTGGCGATCAGGCGCTTGGAGGGCACGAGGCTCGGGTGCACGCGCAGCTCGATGCCCTTTTCGGCGCGCTTGGTGATGCCCAACAGCTTGATGCGGTAACCCAGCTGCTCGGCGTACTTGATGTCGGCAGCGGAGAGCTTGGTGATGCCTTCCACATAGGCCTTGTCGAACTGCACGGGGATGCCGAAGGCGATGGCCGACATGATGGTGGCCTTGTGCGCGGCGTCCACGCCTTCGATGTCGAAGGTCGGGTCGGCCTCGGCGTAGCCCAGGCGCTGGGCTTCCTTGAGCACCACATCAAAGTCCAGGCCCTTGCTGCGCATCTCGGACAGGATGAAGTTGGTAGTGCCGTTGATGATGCCAGCGATCCACTGGATGCGGTTGGCCGTGAGGCCTTCGCGCAGCGCCTTGATGATGGGGATGCCACCAGCCACAGCGGCCTCGAAGGCGACCATCACGCCCTTGGCCGATGCGGCCGCAAAAATCTCGGTGCCGTGCACGGCCAGCAGCGCCTTGTTGGCAGTGACCACATGCTTGCCCGCCGCGATGGCTTCGAGCACCAGGGCGCGGGCGATGCCGTAGCCGCCGATCAGTTCGATCACGATGTCGATGTCGGGGTTGGCGATGATGGCGCGGGCGTCGTTGACGACCTGGATGCTGTCACCCACCACGGCCTTGGCGCGCGCCACGTCCAGATCGGCCACCATGGTGATCTCGATGCCACGGCCAGCACGGCGGCTGATTTCGTCCTGGTTGCGTGCGAGCACGTTGAACACGCCGCTGCCGACGGTGCCGATGCCCAGAAGGCCTACTTGGATGGGTTTCATAACAATGGGAAGAGAAAGAAAAACAATGATTCGGGAAGGATGTATGGGGCGAGGTGTCGAGCAGCAGATCCATCAACGGGTGACATAGGTCGGCAGCTGCCAGGCGCCGCCCGCAAAACCACGGCACATGCCATCGCCAGACTCGCTGCGCAGCACAAAACCCTGGCCGTCGAACTGCCACTCACGCACCCACCAGCAGTCGCCAATGCCACGGCCCTTCATCGCCGAATGCACCATGCCCGAGGCGGGATCGAAATCGCCGTCCACGTCCTGCAAGGGCTCTGGCTTGTAGGGCGGGCGGTCGTTGGCCACCCACAGCAAGCTGCTGAAGTTGTAGGCACCCATGCCGCAGGGCACGGACAGCAGCACCTTGCGATCCGTGAGCCGGTAAACCTGCACGTTGGCGGGGTTGAACGCATCGTCGCCATTGCACTGGCCCTCGGTGCTGGCGCGGTCCAGCGCAGCCACCAGCGGCTTGGCCAGCGCGGCATCGCCCTTGCGCGCAGGCAGCGGGGTCACCGCCTTGATCACGGGAGCAGGCAAAGGGGGCAGCACGGAAGCCTCTGGCTTCGTGCCTTTGCGCACCAGGGCGCCCGGGGTGCCCACCCGGCCCTGGGCCTCGTCCATCTTGAGCAGAGCTGCGGTGACACCCGCCAGCGACAGTACCCAACGGTCCTTGCCAGCGGCCACCGTGGCCTCTTCATTCTTGAGCAACTCCTGCAGCAGGCGGGGCACCTGGGCCGCAGGCACGCTGGGGGTGTCGCCCTTGAGCCCCGGCAACGAAAGTGCGCCCACCTTGAGGTGCAGCGACGCTGGAGAGGCTTTCTCGGTGTACACCTGCAGGTCCACCAGCACCGGAGTATCAGGCCCCGCCTCGCGGGTCATGCGCATGGAGACCGGCTCTGATTCCCCACTCTCCGACTGGTACCCCACGGCCCTGCAAGTGCGGGTGTTGTCGCATTGCAAGGCCCAGTCTTTGTGCTGGAAGCTCACAGGCTCCTTGCCCTTGTCGGCAGCGTGCACGGTGCCGAGCAAGCCCGCCGCCACCAGCACGCAGGCGGCAACATGCCGAGCCAAGTCTAGAGCGGAGGGGCTGCGCATGGAGCGTATCGCCTTGTTGTCTGGGCAACGCGAAGGATCAGGCCGCGACGGCTGCCGCAGTGGTCTGCTTGCGCTTTCGGTATTGCTCCAGGAAGCGCGCCACGCGGCCAATGGCATCCCGCAAGTCGTCTTCATGGGGCAGGAACACGATGCGGAAATGGTCGGGCGCGGGCCAGTTGAACCCCGTGCCTTGCACCAGCATGACCTTGGTTTCCTGCAGCAGCTCCAGGAAAAACTGTTGGTCGTCCTCGATGGGATACACGGCCGGATCCAGGCGCGGGAACATGTAGAGGGCGGCCTGCGGCTTCACACAGGTCACACCGGGAATGGCCGTGATCAGCTCATACGCCAGGTCACGCTGTTTGCGCAGGCGGCCGCCTTCGCACACCAGTTCGTTGATGCTCTGGTACCCCCCCAGCGCCGTCTGCACGGCCCACTGGCCGGGCACGTTGGCGCACAGGCGCATGTTGGAGAGCATGTTCAGGCCCTCGATGTAGTCCTTGGCAGGCTTCTTGTCGCCCGACACCACCAGCCAGCCAGCGCGGTAACCGCAGGACCGGTAGCTCTTGGACAGCGAGTTGAACGTGAGTGTGAGCACATCCTCGCTCAGCGAGCCAATGGCTGTGTGCTTGGCGCCGTCGTACAGCACCTTGTCATACACCTCGTCCGCAAAGATCACCAGGCCATGTTCGCGGGCGATGGCGACAATGCCCTTGAGCAGCTCGACCGAGTACAGGGCCCCCGTGGGGTTGTTGGGGTTGATGACTACGATGCCTTTGGTGCGCGGCGTGATCTTGGAGCGGATGTCGTCCAAGTCGGGCATCCATCCATTGGCTTCGTCGCACAGGTAGTGCACCGGGGTGCCGCCCGACAGGCTCGCCGCAGCCGTCCACAGCGGGTAATCCGGCGACGGCAGCAGCAATTCGTCGCCCGTATCCAGCAACGCATTGGTGGCCATCACGATCAGTTCGCTGGCGCCATTGCCCAGGTAGATGTCGTCCAGCGCCACGCCCTTGATACCCTGCTTCTGGGTCTCATGCATCACGGCCTTGCGGGCGGCGAAGATGCCCTTGCTGTCCGAATAGCCCGCCGAGTTGGGCAGGTTGCGGATCATGTCCTGCTGGATTTCTTCGGGAGCATCAAAGCCAAACACGGCAAGATTGCCGATGTTGAGCTTGATGATCTTGTGTCCGTCCTCCTCCATCTGCTTGGCCGCGTCCATGATCGGGCCCCGGATGTCGTAGCAAACATTGGCAAGCTTGGCGGATTTTTGGACGGTTTTCATGCGCTGACAGTAGTGCGGTGGGGTCAGGAGGCCGCCGGGGCCGGCGCCCTCAGGCGAAACCTATAATTTGACCACAGAACCGTTGCCACCCCCCGGCGGCAGACGCCGCTGCCATGCCCCGCAGTCCCCGGGCTCACCCATTCCCGACATGAAATTCCAGCCCGACCGCTCCAACGCACAGACCATCAGCGGCTACGGCCCCGGCTGGATCGGCATCGACGCCGACAAGATCACCCACAGCGTCATCATCGGCTCTGGGGGCCTGCGCCAGCCCTGGCCCTGCGCCCGCTTTGAGGACCTGAGCCCCGAGCATTTCGCTCAGTTGGCCGGACTGGAGACAGAGCTGGTCATTTTTGGCAGCGGCCTGCGCAACCGCTTTCCACCACCCGCCTGGCTCGCCCCCATGATCGCGCGGCGACTCGGGCTGGAGACCATGGACACCCAGGCGGCCTGCCGCACCTACAACATCCTGGCGAGCGAAGGGCGCAATGTGGTCGCCGCGCTGATTCTCGAAGTCTGAGCGCAAGGCGGGCTCCGGCCCCAGGGCGTGTAGCAGGCGGGCCTGACACCTATGCACAGGCATACCGAAGTACCCGCTGGCCCGCGCCGGACACACTGTCTTACATTTGGCCGGGAACCGATTTCAGGGTAAAATTACGGGTTGCGGTCGGGGGCACCACCAAGAGCAATAACACACCCACTCCCCCGGCTTACCAACGACTACATCCTGAGAGATTGAAGTGATATGGCGATCGTTGTCAACAAACCCCTCCCCGAATTTGAAGCCAACGCAACCGGTGGTATCAAGGTCTCCAACACCTCCCACCTTGGCCAAATTCTGGTTCTCTACTTCTATCCCAAGGACAACACGCCGGGCTGCACCACGGAGGCCATGCAGTTTCGCGACAAGTACAAGGATTTCGTGAAGGCAGGTGCCGCTGTGTTCGGCGTCTCGCGCGACAACATGAAGTCGCACGACGACTTCAAGGAAAAGCTGGAACTGCCCTTCGAGCTGATCGCCGACACCGAAGAGAAGATGTGCCACATGTTCGGCGTGGTCAAGAACAAGATCATGTACGGCAAGAAGGTCAAGGGCATCGAACGCAGCACCTTCCTGATCGGCCCTGACGGCCTGCTGGTGCAGGAATGGCGCGGCCTCAAGGTGCCCGGCCATGTGGACGAAGTCCTCAAGACCGTCAAATCCCTCAAGGCCCTCAAGAAGGCCGCCTGAGTCCCGCACGGATTGCACAGGTTCGATTGCGCTATTGCATTCCATCGGGGGTCATTGGAGCATCCACGCGACACACCACCCGTTTTGCCTCGGCAAGACACATGGAGTGGGCATAATGGATCAATGCCCCTGGTTACTGCACCGCTAGCACCCACCCAAAAAGCCGCCTTGGCCTCCAGGCGGCTTTTTGCTTTCTGACCCATCCGTTACCCCTTTACCGACCGAGGCCCTGCCACCATGCCCCTGCCCCCCGCCCCCAGCCGGCGCGCTGCACTCCTCGCGCCAGAAGCCTTTGAAGTCACGGCCCGTCCTCGCGTAGCGACCACCTCCGCCAACGAACCGGTGGCTGCGCCTCAGCGCACTGCAGCAGCGCCGGCCCGCGCCGGCCGCAAGGCAGACAGCGTGGCCTCTGCGCTGGCAGCACCCGAAGCCGCTCCGCTGGTCCAGGTCGAGACCCGCGCCCGCACGCCCGAACCCGTCACCGCACCCGTGGCTCGCAGCACCGGGACCCGCAAGGCACGGAGCACCAGCGCTGCGGCGGCCGTTCCCCCCAGCACCGCACCAGCCACCGCAACCACCACCCGAGCCCGCAAATCCTCGTCACAAGGCCCGACCAAGCTCTTCGTGTTGGACACGAATGTGCTGCTGCACGACCCGACCAGCCTGTTCCGCTTTGAAGAGCACGACATCTTCCTGCCGATGATCGTGCTGGAAGAACTGGACGGCCACAAGAAGGGCATGACCGAAGTCGCCCGTAATGGCCGCCAGGCCAGCCGCACCCTGGACGCGCTGGCTGCCGCACAGGGCGCCGACATGGCCAAGGGCCTCAAGCTCGACTCCACCGGCCAGCGTGCCGCAGGCGGCCACCTGTTCTTCCAGACCGTGCCGCTGGACTACAGCCTGCCCACCAGCCTGCCGCCGGGCAAGGCCGACAACCAGATCCTGGGCGTGGTGGAAGCGCTGCGCAAGCTGCATGCACCGCGCGAGGTCGTGCTGGTGTCCAAGGACATCAACATGCGCGTCAAGGCGCGCGCCCTGGGCCTGAACGCCGAGGACTACCAGAACGACAAGACACTGGAAGACGGCGACCTGCTGTACGCCGGCGTGCTGGCCCTGCCACCGGACTTCTGGACCAAGAGCGGCAAGAACGTGGAAAGCTGGCAGAGCGGCGCCCACACCTACTACCGCATTGGCGGGCCCATCGTGCCGCAGCTGATGATCAATCAGTTTGTGTACTTCGAGGCGCCCGGCGAGCCCAGCCTCTTCGCGCGTGTGAGCGAGATCCGCGAAAAGACGGCGGTGCTGCAAACGCTGAAGGACTATGGCTCTGCCAAGAACGCGGTGTGGGGTGTGACCACCCGCAACCGCGAGCAGAACTACGCCATGAACTTGCTCATGGACCCGGAAATTGACTTCGTGACGCTGACTGGCACCGCAGGCACCGGAAAGACGCTTCTGGCACTGGCCGCCGGGCTGACACAGGTGCTGGACGACCGCCGCTACACCGAGATCATCATGACCCGCGCCACGGTGAGCGTGGGCGAGGACATCGGCTTTTTGCCCGGCACCGAAGAAGAAAAGATGGGCCCCTGGATGGGCGCGCTCGACGACAACCTGGAGTTCCTGGCCAAGGGCGATGGCGGCAATGCGGGCGAATGGGGCCGCGCAGCGACCAATGAGCTGATCCGCAGCCGCATCAAGATCAAGAGCATGAACTTCATGCGCGGCCGCACGTTCCTGAACAAGTACGTAATCATCGACGAGGCGCAGAACCTGACGCCCAAGCAGATGAAGACGCTGATCACCCGGGCGGGCCCTGGCACCAAGATCATCTGCATGGGCAATCTGGCGCAGATCGATACTCCCTATCTCACCGAAGGCTCGTCCGGTCTGACGTACGCGGTAGACCGCTTCAAGGGCTGGCCACACAGCGGCCATATCACGCTGGCACGTGGCGAACGCTCACGCCTGGCAGACTTCGCGAGCGAGGTGCTCTGAGTTGGCGGCGGGCTGGGTTGCCGCACTGAAGCTGGTGCCCTGGGGCGATGTCATCGAGGCGACGCCCCAGATACTGCAGGCCGCCAAAAAGCTGCTGGGCACCACGCCGAAAGGGAATGCCGACGCTGCGGCGGACGCACTGGAAGGCAGCACTGGTGGCGAACCCGCCATGCCAGTCGCCTTGCAGCTCCAGCATCTGCGCGACCGGGTGGCGCAGTTGGAGTTGGAGCAGCAAGAGTCGGCCGTGCTGATCCAGTCGCTGGCCGAACACAATGCCCAGGTGGTGCGAGCGGTGGAAGTGCTACGGCAGCGCCAGCAACGGCTCACGGTAGCCGCAGGCATCCTGGCCGTGGCATGCACGGGGTTGCTGGTGTGGGTGCTGCGGCAATAGTGCCAATGTGCATGCTGCGCGACTGGAGCTAAAGGTGCGGGACTGCATAGCGCCCGCCCTCATTCGCTATAAATTCAATAGCTGCCAGCGCATATGAATCATGCGCTAGCAGCTATTTTTATTAGAAATCGTCACCCGAACCCATCGCCAGGTTCTCAAAGCGCGTCTGGTTCTTCTGGAAGAACAGCTTCACGGTTCCCGTAGGGCCGTTACGCTGTTTGCCGATGATGACCTCGGCCACGTTGGGCTCCTTGGAGTCCTTGTTGTAGTAGTCGTCGCGGTAGATGAACATGATGATGTCCGCGTCCTGCTCGATGGCACCGGATTCACGCAGGTCGGACATCATGGGGCGCTTGTCTGTGCGCTGCTCGACCGAACGGTTGAGCTGCGACAGCGCAATCACAGGGCACTGCAGCTCCTTGGCCAACATCTTCAGGCCCCGGGAAATTTCGCCCAGCTCTGTCGCCCGGTTGTCGGCACTGCCTGCGCCCGAGCCGCTCATGAGCTGCAAATAGTCCACCACGATCAAGCCCAGCTTGCCGCACTGGCGCGCCAGGCGCCGCGCATTGGCGCGCAGCTCGCTGGGCGTGAGGCCCGGGGTTTCGTCGATGTGCAGCGACACTGTGCGCAGCTTCTCGATGGCCTCGGTCAGGCGCGGCCACTCGTCGTCGGTGAGCTGGCCGGTGCGCAAATGCCCCTGGTTCACGCGGCCGATGGAGCCTACGATACGCACCGCGAGCTGGGCGGCCCCCATTTCCATGGAGAAGATGGCGACAGGCAGGCCTTCGTTCAGCGCCACATGCTCGGCAATATTCACCGCAAACGAGGTCTTGCCCATTGAGGGGCGCGCCGCCAGCACGATCATGTCACCCGCCTGCAGCCCCGAGGTCATGCGGTCCAGGTCGGCAAAGCCGGTAGGAATGCCGGTCACGTCCACCGGGTTGTCGGCCATCTCCTGCACCTTGTCGAGCAGGTCGATCACCAGGGTATCGAGCGACTGGAAGCCCTGTTTGGTCCGCGATCCCTCTTCGCCAATGGCAAAGATCTTGGCCTCGGCCTCGTCCAGGATGCGCTCCACGGTCTTGCCTTGCGGGTTGAAGGCATTGGTGGAGATTTCGTCACTGGCCGTGACCAGCTTGCGCAGGATGGCGCGTTCTCGAACGATCTCGGCATAGCGCCGGATATTGCTGGCGCTGGGCACGTACTGCGCCAGGTTGTTCAGGTAGGCGAGCCCCCCCATCTCCTGCGCCTTGCCCTGATTCTGCAGGTGCTCGAACACCGTGATCACATCGGCTGGCTTGCTGGCATTGATCAGCGCGCCGATGGCGGTGTAGATCATCTGGTGTTCATGGCGATAGAAATGGCTCTCCACTAGCAAGTCACCCACGCGGTCCCAGGCGTTGTTGTCCAGCAGCAGCCCCCCCAGCACGCTGGACTCCGCCTCGATGGAGTGCGGTGGCACACGCAACTGGGCAATCTCACGGTCCGGCACGGGCGTGAATCCATCATCAAGGGGTGGGAAAACGGCAGACATGGAATCCTCGGAGTCAACCCGGCATGCTATCGCCCGCACGGCGCGTCGTCATGGCACAAGTCTGTGGATAAGGCGGGGGTAACCCGTGGGCAACCGTGTACAAACCACGGTCACACAAAGACAAAAGCCGCCCGAGGGCGGCTTTGTCGAAAAGTCCGAACGGACGATCAGGCGGTTTCGCCGTAGACCGACACGTTGACTTCCACCACCACGTCGGTGTGCAGAGCCACGCTCACAGCGCTGTCGCTCACGACCTTGATCGGGCCGTTGGGCAGGCGGATTTGCGACTTGGCAACCTTGTAGCCTTGCTTGTTCAGCTCTTCGGCGATGTCGTGGTTGGTCACGGAACCAAACAGACGGCCATCCACGCCAGCCTTTTGGGTCAGCTTGACGGTGGTACCGGCCAGCTTTTCGCCTTGGGCTTGGGCTTCTGCCAGCTTGGCAGCAGCGGCCTTTTCGAGTTCAGCGCGCTTGGCTTCGAACTCTGCCTTGGCGGCTTCGGTGGCGCGGCGGGCGCGACCAGCGGGGATCAGAAAGTTGCGGGCGTAGCCGTCTTTGACCTTGACGATTTCACCGAGGTTGCCGAGGTTCACAACCTTGTCGAGCAGAATGATTTGCATGGGTTGTGCTCCTTAGATCTTGTGCTGGTCGCTGTAAGGCACCAGGGCCAGGAAGCGGGCGCGCTTGATGGCAGTGTTCAGCTGACGCTGGAAGATGGCGCGCGTGCCGGTCAGGCGTGCGGGGATGATCTTGCCGTTTTCGGCGATGAAATCACGCAGCGTGTCGACATCCTTGTAGTCGATTTCTTCAACACCGGTCACCGTGAAGCGGCAGAAGCGCTTGCGCTTGAACAGCAGGGACTGTGTGTTGCGCTTTGGGCGCTTGTCTTTGTTGAACTTCTTGAACGTGGCCATTGCGGACCCCTTGAAAATTAATTTTGTTGAATATCCTGGATGTGCAGCACTGCAGTCTTGCCGTTGCGCGGCGTGGCCAGAAACCCAGAGAAAGTCCAGAGACTTCCGATGTTCTGCCTTGCCAGTCGCTCGGCCATCGCTCCAAACGCGGTGGCTTTCAGGGCAGCCTTGACTTCGCGGGGGTGGCCTGCCTCGGTTTGCTGGGACTCGTGTTCGAGGCGCAGCGAGATGGCAGGCAATCCGGCGGGCGTGTATCGCAGGGGTTCAGCCTCTGCGATACAGGCAGTCAAGACGACGCGGTTCTCCACTCCAAAGAGAGAAGAGGATCAGCGCTCGCCGGCCGCTGCGTATTCAGCTTGGCTGGCCTTGCGGGCTTCTTCGCGCTCCACTGTCTTCATCATGGAGGAAGGACCGGTTTCGGCCTTCTTCTTTTGCACGGTCAGGTGGCGCAGGACGGCGTCGTTGAACTTGAAGGCGTGCTCCAGTTCAGCCATCACAGCCTGGTCGGCTTCGATGTTCACGCACAGGTAGTGGGCCTTGGCCAGCTTGTTGATCAGGTACGCCAGTTGACGACGGCCCCAGTCTTCCACGCGGTGCACCTTGCCACCGCCAGCGGTGATCATGCCCTTGTAGCGTTCCAGCATGGCTGGCACTTGTTCGCTTTGATCCGGATGGATCAACAAAATGATTTCGTAATGACGCATGCAGACTCCTTTTGGGTGAGACCACCCACCGCGTCTAGAAGTGGTGTGGCAAGGGAAAGCCTGCGATTATAACCCGGCCGCTCGCGCTTGTACACTCAGCACATCCGCTGCCGCATCGCCCACGTCCCATTTGTTCAGCCCTGGGAGATCCGGCCCTTGCAAAAACGGCGGTTGGGCCGACATGCCCTAGAACCTGTTCAAAGTCTTTTTGGAGATTGCATTGGAGTGCAATCGGGATGAGTGGATGCTTCGGATGCGCCGCATGGGCTCATGCCCATGCAAGCAGCCGGGGCATTCAATCGCCCGATTTCACTCCAACCCTTCTGGCAAGTGCCTTGCCGGGCGGTCTTCGGCGTTGCGGCGCTTGTGGATAGCCGGGCTATCCACTGCGCACCGCGCCTTGCACCCCATCCCGGCAAGGGACTTGTGCAACTTCAAGAAGACTTTGAACAGGTTCTTGCAACCACTCGCGCCAGCCCGGGCCGTCACAACGACAAATCCCTGGCGCAGACCTTGATATTGCCCGGCGAGCCCCCAGATGCCGCGCGTACCGCTTTTTTACCTCTTCACTTACTGACATGTCAGACCACAGCCAAACCAACCCCGCACAGAGCGCCCCTGCCCCCGAAGAAGTCGAAGCCGCCATGGCTGCCCACGCCTCCGATGAGCTGGCTCGCCTGCAGGGTGAGCTGGCCGAGCTGAAGGCCAAGAGCGCCGATCTGGCCGACCAGTTCCTGCGTGCCAAGGCCGAGGCAGAGAATGCCCGCCGCCGCGCTGAAGAGGAAGTGTCCAAGGCCCGCAAATTCGGCATCGAGAGTTTTGCCGAGAGCCTGCTGCCCGTGGCCGACAGCCTGGATGCCGCCCTGGCCATCAAGGAAGCCACCCCCCAGCAGCTGCGCGAGGGCGCCGACGCTACGCTGCGCCAGCTGACCTCGGCCCTCGAGCGCAACAAGGTGGTGGCCATCAACCCCGCTGCAGGCGCCAAGTTCGACCCCCACCAGCACCAGGCCATCAGCGTGGTACCCGCTGAACAAGAAGCCAACACGGTGGTCGCCGTGCTGCAAAAGGGCTATGTGATCGCCGAGCGCGTACTGCGCCCCGCCCTGGTCACCGTGGCGGCCCCCAAATAAAAGCCGCAAAAAATCGCCCCGGAAGACTTGAACCCCACCAAGTTATCCACAAGTTACTAGCCATCCAAACCATTCAAGCATTCGGAGAAAAATCATGGGAAAAATCATCGGCATTGACCTGGGCACCACCAACAGCTGCGTCTCCATCATGGAGGGCAACACCACCCGCGTGATCGAAAACAGCGAAGGCGCGCGCACCACGCCGTCCATCGTGGCTTACCAGGAAGACGGCGAGATCCTCGTCGGCGCATCCGCCAAGCGCCAGGCCGTGACCAACCCCAAGAACACGCTGTTCGCGATCAAGCGCCTGATCGGCCGCAAGTTCACCGAAAAGGAAGTGCAAAAGGACATCGACCTGATGCCCTACTCCATCGTGGCCGCCGACAACGGTGACGCCTGGGTGGAAGTGCGCGGCAAGAAACTGTCGGCTCAGCAAGTGTCCGCCGACATCCTGCGCAAGATGAAGAAGACCGCCGAGGACTACCTGGGCGAGCCCGTGACCGAGGCCGTGATCACCGTGCCCGCGTACTTCAACGACGCTCAGCGCCAAGCCACCAAGGACGCCGGCCGCATTGCAGGCCTGGACGTCAAGCGCATCATCAACGAACCCACGGCTGCGGCCCTGGCCTTCGGCCTGGACAAGCAGGAAAAGGGCGACCGCAAGATCGCCGTGTATGACCTGGGTGGCGGTACGTTCGACGTGTCCATCATCGAAATCGCCGACGTGGACGGCGAAAAGCAGTTCGAAGTGCTGTCGACCAACGGCGACACCTTCCTGGGCGGCGAAGACTTCGACCAGCGCATCATTGACTACATCATCAGCGAGTTCAAGAAAGAGCAAGGCGTGGACCTGTCTAAGGACGTCCTGGCCCTGCAACGCCTGAAGGAAGCCGCTGAAAAGGCCAAGATCGAGCTGTCCAACTCGGCCTCTACCGACATCAACCTGCCCTACATCACGGCCGACGCTTCGGGCCCCAAGCACCTGAACATCAAGCTGACCCGCGCCAAGCTGGAAGCCCTGGTGGAAGAGCTGATCGAGCGCACCATCGCTCCTTGCCGCATGGCCATCAAGGACGCTGGCGTGTCCGTGTCCGACATCCATGACGTGATCCTGGTCGGCGGCATGACCCGCATGCCAAAGGTGCAGGAGAAGGTCAAGGAGTTCTTCGGCAAGGACCCCCGCAAGGACGTGAACCCTGACGAAGCCGTGGCCGTGGGCGCCGCCATTCAAGGCCAGGTGCTGTCGGGCGACCGCAAGGACGTGCTGCTGCTGGACGTGACCCCCCTGTCGCTGGGCATCGAAACCCTGGGCGGCGTGATGACCAAGATGATCACGAAGAACACGACCATCCCGACGAAGTTCGCGCAGACCTTCTCGACGGCCGATGACAACCAGCCTGCCGTGACCATCAAGGTCTACCAGGGTGAGCGCGAAATGGCTTCGGGCAACAAGCTGCTGGGCGAATTCAATCTGGAAGGTATTCCACCGGCAGCCCGTGGTGTTCCACAGATCGAAGTGTCGTTCGACATCGACGCCAACGGCATCTTGCACGTGGGCGCCAAGGACAAGGGCACCGGCAAGGAAAACAAGATCACCATCAAGGCCAACTCGGGCCTGTCGGAAGAAGAAATCCAGAAGATGGTGAAGGACGCCGAGCTGAACGCCGCCGACGACAAGAAGAAGCTGGAGCTGGTGCAGGCCCGCAACCAGGGTGAAGCTGCCGTACACAGCGTGAACAAGAGCCTCGCCGAGCATGGCGACAAGCTCGAAGCCGGCGAAAAGGACGCCATCACCGCCGCCGTGAAGGCCCTGGAAGAAGCCCTGAAGGGTGAAGACAAGGCTGCCATCGACGAAAAGACGACCGCGCTGATGGCCGCCAGCCAGAAGCTGGGCGAGAAGATGTACGCCGAATCGCAGGCAGCGCAAGCCGCCCAGGCGGCCGGTGGTGCAGACGCCGCAGGCGCCTCGGCCGGTGCAGCCAACAAGCCCGCCGATGACGATAACGTCGTCGATGCCGAGGTGAAGGAAGTCAAGAAGGGCTGAACGAGCCCCCGTTGACCCGAGCCGCCGCGCATTGCTCTGAGGGGCTGCGCGGCGTTCCTGTTCCAACTGGGTTCTGAATCACTATGTCCAAACGAGACTTTTACGAAATCCTAGGCGTTCCGAAAAACGCCTCGGACGAAGAAATCAAGAAGGCCTATCGCAAGCTGGCGATGAAGCATCACCCTGACCGCAACCAGGGTGATGCCGCCAAGCCTGCCGAAGAGAAATTCAAGGAAGCCAAAGAGGCTTACGAGATGCTCTCCGACCCGCAAAAGCGGGCTGCCTACGACCAGTACGGCCACGCCGGTGTGGACCCCAACATGCGCGGCCCCGGCGGCGCAGGTGCCGAAGGGTTTGGCGGTTTTGCTGAGGCGTTTGGCGACATCTTTGGCGACATGTTCGGCCAGCAAGGCCGTGGCCGGGGCGCCGGCGGGCGCCAGGTGTACCGAGGCTCCGACCTCAGCTATGCCATGGAGATCACGCTGGAAGAAGCCGCGCGCGGCAAGGATGCGCAGATCCGCATCCCCTCGTGGGACACCTGCGACACCTGCCATGGCAGCGGCGCCAAGCCTGGCACCAGCGCCAAGACCTGCGGAACCTGCCAGGGCGCAGGCACGGTGCAGATGCGCCAGGGCTTCTTCAGCGTGCAGCAGACCTGCCCCCACTGCCGCGGCACGGGCAAGATCATTCCTGAGCCCTGCACCACCTGCCACGGCCAGGGCAAGCTCAAGAAGCAAAAGACGCTGGAAGTGAAGATCCCTGCGGGCATCGACGACGGCATGCGCATCCGCAGCACGGGCAACGGCGAACCGGGCACCAACGGCGGCCCGCCGGGCGACCTGTACATCGAGATCCGCCTGAAGAAACACGACATCTTCGAGCGCGACGGTGACGACCTGCACTGCCAGGTGCCCGTGAGCTTCATCACGGCCGCCCTCGGCGGCGAGATCGAAGTGCCCACGCTGGCGGGCAAGGCAGCCATCGACATCCCCGAAGGCACCCAGGCCGGCAAGCAGTTCCGCCTGCGCGGCAAGGGCATCAAGGGTGTGCGCGCCAGCTACCCCGGCGACCTGTACTGCCACATCGCGGTCGAGACGCCCGTGAAGCTCACCGAGCACCAGCGCAAACTGCTGCGCGAGCTGGAAGACTCCCTCAAGAAGGGCGGCGCACGCCATTCGCCCAGTGGCGAGAGCTGGACGGACCGCTTGAAGAACTTCTTCAGCTGA
Organism: Acidovorax sp. FG42; assembly: GCF_057809195.1. Taxonomy (NCBI): domain Bacteria; kingdom Pseudomonadati; phylum Pseudomonadota; class Betaproteobacteria; order Burkholderiales; family Comamonadaceae; genus Acidovorax; species Acidovorax sp. FG42. The sequence continues at coordinate 186,891 of NZ_JBMDJM010000002.1, read as the reverse complement.
CCCCTCACGCACGGGTTTCCTCGCCCCAAACCGCCTGCAGCCCCAAGGCTGCAGGCGGTTTTTTCTTGATGCAAGGCAAGAAACTCCCTGGCAATGTCCACGGGCGCGATCCGATCAGTAGGATGGGCACCATCGATGATCAGTCAGGAGCCTGGACACATGAACGTCAACATCACCTTCCTAGGCGGCTCCGGCACTGTCACCGGCTCCAAATACCTGGTGCGCTACAACGGCAAAAGCGTGCTGGTCGATTGCGGTCTGTTCCAGGGCTACAAGCAGCTGCGCCTGCGCAACTGGCAGCCCCTGCCCGTCACGCCGCACCAGATCGACGCCGTGGTGCTGACCCACGCCCACCTGGACCACAGCGGCTACCTGCCCCTGCTGGCGCGCGACGGCTACACCCGCGCCATCCATTGCACGCCGGGCACGCGCGACCTGTGCACCATCCTGCTGCCCGACAGCGGACACCTGCAGGAAGAAGACGCCGCCTTCCTCAACCGCCATCAGCTCAGCAGCCACAGCCCAGCCCTGCCCCTGTATACGCGGCTGGATGCACTGCACTGCCTCAAGCAGTTCCAGATCCATCCGTTCCACAAAGCCTTCGAGCCCTTGCCCGGCTGGCGCGTGACCTTTTCGCCTGCGGGCCACATCCTGGGGGCGGCCAGCGTGCTGCTGGAGGTGGGAGGCAGGCGCATCCTGTTCTCCGGTGACCTGGGCCGGCCAGACGACTTGCTGATGAACCCACCAGACGCCCCGCCCCAGGCGGACACAGTGCTCATCGAATCCACCTACGGCGACCGCGAGCACCCGCCGGAGGGCCTGCTCGACGAACTGGGCCCCGCCCTGCAGCGCCTGGCTGCACGCGGGGGTATCGCCGTGGTACCCGTGTTCGCCGTGGGCCGCGCACAGGTCGTGCTGCACGCCATTGGGCTGCTGAAGGCACAGGGCGTGGTACCCGCATCGCTCAAGGTGTTCCTGGACAGCCCCATGGCCGTGAGCACCACGGGGCTGTTCCAGCACCACATGCAGGAACACCGCCTGAGCGGGCGCGAAGTGCAGGCGCTGGAACACGGCGCCACCATGGTCCAGACGACGGAACAGTCCAAAGGCCTGGCCCGGCTGCATGGGCCCATGGTCATCCTGTCGGCCAGCGGCATGGCCACCGGGGGCCGCGTGCTGCACCACCTGGCGCTGCACGCGGGCGACCACCGCAACATGATCATCCTGACCGGGCACCAGGCGCCGGGCACGCGCGGCGCCCGCCTGGCTGAGGGCGAGAAAAACATCCGCATCCACGGCCAGGACGTGGCTGTTCGGGCCGAAGTGGTCAAGCTGTCTTCTGCATCGGCCCATGCGGACGGAAACCAGCTCATCGCATGGCTGCGCAGCATGGGCCACGCGCCCGACCAGGTGTATGTGGTGCATGGCGAAATGGACGCCGCAGACCGGCTGCGCCAACGCGTTGAACACGAGCTGCGCTGGCGGGCCTCGGTGCCCGAACACGGCAGCACCTGCGCGGCCTGAGCCCCGTCCCGGTCTCTCTTTCTGCGCTCAAGAAGAGCAGTTCTCGCGCAGAAGGGCATCTCAGTCATCGTGCATCACGATGACAAACTACCAATAATGGGGAGAAAATAGGAAACCTTCTCTTTTCGAGAAGTCAAAACCCCATGAAAAGCTCCGAGCGCAGTTTTGCGCGCCGTATTGACCTGACCTCGCTGCAGTTGTTTGTGGCGGTGTGCGAGCTCGGCAGCATCGGCCGTGCGGCCGAGCGCGAGTTCATCGCGGCATCCGCCGTGAGCAAGCGTCTGTCGGACCTTGAAACGGCCGTGGACACCGCCCTGCTCTACCGCCACAGCCGGGGCGTGACGCTTACGCCCGCTGGCGAGAGCCTGCTGCACCATGCGCGCACCGTGCTGTTCGGCCTGGAGCGCATGCAAGGCGAACTGAGCGAATACGCCGACGGCGTGCGCGGCCATGTGCGCATGCACGCCAACATTTCAGCCATCTTCCAGTTTCTGCCCGAAGACCTGGGCGCCTTTGCACGCGAGCACAGCCAGATCAAGATTGATCTGCAGGAGCACCTCTCCAGCGACGTGCTGCACGCGGTGCAAGAAGGCGCCGCCGACCTGGGCATTTGCAACGTCGGCATGGCGAACAGTGGCGGTGCCCTGGCGCTGCAATCCCGCCCCTACCGCGCTGACAATCTGATGCTGGTTGTGCCCCGAGCGCACGAATTGTCTGCGCTGGATGCTATCAATTTTGAAGAAGTCCTGGACTGGGACATCGTGGGCTTGCACGCCAACAGCAGCATCAGCCTGGCCATGCGCGCTGCTGCTGCCGCGGCCGGGCGCCCGCTGCGCCAGCGCATCCAGGTCACCGGGCTCGATGCCATGTGCCGCATGATCGACAACGGCCTGGGCGTGGGCCTGCTGCCCGACCGGGCGTTTGCGCTGATGCGCGGCGTGGGCAACCTGCAGGCCATCCCGCTGACCGATGCCTGGGCGCACCGCGAACTGCGTGTGGTGGCCCGCGACTTTGACGCTCTGCCCGTCACGGCCCGTTTGCTGGTGGAACACCTGGCACCGCGGCCGGAGCCGCCCTCGGCGCAAACAGCCCCCGACACTAAAATCCAATCCCCCACCTGAAGCCCGAAAGCAGAAAGAAAGCCACGCCATGGGACGCACCCTGTACGACAAGATCTGGGACGAGCATGTTGTCCACACCGAAGAGGACGGCACCTCCATCCTCTATATTGACCGCCATCTGGTGCACGAAGTCACTAGCCCCCAGGCGTTTGAAGGCCTGCGCGAGGCGGGCCGCAAGGTCTGGCGCATGAGCTCCATCGTGGCCACCGCCGACCACAACACGCCCACCACCGGCTGGGAAAACGGCTACGACGGCATCACCGACCCGATCAGCAAGGAACAGATCACCACGCTGAACGACAACATCGCGCAGATCACGCCGGCAGCGTTCTTCCCCTTCATGCACAAGCGCCAAGGCATCGTGCACGTGATCGGCCCCGAAAACGGCGCCACTCTGCCCGGCATGACCGTGGTCTGCGGCGACAGTCACACCAGCACACACGGCGCGTTTGGCGCACTGGCGCACGGCATCGGCACCTCCGAAGTCGAGCACGTGATGGCTACCCAGACCCTGCTGGCCAAGAAGGCCAAGAACATGCTGGTGCAGGTGGACGGTACGTTGGCTAAGGGCGTGACGCCCAAGGACGTGGTGCTGGCCATCATCGGCAAGATCGGCACCGCCGGTGGCACGGGCTACACCATTGAATTTGCAGGCTCTGTCTTCCGCGCCATGAGCATGGAAGGCCGCATGACCGTGTGCAACATGGCCATCGAGGCCGGTGCCCGCGCCGGCCTGGTGGCGGTGGATGACAAGACCATCGAATACGTCAAGGGCCGCCCCCTGTCGCCAACAGGCGTGGAGTGGGACCAGGCTGTGGCGTACTGGAAGACGCTGCATTCCGACCCCGACGCGAAGTTCGACACCGTGGTCAAGCTCGACGCGGCGGAGATCGTTCCGCAGGTCACCTGGGGCACCAGCCCCGAGATGGTGCTGGGCGTGGACGCCCGCGTGCCGGACCCCGACAAGGAGAAAGACGCCAACAAGCGTGGCGCCATCGAGCGCGCCTTGACCTACATGGGCCTCACGCCGGGCAAGCCGATCAACGACATCACCATCGACAAGGTGTTCATCGGCAGCTGCACCAACAGCCGCATCGAAGACATGCGCGAAGCCGCCGCCGTGGTGAAGAACCTGGGCCGCAAGGTGGCCAGCAATGTGAAGCTGGCCATGGTGGTGCCCGGCTCGGGCCTGGTCAAGGAGCAGGCCGAGCGCGAAGGCCTGGACCAGATCTTCAAGGCCGCAGGCTTTGAGTGGCGCGAGCCCGGCTGCAGCATGTGCCTGGCCATGAACGCCGACCGCCTGGAGCCCGGCGAGCGTTGTGCATCAACCAGCAACCGCAACTTTGAAGGCCGCCAGGGCGCTGGGGGCCGCACCCATCTCGTGAGCCCCGCCATGGCCGCTGCGGCTGCCGTGCATGGGCATTTCGTAGACATCCGCCAATTTGCCTGAAGGAGCTTTGCCATGAAAACCACCGCTACCCTCATCGCTTTGACCCTCACGTTCCTGCTGGCCGGTTGCAATACCGTCAAGGGTGTGGGCCAGGACATCGGCAAGGCCGGATCGGCCATCGAGCGCGCAGCCAAATAAGGCCCCCTGACATGCAGAAATTCACCCTTCACAAAGGCCTCGTGGCTCCCATGGACCGCGAGAACGTCGATACCGACGCCATCATCCCCAAGCAGTTCCTCAAGTCGATCAAGAAGACGGGCTTTGGCCCTAACCTGTTTGACGAGTGGCGCTACCTGGACAAGGGCGAGCCGGGCATCCCCGAAAGCCAGCGCAAGCCCAACCCCGACTTTGTGCTGAACCAGCCACGTTACAAAGGCGCCAGCATCCTGATCGCGCGTAAGAACTTTGGCTGCGGCTCCAGCCGCGAACACGCGCCCTGGGCGCTGGACCAGTTCGGCTTTCGCGCCGTGATCGCGCCCAGCTTTGCCGACATCTTCTTCAACAACTGCTTCAAAAACGGCCTGCTGCCCATCGTGCTCCCCGAAGCCACCGTCGCCCAGCTGTTCGACGAAGTGGCGGCCTTCCCGGGCTACCAGCTCACCATCGACCTGGAGCGCCAGGTCATCGTGCGCCCCCAGGGCGAGGAAATCCCGTTCGAGGTGCAGGCCTTCCGCAAGTACTGCCTGCTCAACGGTTTTGACGACATCGGCCTGACCCTGCGCCAGTCGGACAAGATCAAGGCCTTTGAAGCCCAGCGCCTGGCCACCAAGCCCTGGCTGGCACACACCATGGTGTCGTAACCCCAATATTCAGCCCAATTGGCCGCAAGCGCTACATCCATATGCGCTGGCAGCTATCAAAAACAAAGCAAAACCAATGAAAATCGCAGTTCTGCCGGGTGACGGCATCGGTACCGAAATCGTGGCCGAGGCCGTCAAGGTCCTCAACGCACTCGACCTGAAGTTCGAGATGGAATCGGCCCTTGTCGGCGGTGCCGCCTACGAGGCCCACGGCCACCCGCTGCCCGAATCCACCCTCCAACTCGCCAAGGAAGCCAACGCCATCCTGTTCGGCGCCGTGGGCGACTGGAAATACGACAAGCTCGACCGCCCCCTGCGCCCCGAGCAAGCCATCCTGGGCCTGCGCAAGAACCTGGGTCTGTTTGCGAACTTCCGTCCCGCCATCTGCTACGAGCAGCTGGTGGGCGCATCGAGCCTCAAGCCCGAGCTGATCGCGGGCCTGGACATTCTCATCATCCGTGAGCTGACGGGCGACATCTACTTCGGTCAACCCCGTGGCCGCCGCACGGCAGTGGATGGGCACTTCCCCGGTGCAGAGGAAGCCTTTGACACCATGCGCTACTCGCGCCCCGAGATCGAGCGCATCGCCCACGTCGCCTTCCAGGCTGCCCGCAAGCGCAACAAGAAGGTCACCAGCGTGGACAAGGCCAACGTGCTGGAAACCTTCCAGTTCTGGAAAGACGTGATGACCGAAGTGGGCCAGCAGTACCCCGACGTCGAACTGCAGCACATGTACGTGGACAACGCGGCCATGCAACTCGTCAAGGCCCCCAAGGCGTTTGACGTGGTGGTGACCGGCAACATGTTTGGCGACATCTTGAGCGACGAAGCCTCCATGCTCACCGGCTCCATCGGCATGCTGCCCTCGGCCAGCCTGAACAGCAGCAACCAGGGCCTGTACGAGCCCAGCCACGGCAGCGCCCCCGACATCGCCGGCAAGGGCGTGGCCAACCCGCTGGCCACCATCCTCTCCGCCGCGATGATGCTGCGCTTCAGCCTGAACCAAGAAGCCGCCGCCCAGCGCATCGAAGCGGCTGTACAAAAGGTGCTGGCCCAAGGCCTGCGCACACCCGACATCTACAGCGAAGGCACCACCAAGGTCGGCACAGCGCAGATGGGCGACGCCGTGGTGAAGGCGCTGCAAGCGTAAACCGCCACAGCCACGCGAGCTGCTCGTAGCGGGGGCAAGCGGCATCCATCACAGGCGACCCTCAGTGGCCGCCTTTTTCATGGGCAGGCACCGGCTCGCAGATCCACCCAGCCCTTTAGGGGGCGTTGCACAGCGCTTCATGGCATTCGCGCAACGCTGCAAGCCCCGTGCAAGCCGCGATCCATTACAATCACGCCCATGTTTGCCGCCCGCCCGTTCGCCCTGAACACCGCTACTGCCGCCCTGGCAGGCGTGGCTGTGCGCGCAATCACCACCAAAACCACGACCATTATTAAGGGCTGATCCAGCTCCGGTACCGTCGTGCGCCCTCTCCCGGCCAGACGAGCCGGGGCAAACAGTCTGGTCTGGCACTGTTTCTTAATCTGAAAGGGGCGTTGAAATGAGCAAGTTGGTAGGTTTGGTCGGCTGGCGCGGCATGGTCGGCTCAGTGTTGATGGACCGCATGGTCGAAGAAAAAGACTTCGACCTGATTGAGCCATTGTTCTTCTCCACCTCCAACGCCGGCGGCAAGGCCCCTGCGCAGGCCAAGAACGAAACCACCCTGCAAGACGCCTTCAACATCGACGCCCTGAAGCGCTGCGACATCATCATCACCGCACAAGGCGGCGACTACACCACCGAAGTCTTCCCCAAGCTGCGCGCTGCGGGCTGGAACGGCCACTGGATCGACGCCGCCTCCACCCTGCGCATGGAGAAGGACGCGGTCATCATCCTCGACCCCGTGAACATGCCCGTCATCAAGGACGCGCTGGCCAACGGCGGCAAGAACTGGGTGGGCGGCAACTGCACCGTGAGCTGCATGCTGATGGGCGTGGGTGCACTTTACAAGGCCGGTCTGGTCGAGTGGATGAGCACCCAGACCTACCAGGCCGCGTCGGGCGGCGGCGCGCAGCACATGCGCGAACTGCTCACGCAATACGGCACGCTGAACGCCGAGGTGAAGGCCCTGCTCGACGACCCCAAGAGCGCCATCCTGGAAATCGATCGCAAGGTCATTGCCAAGCAGCGCGCCCTGACCGGCGCCGAAACCGCCAACTTCGGCGTACCCCTGGGCGGCTCGCTGATCCCCTGGATCGACAAGGATCTGGGCAACGGCCAGTCCAAGGAAGAGTGGAAGGGCATGGCCGAGACCAACAAGATTTTGGGTCTGGGCGAGGGTTTTGGCTCTGCCGCCATACCGGTCGACGGCTTCTGCGTGCGCGTGGGTGCCATGCGTTGCCACAGCCAGGCGCTGACCTTCAAGCTCAAGAAGGATGTGCCCGTGGCCGACCTCGAAGCCATGATCGCCGCCGACAACGAATGGGTGAAGGTGGTACCCAACACCCGCGAAGCCACGATCAAGGATCTGACCCCCGTGGCAGTGACCGGCACCATGACCATCCCCGTGGGCCGCATCCGCAAGCTGGCCATGGGCCCTGAGTATGTGGGTGCCTTCACCATTGGCGACCAGTTGCTGTGGGGTGCCGCAGAGCCCCTGCGCCGCATGCTGCGCATTTTGCTCAACGCCTGATAACCTCCCGCAAAAAGCGCGCGCAAACCCAGTTGCGCGCGCTTTTTTTGCGTCTGGACCATCGACACACTCGGTTACGCGACGTTGGCAATTGGCAACAACTGCACGCCCCAATTTGGGGCGCCGGGACCCCTCACAAAGCTTCGGAGCCACCTCAGCTTGTCAGTGCAAAACATTGATGCTATGGTGCTTTTTACATATTTTCACGCGCCGGGGCGGGACCAGACCATGACAAAAAAAGCACCGCTCGTCCGAGCCGCACAAAATCCTCATCAGTTGTTGGCAAACATGCATCGTTGGAAATTTTCTGTCCTGGCGGCCGCGGCCGTGGCTTGCGCTGGCTTCTACACCAGCGACGCGTCTGCGCTGGCACTGGGCCGCATCACCGTGCAGTCTGCCCTGGGCGAACCCCTGCGCGCTGAAATCGACCTGCCACAAATCACCCCCGCAGAAGCCGACTCGCTGCGTGCCACAACGGCTGCCCCCGAAGTCTTCCGTGCCCAGGGCATGGAATACACGCAGACCATGAACAACCTGCAGATCCAGCTGCAGCGCCGCGCCGACGGCACTGCCGTGTTGCGCTTGTCCAGCGACCGGCCTGTGAATGAGCCCTTCCTGGACCTGGTGCTGGATGCAAACTGGGGATCGGGCCGTATCGTTCGCAGCTACACCATGCTGTTCGATCCGCCCAGCATGCGCCGCGCCGCGCCTGCGGTCACAGCAGCACCCCAGATTTCTGCACCTGCTGCGCCCCAGGTGCCAGCAACCCGCCCAGCAGCAACGGCCCGCACCAGCGAGCCCGCGGCAGCTCCGGCCGCGCCGCGCGCGGCCGCGCCCCGCCCCGCACCGGCAGACGGTGTGACGGTGCAGGCAGGCGACACTGCAGGCCGCATTGCGAACGCATACAAGCCTGCTGGCGTGTCGCTCGACCAGATGCTGGTCGCCATGATGCGAGCCAACCCGGATGCATTCATCCAGGGCAACGTCAACCGCCTGAGGGCTGGCGCCGTGCTGCAGATGCCTGACCAGGCCGCAGCACAATCCACCCCCGCCCCTGAAGCACGACAGATTCTGGCGGCCCAGGCCCGGGACTTCAATGATTTCCGCCGCAAGCTGGCTGGGGCAGCCCCTTCGACCGAAGTGGCAGTGGCCCAGCGCTCTGCCTCCGGCAGCGTCCAGACGCGCGTCGAAGACAAAAAGCCCGCGACAGCGGCACCTGACAAACTCACGCTGTCCAAAGGCTCCGTCAAGGGCCAAAAGGCGGCCGAAGAGCAAGTCGCCAAGGACAAACAGGCCAGCGAAGCCGCCACGCGGATGGCGGAGTTGTCCAAGAACATTACCGACCTGAACAAGCTGAGCGCGGCGTCCGCAGCCGCTGGCAGCAGTGCCGCGCCGGCCGCTGCAGGCGCCGCCAGCGCGCCAGCAGGAGTGGCAGTGCAGACCCCGGCCGTGCCGGCCACACCGACCGCGCCCGCAGCACCTGCAGCCCCCGCTTCTGCCCCCGAGGCAGCAGCCAGCACGCCGGCAGAGACCGCAGTGGCAGCAGAAGCGGCTGCCTCTGCTCCCGCCGCAGAGGCATCCGCCCCCGCACCTGCACCCAAGCCAGCGCCTACTCCCAAGCCTGCCCCCGCGCCGGTGGAAGAGCCTGGCTTCTTGTCCACCCTCATGGACGACCCGCTGCTGCCCATCGGCGGCGGCATCCTGGTCGCGGGTCTGCTCGGGTTTGGCGCCTACCGGCTGGTCCAGCGCCGTCGCCAGAACGGCGGGGTGGACAGCTCCTTCCTCGAAAGCCGCATTCAGCCCGACTCGTTCTTTGGCGCCAGCGGCGGCCAGCGCGTAGACACGGCCAACAGCGACATGACCACGGGCTCGTCCATGGCCTACTCTCCCAGCCAGCTGGATGCAGGCGGTGACGTAGACCCTGTGGCAGAAGCCGATGTGTATCTGGCCTATGGCCGCGATCTCCAGGCCGAAGAAATCCTGAAAGAGGCCGTGCGCCACAACCCCGGCCGTGTCTCGGTGCACGTCAAACTGGGCGAAATCTACGCCAAGCGCCAGGACCGAAAAGCCCTGGAGGCTGTGGCTGGTGAAGTGTTCAAGCTGACCCAGGGCGAAGGGCCCGACTGGAACCGCATTGCCGAACTCGGACGTGACCTGGAGCCCGAGAACCGCCTGTACCAACCTGGCGGCCGCCCCGGCATGGCCGAAGATGAATCGCCCTCGGTGCCACCGGGCGGCTTCCCCAGCACCTTCACAGGCGCAGGCAGCCCTGCTGCAGCCTTGCCACCGGACCTGGACCTCGACCTGGATCTGGACCTGCCCGATGACGCGCTGACGGATGCGCCGCCAGCAGCAGCCGGTGGGTTTGCAGCGGCCGCCGCAGCGGCGACTGCAGCCAACAACCGCAGCGAAGCCAGCGAACCACAAACGCTGCGCCCCGAACTGGACTTGCCCAGCATCCCCGAAGAACCTAGCGCCTCGTGGAACAGCCAGGAAACCGCACCCAGCCCCATGATGGCGCCCCCGCCCGTGGCCAATCTGGACTTCCCCAGCGGTGACGACCTGAGCATGGCTCCGTCGGGCCCTATGCCTCTGAGCGGCGAGCCCCAGGATTCTGGCCCGATGGAGTTTGACCTGGGCGACCTGTCTCTGGACCTGAACGCCCCCTCCAAGCCCATGGCAGCGCCTGCCGCCAAAGCACCCGCTGCCCCGGCGCCAGAATTTGCCGACGACGGATCGGCCGCAGCACAAGACGACCCTCTGGCCACGAAGCTGGCACTGGCCGAGGAGTTCAACGCCATTGGTGACACGGATGGTGCACGCACGCTGATTGAAGAAGTGGTGGCAGAGTCCAGCGGTGCCCTCAAGACCCGTGCGCAGCGCATGCTGGCCGAACTGGGCTAATGCCGGTCGGCCCATCCGCTGATCTAGCACCCAGCACTTCCCCAGGCCACCCCATGACCCGGGTGGCGCTGGGCGTCAGCTACAACGGTCAGACCTACAACGGCTGGCAAAGCCAGCTTTCTGGCAACACCGTGCAGGACAAACTCGAAGCGGCCCTGGGCCGCTTTGCTACGCATCCGGTCAGCACGCTCTGCGCAGGCCGCACGGATGCCGGTGTGCACGGGTTGATGCAGGTGGTGCACTTTGATACCCCCCTCAACCGCCCTGCTGCGTCTTGGGTGCGGGGCACCAACACCTTCCTGCCGCCTGACATTGCGGTTCAGTGGGCTCAGGCCGTGCCTGAGCAATTCCACGCGCGCGCCAGTGCGGTGGCACGGCGGTATGCCTACGTGTTGCTGCAGTCGCCGGTACGGCCCAGCGTAGATGCCGGTCGGGTGGGCTGGGTGTTTCACCCGCTGGACCATGGCGCCATGCGGCAGGCAGCCGACTACCTGATCGGCGAACATGACTTCACCTCGTTCCGCGCGTCCGCCTGCCAGGCCAAGACCCCCGTCAAAACCTTGCATCGCATCGACATCGTGCGACGGGGCGCGAGTGCACCGCACCCAGAGCTGGGCTGGAGCCCCTGTTACTGGCGTTTTGAATTTGAAGCCAACGCCTTCTTGCACCACATGATCCGCAACATCATGGGCTGCCTGATCGCCATCGGCCAGGGCACGCAGCCTCCCGAATGGATGGCCGAGGTGCTGGCAGCCCGATCCCGCAAGGTGGCTGCGCCGACGTTTTCGCCAGACGGGCTGTACTTTCAAGGGCCCGTCTACGACGCAGCCTGGGGCCTGCCCCAGCGCACGGCTGCGTATGATTGGCTTCCATGAACCAGGCCACCACACCGACCGCAACCACCCCAGCCGCCAGTCAACGCCTCCACGCCCCTTTCCAGGCATCTGCCAACGTACGCACCCGCATCAAGATCTGCGGGTTGACCCGCGAGGAAGATGTGGATGCAGCCGTGGCTGCGGGCGCCGATGCGGTGGGCTTTGTGCTCTACGCCCCCAGCCCACGGGCGGTCACCCCTCAGCGGGCCGCGCAGCTGGCCCGGCGCCTGCCGCCGTTTGTCACACCCGTGCTGCTGTTCGTGAACGAATCTACTCCTAATGTGATAGCAGCCAGCACAATGATTGCTGGCGCTACGGTGCAATTTCATGGTGATGAGACGCCGCAGGACTGCCTGGCCGCCACCCACCAGGGGGCACGCCCCTATCTACGAGCCGCCCGAATTCCCCTCGGCGATGGAGCGGCGCAGTTTGACCTCGTAAAATACGCCCACGATTACTCCCACGCCCAAGCCATCCTGCTCGACGCTCACGTCGACGGTTTTGGCGGAGGCGGCAAGGCATTCAATTGGTCACTCCTTCCACCAAGCGTCAGCTCTCACCTCGTTTTGTCTGGTGGACTCACGCCTGCAAACGTGACCGATGGCATTTTGCAAGTCCGCCCGCGGGGTCTCTCGCTGGCGGTTGATGTCAGCTCCGGCGTTGAAGCCGATGGCCCCGATGGCAAACCCATCAAGGGCATCAAGGACGCCGTGAAGATCCAACGCTTCGTTGCCGCCGTGCGTGCGGCCGATGCACAACTTGCAAAGAACCCCCATGAATTCCTATCAGCAACCTGATGCCTCCGGCCATTTCGGCCCCTACGGTGGCAGCTTCGTCAGCGAAACCCTGACCCACGCCATCCAGGAACTGCGCGAGGCTTACGCCCGCTACCAGAACGACCCGGAGTTTCTGGCCGAGTTCCAGTACGAACTCAAGCACTTCGTTGGCCGTCCCTCTCCCATCTACCATGCGGCGCGCACCAGCCGCGAAATGGGCGGCGCGCAGATTTACCTCAAGCGCGAAGATCTGAACCACACCGGCGCACACAAGATCAACAATGTGATCGGCCAGGCCATGCTGGCCAAGCGCATGGGCAAGCCCCGTGTGATTGCAGAAACCGGCGCGGGCCAGCACGGCGTGGCCACGGCCACCATCTGCGCCCGCTACGGCCTGGAATGCGTGGTGTACATGGGTGCCGAAGACGTGAAGCGCCAAAGCCCCAATGTGTACCGCATGAAGCTGCTGGGCGCCACAGTGGTGCCCGTGGAGTCCGGCAGCAAGACCCTGAAAGACGCACTGAACGACGCCATGCGCGACTGGGTAGCGAATGTGGACAACACCTTCTACATCATCGGCACCGTGGCGGGCCCACACCCCTACCCCATGATGGTGCGCGACTTCCAGAGCGTGATCGGCAAGGAATGCATTGAGCAAATGCCTGCCATGCTGACCGAGCAAAAGGTGCTGGGCCAGCAACCCGATGCCGTTATCGCCTGCGTGGGCGGCGGCAGCAATGCCATGGGCATCTTCCACCCCTATATCCCGTTCGAGAAAACGCGCCTGATTGGCGTGGAAGCTGCGGGTGAAGGCCTGGAGTCGGGCAAGCACTCCGCATCGCTGCAAAAAGGCAGCGCGGGCGTGCTGCACGGCAACCGCACCTTCATCTTGCAGGATGACAACGGCCAGATCACCGAAACCCACAGCATCAGCGCGGGCCTGGACTACCCCGGCGTAGGCCCCGAGCACGCCTGGTTGCAGGAGATCGGCCGCGCGGAGTACGTCGGCATCACCGACCAGGAAGCGCTGGACGCCTTCCACTACCTGTGCCGCACCGAGGGCATCATCCCTGCGCTCGAATCCAGCCACGCCGTGGCCTATGCCATGAAGCTGGCCAAAACCATGCGCCCAGACCAGTCGATCCTGGTCAACCTCTCGGGCCGGGGCGATAAGGACATCGGCACGGTGGCCGACCTGAGCGGCGCCGACTTTTACTGCCGACCCAGCTGCCAGGGGCAGTCCGTCAAGGGCGGCGAGCAACCCATCAAGGTGGTGAAATAAATGAGCCGTATCGCATCCACCTTCTCTGCCCTGCAAGCGCAGGGCCGCAAGGCACTGATTCCTTATGTGACCGCCGGCTTCCCGTTCGCTGACATCACCCCCGCGCTGATGCACGGCATGGTCGAGGCAGGTGCCGACGTGATTGAGCTGGGCGTGCCCTTCTCCGACCCCATGGCCGATGGCCCGGTGATCCAGAAGGCGGGCGAAAAGGCCCTCAGTCTGGGCATTGGCATGGTGCAGGTGCTGGACCATGTGCGCGAGTTCCGCAAGCGCAACAGCACCACGCCCGTGGTGCTGATGGGCTATGCCAACCCCGTGGAACGCTACGACCAGAAGCACGGTGACGGCGCGTTTGTGCGCGACTCAGCGGCTGCGGGTGTGGACGGAGTGCTCATCGTGGACTACCCGCCCGAAGAATGCGAAGCCTTCGCCGCCAGCCTGCGCGCGCACGGCATGGACCTGATCTTCCTGCTGGCCCCCACCAGCACGGACGAGCGCATGGCCCAGGTGGCGCGCGTGGCCAGCGGCTATGTGTACTACGTGTCGCTCAAAGGCGTGACCGGCTCCGGCGCGCTGGATACGGCAGCCGTGGAGCAGATGCTGCCCCGCATCCGCCAGCATGTGACCATTCCCGTCGGTGTGGGCTTCGGCATCCGCGACGCAGCCACCGCTCAGGCCATCGGCAAGGTGGCCGATGCCGTGGTCATCGGCAGCCGCATCATCCAGCTGATCGAAGACCAGGAGCACGCCAAGGTGGTGCCCCTGACCATCGACTTCCTGCGCGGCATCCGCAAGGCCCTGGACGCCTAGTCGCATAATGCAGCCCGGCGCATCCTGTGGGGTGCGCCGACAGATTCACACCCGGCCTGCCCCGCAAACGCCTACGGGCTTTGCAGCAGGTCGCGCCACTGAAGAGGAGAACACCATGTCCTGGCTCGAAAAACTTCTGCCCGCCAAAATCCAGCAAACCGACCCCACCGAGCGCCGCCAGGTGCCCGAAGGCCTCTGGATCAAGTGCCCGAGCTGCGAAACGGTGCTCTACAAGGCGGATCTGGAACACAACCAGAATGTCTGCCCCCATTGCAGCCACCACCACCGCATTGGCGCGCGCGCCCGCTTGGACGCCTTTCTGGACGCCGAAGGCCGCTACGAAATCGGCCAGGAAGTGCTGCCTGTGGACGCCCTCAAGTTCAAGGACAGCCGCAAGTACCCCGAGCGCCTGAAGGAAGCCCTGGAGAACACTGGCGAGACTGACGCCCTCATCGTCATGGGCGGCGCGGTCAAAAGCATCAACGTGGTGGCCGCCTGCTTCGAATTCGACTTCATGGGAGGCTCCATGGGGTCCGTGGTGGGCGAACGCTTTGTGCGCGGCGTGGAGACCGCCATCGAGCAGAAGGTGCCCTTCATCTGCTTCACCGCCACCGGCGGCGCGCGCATGCAAGAAGGCCTGCTGTCGCTGATGCAGATGGCCAAGACCAACGCGGCCCTCACCCGCTTGGCCAAAAAGGGCCTGCCCTACATCAGCGTGCTGACCGACCCGACCATGGGCGGCGTGAGCGCCGGCTTTGCCTTCGTGGGCGACATCGTGATCGCCGAGCCCAAGGCGCTGATCGGCTTTGCCGGCCCGCGCGTGATCGAATCCACCGTGCGCGTAACCTTGCCTGAGGGCTTTCAGCGCGCCGAATTCCTTCAGACCAAGGGTGCCGTGGACTTCATCTGCGACCGCCGCGAACTGCGCAACACCGTCGCCAGCAGCCTGGCCATGCTGCAACGGCTGCCCGCCGACGCGGTGATGTGAACAACACCCAGTCCCTGGGACGGGACTGGGCCGGGCCTATCGCCCACCGTTAATGCTATATTTTTAATAGCAATCAGGCCATATACGACTAGCGCATCAGGCCATTTTCGTGCCTCAACGCATCACGCTGGCCTGCAAATGGCCCAAAACGATCATCGCGACCTGCAGCACCACCAGCGCCACCAAGGGTGACAGATCAAAGCCGCCCATCAGCGGAATCACCCGGCGAAATGGTCGCAACACGGGCTCGCACAGCCGTGCAATCACATCGGCCAGCGGCGAACGACCGCCTTGTATCCAGGACAGGACCGCATAGACGATCAGCAGGCCGATCAGCCCCGAGACCGCCACGCGCAGCAGACCGAACAAGGCCAGCCAAGGCAACCATGCCCACGCCGAGCCAGCCCCCAACAGCAACGTCAACAACGCATACTGCACCAGTTGCACGAGCATCGCTGCTACCAGGCTGGACACATCCCAACGCCCCACCGGTGGTATCACCCGGCGCAGCGGCATGATCAACCAGTCGGTCAACGCAAACACCAACCCACCGACCGGGTTGGAAAACGGCACCCGCTGCCACTGCATGTATAGGCGCAACAGGCAAGCGCCCGTCAGCAAGCCGCCAACAACATCAAGCAGAAGAGAGGCAATCTGGTAGAGCATGGATAAGACAAAAGCCGGGTCGGCCGGCAAAAGCAGATGGTGTCGTGGGATGATAGCGGGCCAAGGCATTAATCCGTCCATGACCCCACCGCTCACCCTGTCGTCCTTGCCGCTGTTTCCCCTGGGCTCCGTCCTGTTCCCGGATGGCGTGCTGGCATTGCGCGTGTTTGAAGTGCGCTATCTGGACATGGTCCGCAAGTGCCACCAGGCCGGCGCGCCATTTGGTGTGGTGGCCCTCACTCAGGGCCAGGAAGTGCGGCAGGCAGGCGCTCCGGAAGAACGCTTCAATGAAGTGGGGACCCTGGCTGTCATCGAGCATCTGGAGAATCCTCAGCCCGGCCTGATCACACTGACGTGCCGAGGCGACCAGCGCTTTCGCATCACCCAGCGCCATCACCTTCCACATGGCCTGTGGATTGCCGATGTGGGACACCTTGAGCGGGACCTCACGGTTCCGATTCCCGAGGATCTGCAAAAGACAGCGGCCGCCCTGGCGCAGGTCCTGCGCACGCTACAGCAGCGTGATCTTGGCGCCCACCACCTGGTGGTACCTACAGCTGCTCAACTGGACGATTGTGGATGGGTTGCCAACCGCTGGTGCGAGTTGCTGCCCGTTCCACTGGAGCTGAAGCAGCGTCTCATGGAGTTGGACAACCCTCTGGTGAGGTTGGAGCTGGTGGGGGATGTGCTGGAGCGGACGGGGATTGCGCCCTCTCCATAAGCTTGCGCCGTTTGTCAACACTCATGCCTGTTAGTCGCCCATTGCTCTGTCTGCGCACATGCTGAGCTCCATCCTTTCGTGGCCGCGATCTATCAAGCGACTTTTTGTTGTCTGCTTGGATCTGTGCATGGGCATCATTGCCATGTGGCTCGCCTTTACCTTGCGGCTGGACACGATGCATTGGCCCTCTGGCCTGCAATGGCTGGTGTATGTCATGGGGCCCGCCCTGGCACTTCCCATCTTTATCCGAATGGGCTTGTACCGGGCCATATTCCGCTACACCGGCATCGCTGCCTTGATCACTACAGGGAAGGCCGTTACGCTTTATGGCGCCATTCTTTTGAGCATATTGCTCGCAGCCCAATGGGAGGGTGTACCCCGAAGCGTCGGTGTGCTGCAGCCTGTGATTCTGTTGCTGATGGTAGGCGCCAGCCGCGCGTTGGGCTGGTTCTGGCTGGCAGGTAGGCCAGAAAATGCCACGCACCGATTGCTGATCTATGGTGCTGGAAACGCAGGTGCGCAAACCGCCGCAGCCATGCAGAACATGCGGCAGTATCAGCTGATGGGCTTCTTGGACGATGACCCCAAAAAGACCGGCAGCACCATCAACGGCGTACGCGTGAGCAGCCCCAGCAACCTGCCTGAGCTGATCGAACAGCTCAACATCACAGACGTGCTACTAGCGCTTCCCAGCACCACACGCCAGCGAAGACATCAAATCATTCAGAACCTTGGTCGTTCGGCTGTGCGCGTCCGCACACTACCAGGCCTGTCCGACCTAGCCAGTGGTCGCGTGAGCGTGACAGATTTCCAAGAGCTGGACGTCGAAGACCTGCTGGGGCGCGAGCCTGTCGCCGCGCAACATGGCCTGCTTGGGAACAACGGTCTTACAGGTCAAGTGGTGCTTGTCACGGGAGCAGGGGGCAGCATCGGGAGCGAACTGTGCCGCCAGATCGTTAACAAAGGTCCTGCGAAGCTGTTACTCGTAGACCATAGCGAGTATGCGCTGTATGCAGTCCACCACGAGCTGCAGGCGCTACGGGATCAGGGCGCTCACACTTGCGAACTGGTGCCGCTGCTGACCAGCGTGGTCAACCCGCATCGCATTGCCGACATCTGTCGCAAACACCGGCCTAGTTCAATCTACCACGCGGCTGCCTACAAGCACGTTCCAATGGTGGAGGCCAACGCAGGGGAGGGCGTGATCAACAACGTCTTTGGAACGCTCAACATGGTGCGAATAGCCCTTGAATACGGAGCGCAAAACTTTGTGCTTGTCTCTACTGATAAGGCTGTGCGTCCCACCAACATAATGGGAGCCAGCAAGCGCGTGGCCGAGCAAGTGCTGCAAGCCATCGCCGCCAGCAGAATATCCCCGTTCGAGAAAGCATTACCAGAAGGAGCCGTCCCATGGTCCTGCCCCACACGCCTTTCCATGGTGCGCTTTGGAAATGTACTGGGTTCTAGTGGTAGCGTGATTCCCCTGTTCCGGCGCCAGATCAAGACAGGCGGCCCATTGACAGTCACCCATCCTGAAGTGACACGCTATTTCATGACCATTCCCGAGGCAGCACAGCTTGTGCTACAGGCGGGAGCCATGGCGGAAGGCGGTGATCTGTTCCTTCTGGATATGGGAGAACCCATCCGCATCCTTGATCTAGCACGACGCATGGTAGCTCTGTCAGGCTTGACAGTGCGCGATGCAGAGCACCCCCAGGGCGACATAGCCATAGAGTTCACCGGACTGCGCCCTGGTGAAAAACTGTATGAAGAACTGCTGATTGGTGACAATCCCCTGGCCACAGCGCATCCGCGCATCAGGCGAGCGCGTGAGGAATTCTGCCAGTGGTCGGAGTTGCAAGCTGCCTTGCAGCCGCTGCAAGAAGCCGCCAATGCGAATGACGAGGCAGCACTCAAGCGCTCGCTCTCGTTACTCGTGAGTGGCTATCAACCAGATCCAATGAAAACACCATGTTGACCTCCATCGCGACAAAACATCGAATTGCCATCATCGGTCTTGGTTACGTTGGTTTGCCACTGGCCGTCGAGTTTGGCAAGCACTTTCCCGTTGTCGGTTTCGATATCCACCAACCACGCATCCTTGAGTTGCAATCAGGTTACGACCGAACGCAAGAAACAAGCGCGCAGCAGATACAGGCTGCCACGCAGTTGCAATACAGCTCAAACCCCGAAGATATAGAAAGCTGCAATATCTACATCGTGACGGTCCCCACGCCTGTGGACGATGCCAAACGCCCCGATTTGTCGATGTTGGTCACAGCGAGTCAAACCGTAGGGCGTGCCATGCGCCCGGGTGCCCTGGTGATCTATGAATCCACAGTATACCCGGGCGTCACTGAAGAAGTCTGCGTGCCAGTGCTAGAGGATTCCTCTGGACTGCGCTTCAATCACAGTTTTTTTTGTGGCTACAGCCCGGAGCGTGTGAACCCGGGAGACAAGGTCAACACACTCACGCGCATCCGCAAGATCACCAGTGGCAGCACACCAGAAACCGCAGAGGCTGTCGATCAACTCTACCGATGCATCATCACAGCAGGCACTTACAAGGCGCGCAGCATCAAGGTGGCAGAAGCCGCCAAAGTCATCGAAAACACGCAGCGTGACCTGAACATCGCCCTGATGAACGAACTTTCGATATTGTTCGACCGCCTGGAGATTGACACGCTCGAAGTGCTCGAAGCTGCGGGCAGCAAATGGAACTTCGTCCCGTTTCGACCTGGCCTCGTTGGCGGGCATTGCATCGGTGTCGATCCCTACTATCTGACCTATAAAGCCGAACAAGTGGGTTATCACCCACAAATCATTCTGGCGGGCCGCCGCATCAACGACAACATGGCCAGTTATGCTGCGCACAACATCATCAAAATGATGCTGCGCGCAGGTATGGACGCTCCACGCTGCAAGATTGGTGTACTTGGCGTCACCTTCAAGGAAAACTGTCCAGATATCCGCAACAGCAAGGTGGTAGACCTGGTCCACGAATTGAAAACTTGGGGCGTGGAGGTGGTCATCTCGGACCCTATTGCGGATGCAGCGGAAGTACAGCTTGAATACCAACTGACGCTGGGCTTAGTGGACAAAGACCATCCCGTGGACGTCCTTGTCGTTGCGGTTGGACACAATAGCTACCGCGCCTTGAGCGCTAAGCAGCTTCGCTCTTACTGCAGGCATCCCAAACCAGTTCTTGCGGACATCAAGTCACTGTATGACCGCGAGGAGCTGAAGCAAACAGGATTTACCGTCTACCGACTTTGAGCCCATGAAAAACTTTGCACTGATTGGTGCCGCTGGCTACATCGCCCCGCGCCACATGCGTGCCATCAAAGAAACCGGCAACTGTTTAACTATAGCCTTTGATGTCAACGACTCGGTCGGCATTATCGACAGCCTAGCCCCTGAGGCCGACTTTTTCACCCACTTCGAGTGTTTTTACGAGCACGCACAAACGTTGCGCCGTCAACCCCATCAAGCGTTGGACTATGTGGCTGTGTGCTCCCCCAATCATCTACACCACGCTCACATTGCAGCCGGCATGCGCTTAGGCTGCGACGTGATTTGCGAAAAGCCACTGGTACCCACACCCGCACTGGTGGACGAACTAGCGCGGGTGGAAAGCGAGACCGGCCAGCGCGTTTTCAACATCTTGCAACTGCGTCACCATGAGGCGATTGTTCAGCTGCGCAACAAGGTGTCAGCAGCTCAACAAAACACCAAGTTCGATGTGGACCTCACCTACATCACCTCACGCGGTAAGTGGTACGCCGCGAGTTGGAAGGGTGATCCGCGCAAATCGTTTGGCGTTGCCACCAACATCGGGGTGCATTTTTTCGACATGCTGCACTTTATTTTCGGCCCACTCCAACACAATCGTGTGCACTTCCTCGGCGAATCAAAAGCCGGTGGATATCTTGAATACCAAGGTGCTCGGGTGCGCTGGTTTCTCTCCGTCGATGCAAGCGATCTACCCGCCAGCGTTCAAGGACAAAAAACCACCTACCGCAACATTGATGTCAGCGGCGAGCCGCTGGAATTCTCAGAAGGTTTTACCGATCTGCATACGATCAGCTACAAAGAAATTTTGGCAGGCAACGGCTATGGACTTGAAGACGCACGCCACTGCATAGAAACTGTGCACAGCATCCGTACATCCAAACCACAGGTCGGCGGTCCCGGCGAAGTGCATCCGTTTGTGATCAATTTGTCCCGATGAGAACGCCGAAATGAACGTCCCCACCATCCACCCCAGCGCCATCGTGGATGAAGGCGCATTCATTGGAGAGGGCTCCCGCATCTGGCACTGGGTACACGTCTGCAGTGGTGCACGCATTGGCAAAGGCGTTTCGCTGGGCCAGAACGTGTTTGTGGGCAACCGTGTGGTGATTGGCGACCACTGCAAGATCCAGAACAACGTCAGCGTGTACGACAACGTCACGCTGGAAGAAGGCGTGTTCTGCGGCCCCAGCATGGTGTTCACCAACGTGTACAACCCGCGCGCATTCATCGATCGCAAGAACGAATACCGCCCCACGCTGGTCAAAAAAGGCGCCACCCTGGGCGCCAACTGCACCATCGTTTGCGGCACCACCATGGGCGAATACGCCTTTGTCGGCGCGGGTGCCGTGGTCCACAAAGACGTGCCCGCCTACGCTCTCATGGTGGGCGTGCCCGCCCGCCAAGTGGGATGGATGAGCCGCTACGGCGAGCGCTTGGCCCTGCCCCTGACGGGTAACGCCACCGCACAGTGCCCAGCCACCGGGCTGCGCTACACGCTCCAAAATGGGGCTTTGTCTGCTGAGGAGACCTAACCCATGCAAGTGCAAGCCATCTACACCCAAGGCCGCATCGAATTGCTCCAGCCCCTGCGCCTGCGGCATGACGGCGTGCGCCTGGTGGTGACCGTGCCCGATGAAGAAGTCGAAACCCAGGCCGCGCCCACCGAAGACACTCTTGAATCTCGCGTTCGGGCCATCTTGCGCCCCTATCAGCACCTGCTGGATCGCGCTGGCGCAGACGGCCAGATCGACTACGACAGCGTTCGGGACGAGTATTTGGCAAACAAGTATCTCGATCAGAAATGAAACACCTCATTTTTGATGTCAACGTCATCATCGACTACTGGCTGAACCAGCGGTCTTGTGCCAGCACCTTGCAACTACTGCATCCAGAGCCCCGGGCGAGCGTCAAGCTGTGGATTGTTTCCAGCCAATTGCACACGCTTCATTACACGGCCCGTGCTGTTTTTAAGCGCCACGGCGTGCCAGCAGATCAGATCACTGCGGTGGTCAAAGGCCTGATCGAGGCATTGCTCAACAGCGTTGAAGTGCTCAGCAATGCCGGCTTTGAGCAAACCGCCATTTACCTGCAGGCACATGACTTTGAAGATGCCCAAATTGCCTCCGCCGCCCGCAGCCTGAGCGGCCAAGCGGTTTGTGTCGTGACCGAAGACAAACGCTTTGACACCTTGGGCGAAGTCAACGCCTTGCCACCTGCCCAGGCGCTGGCCTGGCTGCAATCCCCCGCAGCGCCCTCTACACAAGACACCCAACTGCCGTTCATTGACCTGACCAGCCAGCAAGCCCAACTGCGACCACAGCTGGAGCGGGGCATCGAGCACATATTGCGCCACGGCCAATACATCCTCGGCCCCGAAGTGGCCGAGCTGGAAGAAAAGCTGGCGGCCTACACCGGCGCCAAGCACTGCATTACCGTGGCCAACGGCACCGACGCGCTGCAAATTGCCCAAATGGCACTGGGCATAGGCCCGGGCGACGAAGTCATCACCCCCGGCTTTACCTACATCGCCACCGCCGAAACCGTGACCCTGCTGGGCGCCAAGCCGGTGTATGTGGACGTGTGCCCGCACACCTACAACCTCGACCCAGCCCTGCTGGAAGCCGCCATCACCCCCGCAACCCGCGCCATCATCCCCGTCAGCCTGTACGGCCAGTGCGCGGACTTTGACGCCATCAACGCCATTGCCGCCCGCCACCGCATACCGGTGATTGAAGACGCTGCCCAAAGCTTTGGTGCCAGCTACAAAGGCTGCAAAAGCTGTAACCTGAGCACGATGGCTTGCACCAGCTTCTTCCCCAGCAAACCCTTGGGCTGCTACGGCGACGGCGGCGCCATCTTTACCAACGATGACGCACTGGCCAAGGTGCTGCGCCAGATTGCCCGCCACGGCCAGGACCGCCGCTACCACCACATCCGCGTGGGTGTCAACAGCCGGCTGGACACCCTGCAAGCCGCCATCTTGCTGCCCAAGCTGGCCATCCTCGATGAAGAAATGGCACTGCGCCAGCAAGTGGCCCAGCGCTACACCCAGCTTCTGCAAGCCGTTCGCCCTGAGCTTGCCGAAGGGCTGTCCACCATTTCCACGCCCACCATCGAGCCACACAACTACAGCGCCTGGGCCCAATACACCATCCAGGTCAATCACCGAGATGCAGTGCACGAAAAACTCAAGGCCGCCGGTATCCCGACTGCCGTGCACTACCCCATCCCGCTGAACCAGCAACCCGCCGTCGCCGACCTCGCCGCCCGCCTACCCGTGGGCGATGCCGTGGCGCAGCGGGTGCTGAGCCTGCCCATGCATCCGTACTTGGATGAGGGCAGCATTCAGCGTATCGTGCAAGCTGTTGCCGATACCTTTTCTTGATGTCCTTTATACCAGCTGATCGTCCTATCCTCCACCTATCAGCAGAACGAGCAAACATGTCCACCCCTGCCGGCCCGTTACCACGAGTCCAGTTTGTCAAGGTAACTTGCACGCACGAGGCGTGCCTAGCGCACAACACCCCGGCAAAACTATGATGACCTCTGCAACTCCACCCCGGCGCACCGTTCTGGCCGCGCTACGCGAAGTACTGGTGCAATTCCCGCACACCACGCTCGCCGGTCGTGCGATCGACCTCATCGACCTAGCAACCGCGCCAGAACCGCCGCAGGGAAAAATCGTGCAAACCGGTCGGTGCATTGTGGGCAGCGACAACAACTACGCACGCCTGATACAGCGCCACCTTATCGAGCAAGCCGACTTCATGCCCTACAGAAGCCGCTTGCCTGCAGAAAGGCGGATGGCATGGATAGGCCAGTAATCGAGCAAAAGCTGGAGTCTCTGCGCCGCTGCCTGCAGCGCATACGAATCTGCATTGGAAGATGCCATAACGCAACGAGTGTCAAGCCGGCCCATGCACCCGTGTTTGAATCAACAGCATCGTGCGCATCGCCAGCGCGCTGGAATCAGAGAAATGAGCGATGACTATCCATCGAAACCCGAGGACATCAATTTCTCGGCGCTCTACGACGAACACCCTGAGTACGTCGCGCGCCGAATGGCGGACTCGTTAGCGAGCGCACAAATTGAACTTGAGGTTCAATTGTTCAAGCTGCCTAACCTGATAGGTGTGATACCCACGGGACAGCGTTTGTGCAATGTGGTTGAAATCGGTTGCGCGACTGGTGAACTGATCGCGGCGTTCCCCGTAGATCCCGGCGGACGGCGCGTCGGCTTGGATATTTCAGCCGCCAACATCGCCACAGCGCGCACGCGCTTCCCTGATGTCGAGTTTTTCGCAGGCAACTTTCTCGACATTGGAATCTCAGGCTTCGACGTGGTCATCGTGAGCGACGTCATTGAGCACGTGCCTGACGATGCTGGATTTCTGCGCTCCGCCGCAGGGCTTGGTCAAATCGTGCTGGTCAACCTGCCGCTTGAAGACAATTGGCTGAACGATCGCCGCAATTACGGCCCAGAAGATGTCTCAGGCCACCTGCGACGTTATTCGCTTGAACAAGGTTTGAAGTTATTCGAGCGCGCGGGACTGGAACTCCTTTCGTCTTCGCAGATTTGGGTGCATGAAACATCTGCCGAACCTGCGCGACGGGCGCTCTGGCGTGAACGCGCCGGCAGGGCATACACAGGCCGCTGGCCAGTTGCCCTAGCCAAGCGTGTGGTTTTCGCGACTGCAACGGCGATCCGACCGATTGGCCGAAGGCTTTTCTCATCCAATCTCTTCGCGGCGGTACGCCGTCGTGCGCCGTAATGCTCAGGCGCGAGATGCTGGCTGCGGTCACCTTGCAGGGAATGGGCGCTGTGGCTGTGCTATTGGCGACTGTTCTGTTGGGTGTACGCCTCGGTCCAGAGATTCAGGGCGGCTTCAGCAATGTGAAAGCCGAAGTTGAATTCCTGTCGGCGTTTGCAATGTTCGGTCTGCCGCAAGCGCTTTTTTTCTACACCAAGTCAGGGCGCCTCGATGACCACGGCGCTCTTCGCTGGATCGCCGGTTGTACGGTGCTCGCCCTCATCTTGGGCGTGGCTTACGCGATCTACCGGGTACAGTCCATGGTCATCACAACACTTCTCGCAGTTACCGTGGGTGCGATGGCGGCGCACGGGACGATGCGCGGACTGCTTTTGGTCGAGTCACGGCCGGTCTGGTTCAGCCTGCTCACTGCATTTCCGCAGCTGCTGCTGCTGTGCGGCGTCACAGCTGTGATTGAGTTTCGAAAGGCCGATGTGCAGGCGTGGCTGGTGGTGTTTGTGGCGGCTTACATGGTTGCCGCTATCGCTGTCTGGTATCGGCTTGCGCATTCGCCCTTGCGCCCTGCTGCGCACAAAGTGTCTTGGCGGGAGCTTCTGCACTATGGGATGGCCCACTGGCTTACAGCAGTTTTTTTCACAGCAGCAATCTTGTTTGCGCAACGTTGGGTTGAAAAGAATCTGGGGCCTGCGGCACTCGGCCAGTTCACGATGTCGATGATGCTGGCCCAAGTGCCGCTCACACCCATTAGCTACGCAGCGCCACTGCTGTTCCGGCGTTGGATAGATCGCCCTGGCGCGGCAGCCTCGCGGCAAATCGCGTCGATGGTGTTTGCATTGTTCTTGATGGCTGCTGCAATCGCGTGGCTGGTTGCTCTTGTGAAACCCGAGCTTGGATTAGGCGCGGCCTACGTCGGCGCGTTGCCCGCCCTTGTCGTGTTGCTCACCGGATGCGCCGCGGAAGCGGCTTCTCGCGTGCTGACCGTACAGGCGAGCGCGCGCGGAGCGCCATGGATCGCGGTTCGAGCCGAAGCAGTCCGTTGGACTGTATTGATTTCAGGATGGATGACGTTATCTGAGCCTTCGCTCACCGTGATTTGTTCTGTGTGGGCGGCGGGAGCCTGGGCCGCGGCGGGAGTGTTTGTTTGGTGCGCGCGTGACGTTCACTAGGAGATCAACACATGACACTCAGAATTGCGCTGCTCGGTGCTGCCAACTCCATCCATTTGAGGCGTTGGGCACTCGCTTTGGTCGAACGAGGTCATACGGCATGCGTACTAACGCAACACTGCATGATCGATTGCGAACGGCTGCCATCGTCTGTTGAAACTATCGTACTGCCTTACCGTGGTCAGGCGGGGTACTTTATGAACGCGAGGTTCGTGCGGGACGTTCTTGCCCGATGGCGACCCGATGTTCTAAATGCCCATTACGCCAGCGGCTACGGGACAACAGCGCGCTTGGTGGGCTTCAGGCCTTGGCTGCTGTCGGTGTGGGGCAGCGATATGTATGACTTTCCGACCAAGTCACCGTTGCACCGTGCCTTGGTACGCGGAAACTTGCGGGCGGCAGACGCCGTCGCGTCCACCAGCCATTGCATGGCCAGGGTTACGCACGCATTGGCGCCCACGTTGGGCCAAATTACCATCACCCCTTTCGGAGTCGATATGGATGCGTACGCTGGTGCAGTGCCAATGTCGCGGGCGCAGCCAGGGCGTTGGGTGGTAGGTACTGTCAAGACCATGGACGACAAGTACGGTATCGACACCTTGATCCAGGCTTTTGCACTACTGCTTGCAAGCCTTCGAGCCAACGATCCCGACATGGCTCGGCAACTGTATCTGCGATTGGTAGGCGACGGCCCCCAGATGCCGGCTTTGAAGCAGTTGGCCGCGCAGCTTGGTGTTGCCGATCGAATACAGTTTGTCGGCCACGTGAACCACGCCCAGGTCCCGCATGAACTTGCCCAACTTGACGTGTACGTGGCGTTAAGTCGCCAGGAAAGCTTCGGTGTTGCCGTCATCGAGGCCGGCGCCGCCGCACGGCCCGTGGTGGTGTCGAATGCGGGCGGCCTTCCCGAGGTAGTGGTGGATAGCGTGACCGGTCTGGTCGTGCCGCGCGAAAACCCTCAGGCTGCAGCCAACGCCATCGAGCGCTTGCTACGCGACGCCGACTTGCGCCAGCGCATGGCGGCGGGGGCGCGACAGCACGTAGCACAGCACTACAGCTGGGATGCGTGCGTCGAGACCATGCTAAAGCTGTATGAGCGATTGGTGGCGCGCCACCGGTCATGGCGGTGAAGCCATCGAAATGAGAAATCACCGCGTCATTTTGCCCTTTATAAAAAAGACAAAATAATAGAAGTTCATCCTGCATGGAAAGCCAATACCCCCCTCCTACTGCAAAAAATCATCGACGCCCAAGCCGCGCCCCTGCCGGGCCTGACGCGCCGTGACTCGGCCACGCTACAGCGCGAAGTGCGCGCCCTACAAGACGCCCGCCAGCAATGACCCCAGGCCCGCTGCCTGCTGGTGCAGCAGCAGGTGCCACCCACCCTCGTCCTGCCGCCAGATATCGAACTGCACCGCGCCAGCCATTGGCTGCTGGAAGACGGGCAGTGACGGCAAAAATCATCCCTGTGGGCGACGTGATGTACGACGTGGCGCTGCACCTTGGCGCCCTGGTTCGGGCAGCGGGCCGCATACTTGGCCGCTGAGGCACCAAGCCCTGCGTCTATGGGCTTGCAACAATGCACCGTGCCGAAAACTCGGATGATCTGTGCCAGTGAATATTCTTTACATCAACCACTACGCAGGCACCCCCGCCCTGGGCATGGAATACCGCCCCTATTACCTGGCCCGCGAGTGGGCACGCGCCGGGCACCGGGTGACCGTGGTGGCGGCAAATTTTTCGCATGTGCGCGCGCGCCAGCCGCAAGCGGGGCAGGAAGAAGTGGACGGCACCGCCTACCACTGGTTGCCCACGCCGGGCTACCACGGCAACGGCCTGGGCCGCGTCAAGAACATCTGGAGCTTTCTGCGCCAGGTGTGGCAACGGGCGCCGGCACTGGTGGCAGCCTGCCAGCCCGATGTGGTGATTGCATCCAGCACCTATCCCATGGACATCTGGGTGGCGCGTCGCCTGGCGCGGCTGGCGGGGGCCAAACTGGTGTACGAGGTGCATGACCTGTGGCCGGCATCGCCCAAGGAGCTTTCGGGCATGCCATGGTGGCACCCGTTCATCTTGCTGTGCCAGAAGGCAGAAAACGATGCCTACCGCGATGCAGATCGGGTGGTATCCATGCTGCCCAACGTGGCCAACCACATGGCGGCGCACGGGCTGGATTTGCGCAAACTGCACATCGTGCCCAACGGCATCTCCCCCGAAGAATGGGCTGCCCCCGCCGAGGCGCTGCCCGATGCACTGGCTGAACACGTGCAGTCACTGCAGGCAGCCGGGCGTGTGGTGGTGGGATACGCAGGCTCGCATGGTGTGCCCAATGCCCTGGATGTTTTGCTGGATGCCGCAGCCTTGCTGCAACATGAAAACCTGGCGTTTGTGCTGGTGGGCGATGGACATGAAAGAGCGCGGCTGGCGCAACGTGTGCAGGCCGAAGGTTTGCAGAACGTGCGGCTGTTTGCGCCGGTCGCCAAGAACCAGGTCCCCACGCTGCTGCAAAAATTGGACATTGCCTACATCGGCTGGAAGCGTGTTGCGCTGTACCGCTTTGGCATAGCGCCCAACAAGCTGATGGATTACATGATGGCGGGCTGCGCGGTGTTGCATTCAGTGGAAGCGGGCAACGACCCGGTGGCCGATGCGGGCTGCGGCCTGACCGTGGCACCCGAGTCTGCCGATGCCGTGGCGCAAGGGCTGCGGCACCTGGCCAGCGCCACGCCAGAGCAGCGCCAGCAAATGGGCGCACGGGGCAGGGCCTATGTGCTGGCGCACCACACATATCCCGTGCTGGCGCGCCGCTTTATCGAGGCCGTGGCATGAATCCGGGTGACGAGCCCCAAGCCATTGCCGAGCGCTACACCCGTCGCGCGCCCCACGATGACCGCTACAGTTTTTTGCGGCCCGAAGTCTGCCTGGGCGTGCAAGAGCGCCAGCGCGTCATGCTGCAACTGCTGCGCCAGCATGGCGTGAAGGACATGGAGGCACTGCGCCTGCTAGAGGTGGGCTGCGGCTCGGGTGGCAACCTGCTGGAGTTGTTGCGCCTGGGCTGTGCGCCCCGGCACCTGGCGGGCATTGAGCTGCTACCCGAGCGTTATGTCCAGGCGCGCGATGTGCTGCCAGCTGGCGTACGCCTACAGCAAGGCGACGCCCTGCTGGCAGATATGCCGTACGCATCGCAGGACGTGGTGCTGGTCTCCACGGTGTTTTCTTCGGTGCTCGATTGGGGTTTTCAGCAGCGGCTAGCCGACACACTGTGGCGCTGGGTACGCCCCGGCGGTGCCGTGCTTTGGTACGACTTCACCTACAACAACCCGCACAACCCCGACGTGCGCGGCGTTTCACTGCGCCGGGTGCGGGCACTGTTTCCGCAGGGGCGCATCACCGCACGGCGCGTTACGCTGGCGCCGCCCCTGGCCCGGGCCCTGGTGCGCGTACACCCTGGGTTGTATGGCCTGTTCAACAGCGTGCCGTGGCTACGCACCCATATCCTGTGCTATATCGAAAAGCCATGAGTGCACCCTTCCTCCCATTCGCCCGCCCCGACATCACCGATGCCGAGATTGCCGCCGTCACCGAAGCCCTGCGCTCGGGTTGGGTCACCACTGGCCCCAAAGCCCTCGCCTTTGAGCAGGCTTTTACCGACTACCTGGGCGGTAACGGCGTGCAGAGCGTTGCCGTCAACTCCGCCACCGCCGGTCTGCATCTGGCGCTGGAGGCGCTGGGCGTAGGTCCGGGCGATGAGGTGATTGCGCCTACGCTCACCTTCACCGCCACGGTGGAGGTGGTGCGCTATCTGGGGGCCGATGCGGTGCTGGTGGATGTGGACCCGGTCACGCTGAACATCGACCCAGAAAAGATCCGCGCTGCCATCACGCCCCGCACCAAAGCCATCATGCCCGTGCACTACGGCGGCTTGGCGTGTGACATGGATGCGATCCTGGCCATCGCCAAAGAACACGGTCTGAAGGTGGTGGAAGACGCAGCCCATGCGCTGCCCACCACCTGGCGCGGCGCGCTGGTCGGGCAGTTGCAGTCTGACGTGACGGTGTTCAGCTTCTACGCCAACAAGACCATCACCACCGGAGAAGGCGGCATGGCCGTAACGCGCGATGCCGCCCTGGCCCAGCGCATGCGGGTGATGCGCTTGCACGGCATGAACCGCGATGCGTTTGACCGTTTCACTTCCAAAACCCCGGCGTGGTACTACGAGGTCGTAGCGCCAGGCTTCAAGTACAACATGACGGACGTAGCCGCCGCCATGGGCGTAAAGCAGCTGGCGAGGTTGCCGCAATTCTTGCAACGGCGTCAGACCCTCGCCCATCGGTATCACGAACAGCTCGCACAACTACCGCTGACCTTGCCCGCCAGCGCGCCACACGGCGACACCCATGCCTGGCACCTGTATGTCATCCGGCTGAGAGCCGATGCACCGCTGGGGCGCGATGAGGTCATCCAGGCACTGTCGGATCGGGGGATCGGTACCAGTGTGCACTATGTCCCCCTGCACCGACACCCATACTGGCGCGACCGATATCAGCTGACCCCCGCGATGTTTCCTGTGGCCGATGCAGCCTACCAGTCGATGCTCAGCATCCCCCTGTTTACTGCCATGAGCGACAACGACCAGGAACGTGTGATTGCAGCGTTGCACGAGGTGCTGGGCTGACCATGCCCAAACGGTTGTTCGACCTGGTATTTGCTGCGCTTGGGCTGGTATTGCTCACGCCCTTGCTGCTGGCCTTGGCGCTGTGGGTGGTTTGCGACTCACCCGGCCCTGCGCTCTTTCGCCAACAGCGCGTAGGACGCGCAGGCAAGCCGTTTCACATCTACAAGTTCCGCACCATGCACCAGCGTTTAGCGGCTCATGGCCCCGCCATTACGATCGGTGCAGACGCCCGCATTACGCGCGCTGGTTACTGGCTGCGGCGTACCAAAGCAGATGAACTGCCGCAGCTGGTGAACGTATTGCTCGGCCAGATGAGCCTCGTCGGCCCCCGGCCTGAAGTGCCTCACTATGTCGCGCTTTACCCCAGTGACCTGAGGGAGCTGATACTCAGTGTGCGTCCGGGCATCACAGACCACGCATCCATCGAATTTCGCGACGAAAGCACTTTGTTGGGCCAAAGCAGCGACCCCGAGCGCACGTATGTGGAAGAGATTCTCCCCGTCAAGTTGCGCTACGCGGCCCAATACGCCCGCTCGCACACGCTGTGGGCGGATCTGAAAATCATCGCCAGAACCATATCTGCGCTTTGGAGCGCCCCCCCGTCCGGGGGCAGAGGACCTTCAGGCAGTGCGTAACCGATAAAATCAACGGTTCGGCTGAACGCAGCCCTCCACTCCACGCTCCGCACCGACGGCACCTATGTCAGACCAAATTCACGCCCCCGCCCCCCAGGACGACAACCAGCTCATCGCCGAGCGTCGCGAAAAGCTCCGCGCTTTGCGCGAAGCCCAGGCCAACGGCGGTAGCGTTGCTTTCCCCAACAACTTCAAGCCCGCCCACAAGGCGGCGCAGCTGCACCTGGAACACAGCGCGGCCACCAACGAGTCGCTGGAAGCCACGCCGGTGAACGTTTCCGTGGCTGGCCGCATGATGCTCAAGCGCGTGATGGGCAAGGCCAGTTTTGCCACGATCCAGGACGGCTCGTTGGGCGAAGTCGGCGGCCGCATCCAGCTTTATGTGACCCGCGACGCCGTGGGCGAAGATCTGTACGCTGCGTTCAAGCACTGGGACCTGGGCGACATCCTGGGCGCCGAGGGCACGCTGATGAAGACCAAGACCGGCGAGCTGTCTGTCAAGGTGACCAGCCTGCGCCTGCTCACCAAGAGCCTGCGTCCGCTGCCCGACAAGTTCCACGGCATGGCCGACCAGGAGCAGAAATACCGCCAGCGCTATGTGGACCTGATCACCGACGAGCAGGCTCGCAAGCGCTTCGTGGCCCGCAGCAAGGCCGTGAGCGGCCTTCGCGAGTTCATGGTGAGCCATGGCTTCCTCGAAGTCGAGACGCCGATGCTGCACCCCATTCCGGGCGGCGCCAATGCCAAGCCGTTTGTCACACACCACAACGCGCTGGAGCAGGAGATGTACCTGCGCATTGCGCCCGAGCTGTACCTCAAGCGCCTGATCGTGGGCGGGTTCGAGCGCGTGTTCGAGATTAACCGCAGCTACCGCAACGAAGGTATCTCGGTGCGCCACAACCCCGAGTTCACCATGATGGAGTTCTACGCGGCTTACTGGAACTACCTGGACCTGATGGACTTCACGGAGACGCTGATCCGCGAAGTGGCGCTCAAGGCCACGGGCAGCCTGCAGATGACCTACCAGGGCCGCGCGGTGGACCTGTCCCAGCCGTTTGCCCGCCTGACGATCCGTGAAGCCATCTTTCAGTACACCGAAGCGGGTGCCCATGTGGACGATGCAGCATGGCTCATCAGCGCGCTCAAGAAGCTGGGCATGACGGAAGAGAAGGACAAGCTCTCCACCCGAACCCTGGCCAGCCTGCAGGTGCTGTACTTTGAAGAAACGGTGGAAGACAAGCTGTGGCAGCCCACCTTCATCATGGAGCACCCGACCGAGATCTCGCCGCTGGCACGTGCCAATGACAACCGCCCCGAGGTGACCGAGCGCTTTGAGCTGTACATCACGGGCCGCGAGTTCGGTAACGGCTTCAGCGAGCTGAACGACGCCGAAGACCAGGCCGCGCGCTTCCACGCCCAGGTGGCGGCCAAGGACAGCGGCGACGACGAGGCCATGTTCTACGACCACGACTTCGTGCGCGCACTGGAATACGGCATGCCACCGACGGGGGGTTGCGGCATCGGCATTGACCGCCTCATGATGCTGCTGACAGACAGCCCCAGCATTCGCGACGTGATCCTGTTCCCTGCGCTGCGCCGCGAGTCCTGAGGCCTGGACTTGCCCTGGGGGCGGTCTTGACCGTCCTCGCCCCCGGCACCAAGGAGACATACCGTGCCCTTCAGCTCCAGCAACGCCCCCTACCCTGCCAACGAGCCCCTGCCCTCGGGCAATGCTTTTTCGGTGCTGGTGGTCGAGGACCAGGGCTCCGTGCGCGCGGCGCTGGTGGCCGAACTGCGGCGGGCGGGTGTGTCCGACATCTTCGAAGCGCCTGAAGGCCAGGCCGCGCTGCATCTGTTCAAAACGCATCGAGCCGACTTGGTGCTGCTGGACATCAAGCTGCCAGGCCAGGACGGCTACTGGGTGGCGCAGCAGATGCGCGAGAGCGAGGCCGGCGACTGGACACCCATCATCTTTCTGTCGGGCCTGGACAACGAACTGGACGTGTGGCGCGGCATCGAGGTGGGCGGCGACGACTACCTCGTCAAACCCGTCAAACCCATCGTGCTGATGGCCAAGCTGCGTGCCATGCGGCGCCTGCTGGACATGCGCCGACGGCTGGTGTCGATGTCTGCCGAGCTGCATGCTGCCAACCAGCGGCTCAATGAGATGGTGGAAATCGATGCCCTCACCGGCCTCGTCAACCGCCGCGGGTTTGACCGCATCCTGCACAACGAGATCCTGGCCGCACGACGCGACGGAACGCCGCTCACGTTGATGCTGTGCGATCTGGACCACTTCAAGCTGTTCAACGACGCCAGCGGCCACGTGCAAGGCGATGCCTGCCTGAAGGAAGTGGGCCGCCTGCTGCGCGAAGTCTGCGTGCGCCCCCGGGACGTCGCCTCGCGCTATGGCGGCGAGGAATTCGCCCTCATCCTGCCCAACACGCCCCGCTCCGGCGCGATGACGTTTGCGCGCGCGCTGGGGCAGTTGCTCAAGGTGCGCGCCATTGCGCACGCGGGCTCTCCGCTGGGCGACACGCTGACCCTGTCGGGCGGCATCACCACCTGCGTGCCCGATGACAGCACCAACGCCGAAAGCATGATCATGCGGGCCGACCAGGCGCTGTATGCCGCCAAGGCGCAGGGCCGCAACCGCTTCTTCAGTTTTGAAATGCAGATGGACACCCTGGAGCAATTACGCCATTGAGTTTCTTCCACTTTTTCTCGTTTGACGCGACCGAACGCAACGCCCGTACCGCCGTCTCCCGCATGCAAGTTCTGAAAACCCGACTGCCCGAGTGGATGCAGGACTGGCTCGAAGTCATCATCCCCGGCTCGCAAATCCTGCTGATCCTGTTCGCAGCCTGGTTGCTGCAGCGCACGCTGCGCCGTTTGGTACGCCGCGCCAGTGCGCACTACCAGCTGCCCAATGAGCTGGTGGTGCCCATCAACGGCCTCATCCGGTGGATCATCATTGCCAGCGCGCTGCTGCTGGTGCTGGAGCGCATGGGGGTGTCCGCCACGGTGCTCTGGACTGCGTTCACCGGGTTTGCCACGGTGGGGGCGGTAGCGTTCTTCGCGGCCTGGAGCGTGCTGTCCAACCTGTTTTGCGCGCTGCTGATCTTCACCGTGCGGCCCTTCAAGATTGGCGACTACATCGAGGTGCTGGACACTGCTGAAAAGCCGGGCGCCAAGGGACGGGTGGTGGACATCAACCTGCTCTACACCACACTGGAAGACCACGGCGCAACATCCGGCCACGTGGCTTGGCTGCAGATTCCGAATGCGCTGGTGTTCCAGCGCGTGGTGCGCCGGTTTCAGGGGGTGCCACCGCCCCCTGCCCCACCCACACCACCGGCTACCGCCGCGGATGCTGTAGCCAACGCCTCCCCGGCCGCACCGACGCCGGTGACGCCAGGGCCTTTCAACACGCCTTAGCGGTGAAGGGGCAGCGCCGCGCGGGACGGCGCCGCACCCAACGCCTCATTACCAACCAGGTCAGGGCAACAGGTCGAGCGCCTGCAGGTAAGCGGGCTGGTACATGAGTTCGTCCCAGGCCTGCGGCAGGGTTTCGGGCAGCAGCGCCAGGCGGCGGGATTCGCTGTCCACACTCGGCTGCCAGCGGCCTTGCTGCTGGGCCTTTTCCAGGCCTTCGATGAGTTCGTCCACGGCCTTGCCATCCCCCACGCTCTGGTTGCACAACAGCACCAGGTCGCAACCCGCCTCCAGCGCCGCCACGGCGGCGTCGGTGTAGCTGACCACTTGGCCATCCAGGCGGCGGGCCCCTTCCATGCTGAGGTCGTCGCTGAAGATGGCGCCGTCAAAGCACATCTGGCGGCGCAGGATGTCTTGCAGCCAGCGCTGCGAAAAACCGGCGGGGCGGCTGTCGACCTTGGGATAGATCACGTGGGCCGGCATCACGCTGGTGAGCGTGCTGCTGAGCCAGGGGTACGGCGCTGCATCATCGGCCAGGATGGCCTTGAGGCTGCGCTTGTCCACAGGAACTTCAGTGTGCGAATCGGCCTTGACGAAGCCGTGACCAGGGAAATGTTTGCCGCAGTTGGCCATGCCCGCCTGCAGCAGGCCGTGCATGAGGCTCTTGGCGAGCAGCGCCACTACCCGGGGGTCGCGGTGGAAGGAGCGGTCGCCGATCACACCACTTTCCCCCCAATCGAGGTCCAGCACCGGTGTAAAGCTGAAGTCCACGCCGCAGGCGCGCAGCTCCGCGCCCAGCACATAGCCCGCCGCCGTGGCTGCGTTGGTGGCGCGCAGGGCACCGCTGCCGGGCACGGCCTTGGCGCCCTTGCCATCGTCCATCCACATCTCGCCCAGCGCGCGCATGGGCGGCAGGTGGGTGAAGCCATCGGTGCGAAAGCGCTGCACGCGGCCGCCTTCGTGGTCCACACAGATCAGCAGGTCGTCGCGCACGGCCTTGATGCTGCTGGTGAGCTGCAGCAGCTGCGCGCGGTTTTCCCAGTTGCGGGCAAACAGGATGACGCCACCCGTGAGCGGGTGCGCCAGGCGACGGCGGTCATCGGCGCCGAGGGTGGTACCAGCGACGTCAAGGATCAGAGGTGCGTGTTCAGTCATGGAAGGTTTCAAAGGGCAATTGCTACTCAATGGATAGCTATCAGCGCATATCAATCCAGCGCTTCAAGGTGATTGGGTTTGAATTTTCTCCACCACACAGAAGCTGGCGGCGTAGTCGGTCTCGTCAGTCACGCTCAGGTGCGCCTGCAGGCCCTGGGCCTCAAACCAATCCTTGAGCGCGCCGTGCAGCACGATGACGGGCTGGCCGCTGCGTAGCTTGGCGACCTCGCAATGGCGCCAGGTCATGGGCATGCGCATGCCCAGGCCAATCGCCTTGCTGAAGGCCTCCTTGGCGGAGAACCGGGTGGCCAGGTAGCGCAAGCCCCGGTCGGGCCAGCGCGCGCTGCGTTCACGCCAAGTAGCCAGTTCGCCCTCGGCCAACACCTTTTCTGCAAACCGGTCGCCATGGCGGGCCAAGCTGGCCGCGATGCGGCGCACGTCGCAGATGTCGGTACCGATGCCGTAAATCATGAAATTTCAATCAAAATGGCTGCAAGCGCTAGTGCAATATGCGGTTGCAGCTATCAAATCAGGAGTCTCCAGCAACCGCAAACCCCTGTGCAATACAATCCAGGTAGGCCTGTACGGTGGCTGTGTAGCCCAGCTCCAGCGCATCGGCGATCAGCGCATGGCCGATCGAGACCTCGAGCACGCCCGGCACTTCGCGCACAAAGGCCGCCAGGTTGTCCCGATTGAGGTCATGACCCGCATTCACGCCCAAGCCTGCATCCAGCGCCGCCTGGGCGGCTGCAGCGTAGCGTTTCAGCTCCACCGCCTGCTGCGGCGAGCCCCAGGCGGCTGCATAGGGCTCGGTGTACAGCTCCACCCGGTCGGCGCCCACCGCCATGGCGGCGGCCATCTGCTCGGGCACAGGGTCCATGAAGAGACTCACGCGCACACCCAGCGCCTTGCATTCGGCCACCAGGGGCGCCAGGCGCTCGGCATCTTGCGGAAAGCTCCAGCCGTGGTCGCTGGTGAACTGGTCCTCGCTGTCGGGGACAAAGGTCGCTTGGTGGGGGCGCACCTGACGGATGAAGTCCATCAGGTTCTGCGAAGGGTTGCCCTCGATGTTGTATTCGCGGTCGGGCCAGGCCTTCATCAGCGTTGCCAGCTCAAACACGTCCTGGCTGCGGATATGGCGTTCGTCGGGGCGGGGGTGCACGGTGATGCCCTGGGCCCCCGCCTTCAGGCACAGCTCGGCCGCGCGGATGACGCTGGGAATGCCTAGATGGCGCGTGTTGCGCAGCAGGGCCACCTTGTTGACGTTGACGGACAAGGCGGTGCGCTGGACGGAACGGGAGGATGGATTCATAGAGCCTGCAAATCAATCATGAGCTGGCGGGTGCGCAGCGTCGGGCTACCGCAATGGTATTGCAGCAAGGCACGCAGCTGCGGCTTGAGTTCGGTCGCCACGGGGGCGCACGCGCGCAAGGTGGCGGTGTAGCTGGCCACATCATCCAGGCCACGCTGCAAGGCCCGCCACTGGCTGCCTGTCAGGCCTGCACGGTCTGCGGCGGACGCGGCGCGCAAGCCGCCTTCGGGCACCAGCGTGTAGCGGGCGTTGGGTTCAAGGGGGTCGAAGGTCATGGTCTGCACATCCAGACCGGGCAAGAGGCCAATCTCGCGCAGAAGCAGCAGCTCGAAACTGCGCAGCACCGCCTCCAGCGCATCGCCATGTTCGCTGGCCAGCACGCGCACCACGCCTGCATAGGCATCAAACAAGGCTGGGTGCGGGTCTGCACGCGCCAGCAGGCGAAGCAACAGTTCGTTGAGGTACATGCCCGACAGCAGGGCATCCCCCGTGGGCATCACATGCCCGCCCACCCACTCCGCGCCCTTGAGCGTATGGATGTCCGCATGGCCATCGCCCGTGAGCGTGTAGGTCACCAGCAAGGGCTGCAGCGGCAGCAGCACCGGGCGGAAGTTGGAGCTGGGCTTCTTGGCCCCTTTGGCCACCAGAGCAGTTCGCCCTTGCTGGCGGCAGAAGACCTCCAGGATCAAGCTGGACTCGCTCCAGTCGTAGCTGTGCAGCACGAACGCAGGCTCATCGGAAACGCGCTTGGCTACGGCCACGGTGCTGCAGGGATGGAGGGGTGGGAAAGGATCGCCTGTGACGCCCGCTGCGGTCTGCGCGAGCGGGAGGAAGGGAAAGTCAGCGTTCGGGACTCACTCGTAGCCGAAGGAGCGCACCCGGGCTTCGTCATCGGCCCAGCCGGAGCGGACCTTGACCCACAGCTCCAGGAACACCTTGGCGTCCATGAGCTTTTCCAGCTCTTGGCGGGCTTCAGTGCCAATGCGCTTGAGGCGCTCGCCCTTGTCCCCGATGACCATCATCTTGTGGTTCTCGCGCTCCACCACGATGGTGGCGGCGATCTTGACCAAGCGCTTGTGCTGCTTGCTCTTTTCCTCGTCAAATTTGTCGATGACCACGGTCGAGGTGTAGGGCAGCTCATCGCCCGTAAAGCGGAACAGCTTTTCGCGCACGGTTTCGGAGGCCAGAAACTTCTCGCTGCGGTCGGTCAGCTCATCCTCGCCGTACCACCAAGGCTGCTCGGGCAGGTATTTGGCGCAGATGCCAAACAAGCGCTCGATGTCACCCTTGTTCTTGGCCGACATCGGCACAAATTCGGCGAACGGATGGCGCTCCTGCATGCTCTTGAGCCAAGGCGCCAGCTCGGCACGGCGATGCACCATGTCCAGCTTGTTGGCCACCAGCAGCGTGGGAATGCCGGGCTTGAACAGCGACAGCACCTTGGCGTCGGCCAGGGTGAAATTGCCAGCCTCGACCACGAAGAGGATCAGGTCCACGTCCCCAATCGCGCCCATCACGGTCTTGTTGAGCGACTTGTTGAGGGCGGTGGCGTGCCGGGTCTGGAAGCCCGGGGTGTCCACAAAAATGAACTGCGTCTGATCCAGGGTACGAATGCCCGTGATGCGGTGGCGCGTGGTCTGCGCCTTGCGCGAGGTGATGCTGATCTTCTGCCCCACGAGGGCATTGAGCAGGGTGGACTTGCCCACATTGGGCTTGCCCACAATGGCGATCACGCCGCAGCGCTGGCCAGGCACTGCAGCAGGCGCGCCCGCAGCAGCCAGCATGGCGTCCAGATCGTTTTGCACCGGGGCGCTTTCAGCGCCGTCGTCAGCAGCTACGTCTTTGGTAGCGTCATTCATAAATTCTTTGCTTTCAATGTGGCCAGCATGGCCGCAGCGGCGGCTTGCTCGCCCGCCCTGCGGGACCCGCCGATGCCACGCTCGGTCAGACCCAGTTCGGGAATATCGCACTCGACGTCGAAGGTCTGGCGGTGGGCCGCCCCCACGGTCGCCACCACCTTGTACTGCGGCAGCTTCATTTTGCGGCCCTGGAGCCACTCCTGCAACGCGGTTTTCGCGTCCTTGGACGCTGCCTGCATCTGCGGATTGATCTCCACGCCCTGGAAAAGGCGGTGCACCAGGGCTTCTGCGCTGGCATAGCCAGCGTCCAGATACACCGCACCGATCAGGGCTTCCAATGCGTCCGCAAGGATGGAGGGCCGCTGCTGCCCGCCTGACTTGGCCTCGCCCTCGCCCAGACGCAACACCTCGGACACTTTGAGTCGCACAGCCAGTTGGTGCAGCGTGTCTTGCTTGACCAGATTGGCCCGAACACGCGATAGATCACCCTCCGGCAAGGCCGACAGCCGCTGGTACAACAAACTGGCCACCGCCAGGTTCAAGACGGAATCACCCAGGAATTCAAGCCGCTCGTTGTGGTCGGCCGAAAAGCTGCGGTGCGTGGTGGCGCGCTGTAGCAGCGAGGGATCAGAAAAAACATGCTGCAGGCGCCCCTGCAGCGCTAAAAGACCGGCCTGCACCTAGTTTGTCTGAGCTTCAAAACGGTAGACCAAATAGGCTGGACCCGCCAGGGGAATCTCGCGCGAGTATTTGAACGAAACCACGACCTTGTCACCGCGCTTTGTTACTTCGAGGTCAGAGCCTTTGATGGATGTGATGTCGTCAATCGCTGCCGCTCGGTCGAATGCAGCGCGCACACCAGGCACCGTAGCCTCCACCTTGGCCTTCTCAATGGCCTTCTTCGCGGAGGCATATTCCAAAAAGATTGGCACCGATTGCCCCCCAATAGCGAAGACCGCTACAGCGATGACACCAATAAAAACCAATCCAAAAAATGACAGCCCACGTTGACTCGAACGGCTTGCAGTGCGATGTGTCTTCATCAATGATCCCCTCAATGTTGTTAGCAATCCCCAATGCTCAATGGAACGAGCCGATGCGCTTGAGATTACCGAAATTCATCCAGACAAAAAAGGCTTTGCCCACAATATTGCCCTCGGGCACGAACCCCCAGTAACGGGAATCCAGTGAGTTATCGCGGTTGTCACCCATCATGAAGTAGTGCCCCTCCGGCACCTTGCAGGTGACACCTTCCACACTGTAGCGGCAGTTTTCACGATAGGCAAAATTGCTGGCGCCTTGTACAAAAGCGGGCACATCGGGGTTGTTCAACAACCGGTGTGGCTTGTCGCCTAGTTGCTCTTCGAACTGCTTGAAGTACCGCATCGAGTCTTCTTCAAAGAAGTCGGGCAAGGCTTTCGTATCTAGCGCTTTGCCATTGATGGTGAGGCGCTTGTTGATGTAAGCCACCTCGTCGCCCGGCACACCCACCACCCGCTTGATGTAGTCCATGCTCGGTTGTGGCGGGTAGCGAAATACCAGCACATCGCCGCGCACGGGCCGGGTGCCTTCTGTCAGCCGTGTGTTAATGACCGGCAGCCGGATACCGTATGTGAATTTGTTCACCAGAATCAGGTCGCCCACCAGCAGGGTCGGGATCATGGACCCCGACGGGATCTTGAAGGGCTCAAACAGAAACGAACGCAAGAAGAAAACGGCCGCAATCACAGGGAACAAGCCCGCCGTCCAGTCCAGCCACCAGGGCTGCATGAGGATGCGACCCTTGGCTTCCTGCACATCCACGTCCACCTTCTGGATCCCCATGCGATCCAATTCAGCGCGCCGCTCGGCGGCTGCATCTTCAATGGCCTGGGCTGCACGCCGCCGGCGAGGCAGGAAATAAATGCGCTCCGCCAGCCAGTAAACACCGGTGACGACCGTCGCAAGGAACAGGAGCAGCGCAAAGTTGCCCTCGATCGCCCCGGTGTACCAGGCACCGATGTAACCCACAAAGGCCGCCAGCACCAGCGACGTCAAAATTTGCATGAACTGCATCAGTCTTCCACCTGCAAAATGGCCAAAAATGCCTCCTGGGGCACCTCGACCGATCCAATCTGTTTCATGCGCTTCTTGCCTGCTTTCTGCTTCTCCAGCAGCTTGCGCTTGCGGGTGATGTCGCCCCCATAGCACTTGGCCAGCACGTTCTTGCGCAGGGCCTTGATGGTCTCGCGGGCGATGATGTTGGCGCCGATGGCGGCCTGAATCGCCACATCGAACATCTGGCGGCTGATGATCTCGCGCATCTTGGCCGCCACCGCGCGGCCACGGTAGGCCGACTGGCTGCGGTGGACGATGATGGACAGCGCATCGACCTTTTCGCCGTTGAGCAGGATGTCCACCTTCACCACATCGGAGGCGCGGTACTCCTTGAACTCGTAGTCCATGGAGGCGTAGCCGCGCGACACGGACTTGAGCTTGTCGAAGAAGTCCAGCACGATCTCGCCCAGCGGCAACTCGTAGGTCAACATCACCTGGCGGCCATGGTAGGCCATGTTCAACTGCACGCCGCGCTTCTGGTTGGCCAGCGTCATCACCGGGCCCACATATTCCTGCGGCATGTACAGATGCACCGTGACGATGGGCTCGCGGATCTCCTGGATACGCCCCTGCTCTGGCATCTTGGAGGGGTTCTCCACCATGATGACTTCGCCGTCACCCTTGACCACTTCGTACACCACGCTGGGCGCGGTGGTGATCAGGTCCTGGTCGAACTCGCGCTCCAGACGTTCCTGAACGATCTCCATGTGCAAGAGGCCCAGGAAGCCGCAGCGGAAGCCGAAACCCAACGCTTGCGACACCTCGGGCTCAAAGTGCAGCGAGGCGTCATTGAGCTGGAGCTTTTCCAGCGCGTCGCGCAGCTGGTCGTATTCGCTGGCTTCGGTCGGGTAGAGACCGGCGAACACCTGGGGCTGGATTTCCTTGAAGCCGGGGAGTGCCTGATCGGCCGGGCCCAGGTTGTTGGGTAGCTTCTTTTCCAGCGTGATGGTGTCGCCCACCTTCGCGGCCTTCAGCTCCTTGATACCCGCAATGATGTAGCCCACCTCGCCCGCATTGAGGGCGTCGCGCGGTGAGTTGGCGGGCGTGAACACACCCAGGTTGTCAGCGTTGTAGGCCGCACCCGATGCCATCATCTTGATGCGCTCGCCTTTGAGCAGGCGACCATCTACCACGCGCACCAGCATCACCACACCGACGTATGGGTCGAACCAGCTGTCAATGATCATCGCACGCAGTGGGGCATCGGGATTGCCACGGGGTGCTGGCACCTTCGCGACGATCAGTTCTAGGATTTCATCGATGCCCATGCCCGTCTTGGCCGAGCATGGGATGGCATCCGTGGCATCGATGCCGATGACATCCTCGATCTCGGCCTTTGCGTTGTCGGGGTCGGCCTGTGGCAGGTCCATCTTGTTGAGCACGGGCAGCACTTCGACACCGAGATCCAGCGCGGTGTAGCAGTTGGCCACAGTCTGTGCCTCCACCCCTTGCGATGCATCCACGACCAGTAGTGCGCCCTCGCACGCAGACAACGAACGGCTGACCTCGTACGAGAAGTCCACATGGCCAGGTGTGTCGATCAGATTGAGGTTGTAGACCTGCCCATCGCGTGCCTTGTAATGCAGCGCAGCGGTCTGCGCCTTGATGGTTATCCCACGCTCTTTTTCGATGTCCATCGAGTCCAGGACCTGGGCCTCCATCTCACGGTCTGCAAGACCTCCACACCGCTGGATCAAGCGGTCGGCCAGCGTCGACTTGCCATGGTCGATGTGCGCAATGATGGAAAAATTTCTGATGTGATTCATCAACGGAAAGCGTCAAGTGATTGAATTAAAACAGCGCGCACAAGAAAAAAGGGCGCGTCGAGTGGCGACGCGCCCTGAACCAACAATCATTGGCAACTGCGATAGTTGGAGCTTCATTGTAGGCAAAAAGGCCAACTGAAAAAGCCCACCCCCCGGTATCTGAGGGAAGTTGCCATGGTGCAACAGGGATTTTATACACAGTTTATGCACAGTCCACACACAAACAACGCTGAACAACTTGTGGGCGAGCTGTGGATCAACTGTGCATTGCACAAAAACATCCCACATCGTGAACACAGAGCCGGTCGATATGCAGATAAGCGTTGAACGCCGGCCTCTATTCTATCGAAAGTGGTTGATGGCCCTTTAAAAAGTTAGCAAAAGCTAACATCTAGACTCATTGCGGCGCCAGCGATCGACCTGTCAAAAATTCAGCGATCACGGCAAAGTCCCCCATTCTGAGTAGGGAATCGCCCCGGGCGGAGCCATTCCCCTCACGCCTCTGCCCAGCTCACTTGCCAGGACGAATCAGCGCGTACTGCGCCCACTCGCCGCGGCGATAGAGCACATTAATAGGCTTGCTCTTATCGGCCTTGGACAGCACGGTCTCGAACTCTTTCACGCCCGAGACTTCCGTGTTGGCCACCGACAAGATGATGTCCCCTTCGCGCAGGCCCGCGCGTGCGGCAGCATCCGTAGCGGCAGCCACCACCACACCGCCCTTGAGCTTGAGCTCTTTCTTCTGGGCATCCGTCAGGTCGGTCACAGACAAACCCATCTGCTGCGCAGCCGCCGAGGCCTTGGGCTTCTCTTCGCGCTCAGCTACTTTGGTCGCTGGCTTGTCTGGCTCGATCTCCGCAATGGTGATCGCCAGATCACGCGAGGCACCGCGACGGAACACCGTGACGGAGCTGCGGTTACCCGGCTTGGTGTTACCAACCAAGCGTGGCAGGTCTGCCACTTTCTCAATCGGCTTGCCATCAAACCGCGTGATGATGTCGCCCGCCTCCACGCCGGCCTTGTCGGCAGGCGATCCAGCCTCCACCCCCGTTACCAAGGCTCCTTGCGCCTTGCCCAGACCAATCGATTCGGCAACGTCCTTGGTGACTGGCCCGATCTGCACGCCGATGCGGCCACGCGTCACACGACCCGACGCGCGCAGTTGATCACTCACACGGATGGCTTCATCCATGGGAATTGCGAATGAGATCCCCATGAACCCCCCCGAGCGGGAATAGATCTGGCTGTTGATGCCAACCACCTCGCCCCGCATGTTGATCAGCGGTCCGCCAGAGTTTCCGGGGTTGATGGCCACATCTGTCTGAATGAAGGGGAGGTAGTCGCCCGTGTCCCGCTGCTTGGCGCTGACGATGCCTGCCGTCACTGTGTTCTCCAGCCCAAAGGGTGAGCCAATCGCCATCACCCATTCACCCACGCGGAGACGGCTCACGTCGCCCACCTTGACCGCAGGCAGTCCGGACGCCTCGATCTTCACCACCGCTACATCGGTGCGCTTGTCGGCACCCACGATACGCGCCTTGAACTCGCGCTTGTCGGTCAAAGTCACGATGACTTCATCGGCACCATCGACCACGTGCGCGTTCGTCATCACGAACCCGTCCGACGTCAAGATGAACCCCGACCCCACGCCGCGTGGCTGAGCCTCTTCCTCCTGCTGGGGTCGTTGGGGCCGCTGCTGCCGCGGGACGTTGGGGATTGGAACACCAAACCGGCGGAAGAATTCGAGCATCTCTTCGTCCATGCCGTTGGCATTGGAGCGACTGGACACTTTCTCGACAGTGCGGATGTTGACCACCGAAGGCCCCACCTGATCCACCAGATCGGTGAAATCAGGCAAGCCTCGAACCAGTGGTGCAGGCTGCGCCAACGCCGCATGGGGCGCTAACGACATAGTGGCTAAACCACCCATCAGGCATGCCACTGCCACCGAACGCAACATACTTCCATCAAACTTCGGCATCTTCGACCTTTCTTGATTCTTGGCGAATGCTGTTCACGAATTGTGTGTGACTGTGAAGAGTGTGACGCTAAATGGTTCCCGGGATACGTGGCTGCCACCATGACCCCACGACGATCCACAGGTCCGCGAGCGATGGGACGACACCGCTTCAGACCTACATCACCTGTCAGCGCACGCGCTCCAGTTGGCCGACAAAGAGGCGCAGCGTCTGCAGTGGCACCT
This sequence comes from Acidovorax sp. FG42, assembly GCF_057809195.1. NCBI lineage: Bacteria > Pseudomonadati > Pseudomonadota > Betaproteobacteria > Burkholderiales > Comamonadaceae > Acidovorax > Acidovorax sp. FG42. The sequence goes on along the minus strand of NZ_JBMDJM010000002.1, from coordinate 141,924 downwards.
CGCCCACCGCAGTCAGCCACATGTCTGACGGCCCGCGTTGGGCCAGCAACTGGGTAGCCCCCATGCTGGACACCTGGGGCTGCGCAGGATGGCGCTGGGGGTCAAACGGCTCGACGAAAAGCGATACCGAAGCCAACCCATCGGAGTACAGACACTGCAAGACACTGGGGGCGTCCGGACCATCGGATACCGCCCTGCGATGGCAACTGACAGGCACAAAACCTGTCACGGGCTGGCGTAAGACCCAACCTTCCGCCTTCGCCGTGGTCTTGACGACGGAAGGGGCGACCACCTTGTAACCTGCAGTCGCATCCATCAGACGCGACAGCTGCTCCACCTTCACCGGCGCGTTGAAGTCCAGCTCGGAAAAAGCCGCCTGCTCCAGCACCCGACCGTCCGCCGCCAGCGTCTGCAGCTTCACCACCAAGCCGGTCTCGCGCTCGCTCCAGAGCCGGTAACCGAAGCGCAGAGTGTCCGCAGGCTGAAACGAGACCACGTCAGACATGAACCCAGCCACCCGCTCCTGGCCCAGCAGGCGGGGTGTGTAAAACTGGGCGATCGACGTTCCGCTGACGACAGGAACGCGCGGAAAGAGCCCGGACACATCGCGACGGTCCGAGCGCACGACGCGCACCTGGGGCAGAAAAGTGCGAACTTCATCATTGCGCCGATAGACGGTGCGCGGAGTGCCACTTAGCGACTCCACCCGCTCCAGCTGCTGCTGGCCGTCGCATGCATGCCAGATGCGTGAGCTGGACATGGCGCCGTTGGCTGACAACACCACGAACGTACCGGCATAAGCGCGGCTGCAGGGCGCGCTGTGCATGCGCTCAATCCACTGCGCCATATCGCGCTCAGCCGGTGCACTGGCAGCTGATTCGGCGGGAGCCGCCGCCGCAGTATGCACGCTCAGTCCGCAAAGTGCCGCAGCGATCAGCGAGCCAAACCATCGAACCCGAGAAATTCCAAAGATCTTCACTACTCCAGAGGGGCTCATCACACGATCTCAGCGCCAGAAATTACCATCCACGGTTCAGCGGCCAGGGGTCTCAAACGTCGCGTTGCGCAAAAAGCCCGCCGGCATCTGCAGGGCCGATGTGCTGCCGAACTGCTTATGGGCGGCCAGCAACTCGTCCAAACGGGGGTCGCGGATCATCACCTGCTGACCGTCTGCGTCTGCAACGGCAACCACAGGCGCGCCTTGCGCCGTCGAGCGCTCGGGGGAGGATGCGGCCAGTTGCGCCCCCGACCCGCCGGCACCCTGGAGTTGGGAGAACGAGGTCCAGCCGATGGCCGCCACGGCGGCCAGCGATGCAAAACCCGCCACCATCTTCCAGCGGAACACCGAAGCATTGGCGGCCTCCGGCAAGTGAGCTGCTATATGGTCTAGTGGGTCCAGTTCAACCGGAGCCTGAGGGCGCTGTGGCGGCGCTTCCTTGGCAAGCTCGTCACGCAAACGGGACAGAAATGCCGGATTGACTGGCCGGGCCAAGTCAGAGGAGCGCAACACATCGCCCACAAGGTGATACACCCCCCAGGTGTCTCGTCCTTCATCTTCCGCCGCCCACACCAGCGCAGCGGCGAACTCGTCACCTTGCAGCTGACCGTCTGCCAGCGCCGACAACTGCTCGCTCTGGACTTCGCGCAAGTCAAGTTCTGCCGGGGTATGGATACCTGTTTCTGCCTTGTTCATTCGATCACCTCACCACCGTTTGCCCGACTGGTTTTCGAGCAAGGGGCGCACTTTGGCCGAAATGGCTTCGCGCGCCCGAAAAATTCGAGACCGCACCGTACCTATGGGACATCCCATTGCGGTTGCAATTTCTTCGTAACTGAGCCCCTCGATCTCTCGCAGCGTGACCGCTTGGCGCAGATCGTCAGGCAAGGCCTCCATGGCTGCATTCACGACCTGCGCTATTTCTTGGGCCGCAAGGACAGTTTCTGGGGTTTCGTCGCTGGTTAGTTCGTGTCCAAGGCGGGAAGTTTCATCCTCATCCTCGGAACCCCGGAAGGCATTTTCAGAAATGACCGGGTTGCGCTTCATGTCCATCAGCGCCTTTTTGGCGGTGTTGACGGCAATCCGGTACAGCCAGGTGTAGAACTGGGCGTCGCCACGGAACTGGTGCAGCGCCCGATAGGCGCGAATGAAGGTTTCCTGGGCAATGTCCTGGACCAAGTCCGTGTCACGCACCATACGTCCGATGAGTCGCTCGATGCGACGCTGGTACTTGATGACCAGCAATTCATAGGCGCGCTGGTCGCCCGCTACCGTGCGCTCCACCAGTTGGAGATCGCTGTCTTCGGAGGGGGAAGGCGGAATTACAGTCATGGATACTCAGGATTCACGCCCTGCAACAGCTTGCCGGGCGGTTTCGTCAGCGTTGTCAACGCCCGATCTGGCGCGCGAATATACCGCACGGCGCAAGTCCATCCAGCGCTCAGGCTGGCTGGAGCGCTCCAGCCATAACCACTGGGCCGAATGCCCTATGGGCACGATGCGCACCCACAGGTGCACCTGCAGATCCAGCAAGACCTCGGGAGGCACAGAAAGCGCCAGTGGCCCGCTAAAGGACTTTGCCGTTTGGCCCAGCGTCCAGGCTTGACCATCGAATTGCAGCACTCCGCGAGGCTGACCCCACCAGAAATGGGCTGCACCCGCCGCTGCCAACAGCCAGAGTCCGAGGGCCACAGCAGCCGATACAACTGCATCGCGCGCCCCAGAGCTCACCCAAGCAGCCACGACCCCGGCCCCGGTGAACAAAAGAGCCAATAGCAATGCACCCAACACCCTGCTGCGCCGCAGCGGGTACTGAACAGAAGGAGCACGCCTTGAGAGCAGTGTCACAGGACTACCTGCTCAGGCCGACAGACCGAATGCCTGCGAGCGCCAAAAAAACGACGACGTACTCCTTTGGGAGGACGGTCGCAAGCGGACAAGCAATGCTTGTTGCAACCGAATCCGTGATGTTTGCGCCCAATCAGACGCGTTTGAACACCAGCGTTCCGTTGGTACCACCAAAACCGAAGTTGTTCTTGACGGCCACGTCGATCTTCATGTCCCGCGCCGTGTTGGCACAGTAGTCCAGATCACATTCCGGGTCCTGGTTGAACAGGTTGATGGTGGGTGGCACTTTTTGTTCGTGCAGGGCGAGCACGGTGAACACGCTCTCAATACCGCCCGCACCACCAAGCAAGTGGCCCGTCATGGACTTGGTGGAGCTCACCACGGTCTTGTAGGCATGGTCGCCCAAGGCCGCCTTGATCGCGTTGGTTTCGTTGATGTCGCCCAAGGGGGTGGACGTGCCGTGGGCATTGAGATAGTCCACCTGATCCACATTGATCCCGGCATTGCGCAGTGCACTGAGCATGGCGCGCCGAGGCCCGTCCATGTTGGGAGCCGTCATGTGCCCAGCATCTGCGCTCATGCCAAAGCCGCTGAGTTCGGCGTAAATCTTGGCACCTCGGGCCTTGGCGTGCTCATACTCTTCCAGCACCATCACGCCAGCGCCCTCGCCGAGCACAAAACCGTCGCGGTCCTTGTCCCATGGGCGGGATGCCGTCTTGGGATCGTCGTTGCGGGTGGACAGTGCGCGCATGGCGGCAAACCCGCCAATGCCCAATGGGGACACCGTGGATTCGGTCCCGCCGGCCACGACCACGTCGGCATCGCCGTATTCAATCATGCGTCCCGCCTCGCCAATGCAGTGCAAACCCGTTGTGCAGGCAGTCACCACAGCAAGGTTGGGGCCCTTGAAGCCAAAACGCATGGACACATGCCCTGCCACCATGTTGATGATGGACGCAGGGACAAAAAATGGGGTGATACGCCGGGGTCCACGGCTGACCAGTTCGGCGTGGGTGTCTTCGATCAGCGGCAGGCCGCCAATGCCGGAGCCAATCACGCAGGCAATGCGTGTGGCGAACTCCTCACTGAGCGCTTCCCCTGTGGGAAGCCCTGCGTCCTGCACGGCCTGCGCCGCGGCAGCAATGCCGTAGTGGATGAAGGTGTCCATCGCGCGCGCGTCCTTGGCGCTGATGTACGACTCCAGGTCAAGACCTTTGACCTCTCCCGCAATCTTGCAGGCGAAGTTCGACGCGTCGAACTTGGTGATGAGGTCAATGCCGGATTGGCCGGCAAGGAGGTTGGCCCAGGAATCGGCCACCGTGTTACCCACGGGGCTGACGCAACCCAGGCCGGTCACGACAACGCGACGACGGCTCATGCGTATAAAACCTTCTGCTGATCGCTTGAGTCAGGCGCAGGGCGCCGCTCAGGCCTTCTGGTGGGTGTTGGCGTAGTCGATGGCGTTTTGCACCGTGGTGATCTTCTCGGCGTCTTCGTCCGGGATCTCGATGCCGAACTCGTCTTCCAGAGCCATCACCAGTTCCACCGTGTCGAGCGAGTCGGCACCGAGGTCTGCCACGAAGGCCTTTTCATTGGTGACTTGGGACTCTTCCACACCGAGTTGTTCGGCAATGATTTTTTTGACGCGTGCTTCGATATCGCTCATGGTTTCCCTCTGGGGGTTGTGAATGAATCCGCGATTCTAGCCGCTTAAGGAGAAGCCCCTAAACGACCCGCCGTCCGGATGAACCGGCGTTAACTTGTCTTAATTACATGTACATGCCGCCATTGACGTGCAACTCCTGCCCCGTCACGTAGCCAGCCTCGCGTGAAGCCAGGTAGGCCACCGCGTGTGCGATGTCTGCGGGCTTGCCCATATGTCCCAGCGGGATCTGCGCATTGAGCGCTTTTTGCTGATCTTCGGGCAACACAGACGTCATGTCGGTCTCGATAAAACCGGGCGCCACGCAGTTCACGGTGATGTTGCGGCTGCCCAGCTCACGGGCCAGTGCGCGCGTCATGCCCGCCACGCCTGCCTTGGCAGCGGCGTAGTTGGCCTGACCTGGATTGCCCGATGCACCCACCACGCTGGTGATGCTGATGATGCGCCCGAAGCGCTGCTTCATCATCGGACGGATAGCTGCCCGGCTCGTGCGAAATACCGCCTTGAGATTGGTGTCCAGCACCGCATCCCAGTCATCGTCCTTCATGCGCATGGCCAGGGTGTCGCGCGTGATGCCGGCGTTGTTCACCAGCACATGCAGACCACCCTGTTGCTTGACGATGCCGTCCATCAAGGCCTCGACCGCAGCCACATCGTTCACGTTCAGGTTGGCCCCCCGGCAGCCAGGGTAAGCCGACAGCGCCTGGCTGATGCGCGCAGCGCCTTCATCCGTGGTGGCCGTGCCCACCACCTGGTAGCCGCGCACCGCCAATTCCAGGGCAATGGCCGCGCCAATGCCGCGCGATGCGCCGGTCACCAGCGCCACTTGCGCCGCTGTCTGGGTCGATTCCGTCATGCCAACAACTCCCGGGTTTCGGCCAGCGTGGCCGAGTCAAACAATGCAGCACCAACCAGCTCGGGATCGATGCGTTTGGTGAGGCCTGCCAGCACTTTGCCAGGGCCACATTCAATGATGTGCGTCACTCCGCGCGCCTTGAGCGTCTGCACGCATTCCACCCAGCGCACGGGGCCGAAGGCCTGGCGATAGAGCGCTTCACGAATGGCGTCAGCATCCTGCTGCACCGCCACGTCCACGTTGTTGACCACCGGAATCTGGGGGGCCGTCAAGGCAACGTCTGCCAGCGCCACACGCAGCTTTTCAGCGGCCGGCTTCATCAGGCTGGAGTGAAAAGGCGCCGACACCGGCAGGGGCAATGCACGCTTGGCACCCGCCGCCTTGAGCACTTCGCAGGCCTTGTCCACCGCCGCCTTGGTACCAGCGATCACGGTCTGGATCGGGTCGTTGAAATTGACAGCCTCCACCACTTCGGCCGTGCACGGGCCGAACGAGGCCAATGCCTCGGCGCAACCGGCGATGACCTTGGAAGCCTCCATGCCCAGAATGGCGGCCATGGCGCCGGTCCCGACGGGCACCGCCTCTTGCATGGCCGCTGCGCGCAACCGCACCAGCGGAGCCGCCTGCGCCAGCGTCAGCACACCAGCCGCCACCAGGGCGGAGTATTCACCCAGCGAATGCCCGGCCACAGCCACTGGGGCTGCGCCACCTTCTGCGCGCCACACCCGCCATGCCGCCACACCCGCGACCAGCATCACCGGCTGGGTGTTGGTGGTGAGAGCCAACGCTTCCTTGGGGCCTTCCTTGATCAGCAGGCCAACATCTTCGCCCAGGGCATCCGAGGCTTCCTTCAGGGTCTGAGCCACCACCGGGTGGTCACCCCAGCCATCCAGCATGCCCACCGATTGCGAGCCTTGCCCCGGAAAGACAAATGCAAAAGACTTCATGAAAAATCCAGAAATATGATGAAACTGGCCGGTAGCGCTAGTATTTATTGCGCTAGCAGCTACAACTTCAGGAGCACAGCACCCCAGGTGAAGCCGCCCCCCACGCCTTCGAGCAGCAGGGTTTCGCCTTTCTTGACCTGGCCGGCGCGCACCGCATGGTCCAGAGCCAGAGGAATGGACGCCGCCGAAGTATTGCCGTGCTGGTCCACCGTGACCACGACCTTGTCCATGGACATCTTCAGTTTGCGGGCAGTGCCCTGCATGATGCGGATGTTGGCCTGGTGCGGGATCAGCCAGTCGATATCGGCTTCGGTCAGCCCGGCCTTGGCCAGGGCAGCATGGGCCGCCTTCTCCAACACACCGACTGCCAGCTTGAAGACCGCCTGCCCGTCCATCTTGAGGACCGGGTCGCCAAGGACCTTGCCGCCAGACACATTGCCGGGCACACACAAAATATCAACATGCTTGCCGTCGGCGTGCAAGTCGCTCGACAGGATGCCCGGTGTGTCAGAGGCCTCCAGCACCACAGCGCCCGCGCCGTCTCCGAACAACACACAAGTAGTGCGGTCGTTGAAGTCCAGAATGCGGCTGAAAACTTCGGCGCCAATCACCAGGGCGCGGTTGGCAGCACCGGTCTGGATCATGGAGTCCGCCACGGACAGGGCATAAACAAACCCGCTGCAGACCGCTTGCACGTCGAAAGCGGGGCAACCATTGGCGCCCAGCTTGTTCTGCAAGATACAGGCGACCGACGGGAACACCATGTCTGGCGTGGATGTGGCCACGATGATCAGATCGATGTCAGTAGGCTGCAGATTGGCAGCCTGCAAGGCATTGCGCGCAGCCTCCAGACCGAGGTCGCTGGCCGTGACATCCGGCGCAGCAAAGTGGCGCGCCCGAATACCAGTGCGCTCCACAATCCATTCATCCGAGGTTTCGATGCCGCGCTGGCCCAGTTCTGCAACCAGATCGGCGTTGGTCAACCGGCGTGGAGGCAGATAGCTGCCGGTGCCGGTAATGCGGGAATAACGTCTCATTATTGTGCGGTCGCCGCAACGCCAGGCTGGGGCTGGGCATCTGCAGGCGCCAGCAGGGGCGCCGCGTGCGCAATCCGGGTCCGGACACGGTCGAGCAGGTTGTTGCGGGCTGCATCATACGCCCGGTTCAACGCCTGCTCGAAAGCCATGGCGTCTGCCGATCCGTGGCTCTTGAACACCAGCCCGCGCAGGCCCAGCAGCGCCGCGCCGTTATAACGGCGGTAATCCATGCGCTTCATCAACGCTTTTAAGATCGGATAGGCGACGATAGCGGCCATTTTGGTAAAAATGTGGCGCGAAAATTCAGTTTTAAGTGCTCCGATGATCATCGAGGCCACACCTTCGCTGGCCTTGAGCGCCACATTGCCCACAAAACCATCACAGACCACGATATCCACCGTCCCCTTGAAGATATCGTTGCCCTCGACATTGCCATAGAAGTTCAAATCACCGGAATTGGCCGCAGATCGCAGCAATTCACCCGCTTTTTTGATCACTTCACTGCCCTTGATGACTTCTTCACCAATATTCAGCAGGCCCACCGTGGGCTCACCCCCCTCTTGAAGAACCGACACCAGGGCAGAGCCCATCACGGCAAACTGAAGCAGATGTTCGGCCGAGCAATCGACATTAGCGCCCAGATCCAGGACGGTTGTGGCACCGCCGGTGGCGTTGGGCATCTGGGTGGCGATGGCGGGCCGGTCGATGCCGTCCAGCGTCTTGAGAAGGTACCGGGCAATGGCCATCAGGGCCCCGGTATTGCCGGCAGACACCGCCGCCGATGCAGCGCCGTCCTTGACCTGCTGGATGGCAACCCGCATCGAAGAATCCTTCTTCTTGCGCAAAGCCACCTCCACCGGATCGTCCATGGCCACCACTTCGGTAGCTGGCACGATGGTGGCTCGGTCGTGGGAAAACGATTGCAGGCTATCCGCCAGGCCAACTAGCAGCAGGCGGGCATCCGGGTGGTGGTCGAGAAACTGGCGGCACGCCGCGAGCGTGACGCGGGGGCCGTGGTCGCCCCCCATGCAGTCAACAGCCAGTGTGATCATGGGCGACTTGTCCGGTCGGCCCGAAGGGCCGAGAAATGAATACGACGGTCAAAACAAAGGCCCGCGCTACAGGGTGTGTAGCAACGGGCCTTTGGATGGGGTGAAGGTCAGGCTTCAGACTTGTTCTTCAGCACCTGACGGCCACGGTAGAAACCGTTGGGGCTGATGTGGTGACGCAGGTGCGTTTCACCGGTAGTGGGTTCCACGGCAATGCCTGGCACATTCAGGGCATTGTGCGAGCGGTGCATACCGCGCTTGGAAGGGGACTTTTTGTTTTGCTGAACGGCCATGATGGCTCCTGATCTGGAATAGGTTGGTAAAAACGCGATCAGCCCAAAAAGACACGATGGGGTTCGCGTGAAGCCCACGATTATAACCCAAATGCTTTTTGGGCCCGCCAATCAGTCTTTGGCGTCCTTGCGCAAAGCAGCCAAGGCAGCGAAAGGGTTGGGTTTTTCGGCATTGGCTTCTTCAAAATCATCGTCAGAAGACGCGAGAGGCACAGAGGTCGGACACTCGTCGTGTTTGGGCACCACGGGCAACGCCATCAGCAACTCATCTTCGATGAGCTCGTGCAAATCAAACTCGCGGCTCAGGGCCAGCAGGTCTTCTTCGCTCTCATCGTCCAGGGCCTCGGCAGTGGCTTCATCGGCCACGAAGCGGAATTCCCGATCCACCTCCAGCGGGACGTCTACCGGCGTCAGGCAGCGCTGGCACTCCATAGGGAAGCTGGCGCGCACCTTGATGTGCAACCAGACCTGCCCCATTCCGCCCAGCGCAGTGCGTATTTCACCGGTCGCCTCCCAGTCCACCAACAGGTCCGGGTGCAGGCCTTTGGCCTCTTGCGCCAGGCGTTCGTACTTCAACAGCGAGTCGTGGCCCGCCAGCCGACCGCCCGCCTGTGCAAAGGCTTTCACGTCGAGGCGCTGTGCGGAGAATTCCTTGGTCATGGCGGCAGTGTAAGAGAATCGGCGCATGCATCAATCCCCCTCCTCGCAACGCCCTCTGGTATTGGGCTCGACCTCGCGCTACCGGCGCGAATTGCTGGAACGGCTGAATCTGCCTTTCGAAGTGGCCGCCCCCCATGTCGATGAGACCCCCCTGCCCGGCGAGGCGCCCCGCGCCCTGGCCATGCGCCTGGCTCTGGCCAAAGCGCAAGCTGTGGCGCGGCAGCACCCCGAAGCGGTGGTGATCGGGTCCGACCAGGTGGCCGACCTGGCCGGAGAGCCGCTGGGCAAACCGGGCCAGCACGATCGCGCGGTGCAGCAGTTGCGCCAGATGCGCGGCCAGACGGTGGTGTTCCAAACCGCCCTGGCGGTGGTGTGCGCGGCCACCGGCTTTGAACAGGTGGACCTCGCCCCCGTAGAGGTGAAGTTCCGCGACCTGTCGGATGAAGAAATCGAGCGCTACCTGCGCGCCGAGCAGCCCTACGACTGCGCGGGCAGCGCCAAGAGCGAAGGCCTTGGCATTGCCCTGCTGGACGCCATCCACAGCGACGACCCCACGGCACTCATCGGGCTGCCACTGATCCGCACATGCCGCATGCTGCGCGCAGCAGGGCTGGTGCTGCCATGAACGTAAAAACCGGCACGCTGTACCTGGTGCCCGCCCCCCTCGACTTTGGCTGCGACACCCAGGCCCCACTGCAGGATGTCCTGCCCTCGGCCACCCTGCAGACAGCCGCCCGCCTGACCCACTGGGTGTGCGAAAACGCCAAGAGCACGCGCGCCTACCTCAAGCGCATTGACGCGCTGCACCCCCTGGCCCTCTCTCTGCAGCAACAGCAGATCACTGAGTTGCCGCGTGAAGTGCACAAAAAAGGCGACCACGGCGACAAGGGCTCAGCGCCGTTCGACGCCCGCCCGCTGCTGGCTGCGGCCCTGAACGGGCACGACATCGGCCTGGTCAGCGAAGCGGGCATGCCCGCAGTGGCCGACCCTGGCTCGTCGGTGGTGCGGGCCGCGCACGACCTGGGCCTGCGCGTGGTGCCATTGGTAGGGCCGGTGTCGCTGCTGCTGGCCCTGGCCTCCAGTGGCCTCAATGGACAAAACTTCGCCTTCGTCGGCTACCTGCCACAAGACGGACAAGAGCGCACCCAGCGCATCAAGGAGCTGGAGGGCATCGCGCTGCGCACGGGCCAGACCCAGCTGTTCATCGAGACCCCGTACCGCAACCCGGCCCTGTGGCAGGCACTGGTTCAGACCCTGCAGCCGCACACCCGGCTGGCGCTGGCCAGCGGCCTGACCCTGCCCGACGCGCGGGTGCAAAGCCAGCTGGTGCGCCAGTGGAAGCAGCAGCCCGCACCGCCGGACAACCGCACCCCCGTGGTGTTTGCGCTGGGGCGTTGAGGCAGCGACGGAGTAACACGCGACGGGCGAGGCGCCTGGAATGCTACATATTCAAGAGCATTCCAGGCATATTCCACTAGCGCAACCGCCCCAAAACACCCCCAAAAACCCTCAGACCGCTGCACAACGGCCCCACACCGGCACGGCAGCACAGCGCAACCAGGCCCAACAAAAAGGCCCCGGCAGATACCTCTGCAGGGGCTTCGAATAGACATCTGCCGTGGATGCAAGGGCTTGTGCGGATGATCACGCCCCCTGCCGACTCCGAGGCGAATATCAGCGCAACTGTGGCCCCGATATGGCCAGTGACTTGACGGCGCCCATGCCCACCGCCGCGCCAAAACGCTTGGCCAGGCGCTCGGCCACGTTGTCGCGGCGGGTGTAGTCGATGATGTCCTCGGCCTTGACCACTTCGCGCGCGACATAGTCCAGGTTACCCAGCTTGTCCGCCAGGCCCATTTCCACGGCCTGCTGGCCCGTCCAGAACAAGCCGCTGAAGGTATCGGGCGTGGTCTTGAGACGGTCACCGCGCCCCGCTTTCACCACGGCAATGAACTGCTGGTGGATCTGGTCGAGCATGGTCTGCGCGTAGGCGCGCTGCTTCTCGGTCTGCGGGCTGAAAGGGTCCAGAAAACCCTTGTTCTCGCCTGCGGTGAGCAGGCGGCGCTCCACGCCCACCTTCTCCATCACGCCGGTGAATCCAAAACCGTCCATCAGCACACCAATGCTGCCCACGATGCTGGCCTTGTCCACGTAGATATCGTCGGCGGCGGCTGCAATGTAGTAGGCAGCCGAGGCGCAGGTTTCTTCGACCACGGCGTAGATCGGCTTGTTGTGCTTGGCTTTCAGGCGCACGATCTCGTCGTTGATGATGCCGGCCTGCACCGGGCTGCCACCGGGCGAGTTGATGAGCAGCACCAGCGCTTGCGAGCCCTCATCCTCCAGCGCGCTGCGCATGGCGGCCACCACAAACTCGGCGCTGGCCTCGGCACCGCTGGCGATTTCGCCCTTGATGTCCACCACCGCGGTGTGCGGCGTGCTGGTGCTGGTGCTGGGCGATGCCTGACGCAACGCGGCAAACGCAATCGCCGCCAGCAGGGCCAGCCAGGCCAGACGGAAAAAGATCTTCCAGCGACGGGCGCTGCGTTGCTCATTGAGGGCAGCAAAGGCCAGCTTTTCCAGCGTGGCACGTTCCCAGCCGGGTTCACGCGATGAGTCGCTCACAGGTGCTCCTGAATTTGTAGCTGCTTGCGCCCACAGATCGGGCGCGGAATTGGTTTTGGGGTCAAAGCCCGACGAACCGGGCTGTTGGGGGTCTGTCATGTCATGCGTCCTGGGAACTGCACCGCTGCAGCCCACGCGCCGCGCCGGATGGAACCAGGCGACAGCACATCAGGGTAATTCATCTGGATTTTCTAGAACTCTACGGGCTGCAGGTTGTAGGCAGTATGCCAGCGCACCACGCCATCACTCTCCGACAGGGCAATTTTCACCAGTCCTCCTCGGCAGGGTCCGCCCGCGCACTGGCCGGTGTGGGGCAAATAAGCCGCGCCGTGGGTAGCGCACAACAGCCAGTGGCCCGTGTCGTCAAAAAAACGGTCGGGCTGGTAGTCCATCTCCATCGCCACATGGGTACAGCGGTTGAGGTAAGCGTGTGGCAGGCCCTGGTAGCGGATTGCAAAGGCCCGGCAGGTCTGGCCCGCGTACACGACATCAAACGGCACGGCCCGCCCCCCATCGACGAGGTCGGCGCTGCTGCACAAAGCGAAGGACTGCTCGGGCGACGTGTTCATGGCTTGCTCCGCTTCACGGCCCAGCGTTAGGCGTTGTTCAGCAGCCAGTCGTGCAGCCCGCGCACCGAATGGGCCACCGCCAGCGGCTGGAGCGCATGGAAGGCGTCGGGTTCATGGGCGCCATAGCTCACCCCCACACTCGCACAGCCGGCGTTGACGGCCATCTGCAGGTCGTGCGTGGTGTCGCCGATCATCAAAAGGCGCTCCGGCGCCACGTCAAATTCGGCCATCAGCTCCTGCAGCATCAGGGGGTGGGGCTTGCCAGCGGTCTGGTCTGCGGTGCGGGAGCCGTCGAATACGCCCTTGAGTTGAACCGTGTGCAGCGCCTCGTCCAGCCCGCGCCGGCTTTTGCCGGTAGCCACGGCCAACAGGTGGCCGCGCTCGCGCAGGTCGTTCAGCAGAGGCAGCACGCCTTCAAACAGGCTCAGGTCGTCCTGGTGCTGGATGTAGTGAAAGCGGTAGCGATTGCCCAGTTCGGTGTACTTCTCGGGCGGCACATCGGGCGCCGCATGGGCCAGCGCCTGCATCAGGCCCATGCCGATCACGTAGGCGGCCTCCTTGTCGGTGGGCACGGTGCCGCCCACGTCGCGCACCGCTGCCTGGATGCAGCGCACGATGATGGCGGTGGAGTCGAACAGCGTGCCATCCCAATCAAAGGCGATGAGGTCGAAACGGCGCGGACGGAAGTTTTTGGCAGACATGAGAGCAGTTTTTCTCGCGCAGGATCGTCAGGCGGTGGGCACAAAATCGGCCAGCTCAGGGGGCAGCTCGGCGATCAGCTGCACACGCTCGCCCGAGGCGGGGTGGTTGAACTGTAACCGCCATGCGTGCAGGAACATGCGCTTCATCGAGAGCTTCTGCAGGCGCTTGTTGAGGTCAAAGTCACCGTATTTGTCATCACCCACGATGGCGTGGCCCTGGCTTGCCAGGTGCACACGGATCTGATGGGTGCGGCCTGTCTTGATGGTCACCTCCAGCAGGGACATCGCCGGCAGGCCTTGAGCGGGGCGCGCGGGCACGGTGCTGCGCACCTTGACCAACGTGATGGAGCGCATGCCATCCGGGTCATCGGCCGTGGTCACACGCACGCGGCGCTCGCCGTCGGCCTGCAGGTACTTGTGCAGTGGCAGGTCGATGACCTTTTTGTTGGCAGGCCAGATGCCCGTGACGAGTGCCAGATAGGTCTTGCCTGTCTCGCGCTCACGGAACTGGTCTTGCAGGTGAGTGAGCGCTGACCGCTTCTTGGCCACCAGCAGGATGCCCGAGGTCTCGCGGTCCAGACGGTGCACCAGTTCCAGGAACTTGGACGCCGGCCGCGCCTGGCGCAATTGCTCGATCACGCCAAAACTCACGCCGCTGCCGCCGTGCACCGCCACGCCCGCGGGCTTGTCCAGGGCAATCAGGTGCTCGTCTTCGAGCAGGATGGGAAATTCGCGCGCAGGCGCCGGACGCTCGGCCTTCTCGGCCACCTTGTCGGAGACGCGCACGGGCGGCAGGCGCACCACATCCCCTGCTTCCACGCGGGTGTCGGCACTCACGCGGCCTTTGTTGATGCGGACCTCACCGCTGCGGATGATGCGGTAGACATGCGTTTTTGGCACACCTTTCAGGTGGCGTATCAAAAAGTTATCGAGCCGCTGGCCGGCGGAGTCAGCATCCACTTCCACCAGGCGGGCTGCGGGAAGCCCCGCAGAAGCTGCGGGCGGTTTGGCCCCTATAATGTGTTTCACCTGCGCGTTGTTATGTAAGTGGTTGATTTGTCTGGAGTTTAGTCCACACAGCCCTTGCCCCTCACGCAGGCAGGTCGATGCCAGCGGGCGTCGTGCGCGCAGATTGCAGGCCAGATGCCTGTGGTGGCCCGCATGCCGTGCGGCGGGCTGACAGATTGAAACACTGATACGGAATCCCCCAGCTGGCAGATGCACCCTACCCGGGCGCAGCCTGCCAGCGGATCAAAGCGAGCATGTGGTTGTTGATGAGCTGGATGGTGACCTTGTGGCGGTGGCTGATGCCCCCGGCTGCACGCTCCTATTCGGCTCTAGCGCCCAGCCAGCAAGCGCAACCAGCTACTTTTTTGCTAGCAAAACTGCGCTCCTACCACTCGCCCCCATCCACGCGCCCCTGCCTCACGATGCTGCGCTAGAGCGCGGCAGATCATTGGCATTCCCGGCAATTCCCTTCGTTTCGATGCGTCAGTCCAGGCATTCACAGCTCCTGTAGAGCTTGTTGTTAATGGTTTGGAACTGTGGGCGGCAGCCCGCGCAGCTTTCCCCGCTGAGAGGGACGTCTGCATCGCTGCTGTCCGCAACACACTGAAGGAATCGCATCATGAAGCGGATGCTCATCAACGCCACGCAGCCCGAAGAACGGCGCCTGGCCATCGTCGACGGACAAAAGCTCCTCGACTACGAAATCGAGATTGAAGGGCGCGAGCAGCGCAAGGGCAACATCTACAAGGCCGTCGTCACGCGCGTCGAGCCCTCGCTGGAAGCCTGCTTTGTCGATTACGGCGAAGACCGCCACGGCTTCCTGCCGTTCAAGGAAATCTCGCGCCAGTACTTCGCCCCCGGCGTGTCGCCCAGCCAGGCGCGCATCAACGAAGTCATCAAGGAAGGCCAGGAGCTGCTGGTCCAGGTCGAAAAGGAAGAGCGCGGCAACAAGGGCGCAGCCCTGACCACCTTCATCAGCCTGGCAGGCCGCTACGTGGTGCTGATGCCCAACAACCCCCGGGGTGGTGGCGTGTCGCGCCGCATCGAGGGCGAGGACCGTGCCGAACTCAAGGAGGCGATGGACCAGCTGGAGTACCCCAACGGCATGTCCATCATTGCGCGCACCGCTGGCATCGGCCGCACCGCGCCCGAACTGCAGTGGGACCTGAACTACCTGCTGAAATTGTGGAACGCCATCGACGGCGCCGCCAAGGGCGGCAAGGGCGCCTTCCTGATCTACCAGGAATCGTCGCTCGTCATCCGCGCGATCCGCGACTACTTCAACAACGACATCGGTGACATCCTCATCGATACCGACGACATCTACGAACAGGCGCAGCAGTTCATGGCGCACGTCATGCCCGAGCATGCTGCCCGCGTGAAGCGCTACCGCGACGACGCCGCCCTGTTCAGCCGCTTCCAGATCGAGCACCAGATCGAGTCGGCCTACGCCCGCACCGTGAGCCTGCCCTCGGGCGGCGCCATCGTGATCGACCACACCGAAGCGCTGGTGTCCGTGGACGTGAACTCGGCCCGCGCCATCAAGGGCGGCGACATCGAGGAAACTGCCACCCGCACCAATCTGGAAGCCGCCGACGAAGTGGCCCGCCAGATGCGCCTGCGCGACCTGGGCGGCCTTATCGTGATCGACTTCATCGACATGGAGGAGTCGAAGAACCGCCGCGAAGTGGAAAACCGCCTGCGCGATGCGCTGCGCCAGGACCGCGCCCGCGTGCAGTTCGGCACCATCAGCAAGTTCGGCCTCATGGAAATGAGCCGCCAGCGCCTGAAGCCCGCGCTGTCCGAAGGCTCGTCCATCCCCTGCCCCCGCTGCGGAGGCTCGGGCCACATCCGTGACACCGAATCGTCGGCGCTGCAGATCCTGCGCATCATTCAAGAAGAGTCGATGAAGGACAACACCGCCGCCGTGCACTGCCAGGTGCCGGTGGAAGTGGCCTCGTTCCTGCTGAACGAAAAGCGCACCGAGATCGCAAAGATCGAACTCAAGCAGCGCGTGGCCGTGCTGATGGTGCCCAACAAGACGTTGGAAACCCCCAACTACCGCCTGGAACGCCTGAAGCACGACGACCCACGCTTGGACCACATCGAAGCCAGCTACAAGCTCGCCGAAGAAGTGGAAGACCCAACGTCTGTCACACGCCGCTCGCAGGAGCCCACCAACAAGCAGACCCCGGTGATCAAGGGCGTGCTGCCTGATGCCCCCGCCCCCGTGGCCGAGCCCCGCCCCGAAGGCGCGGCGCGCCCACCCCGTGGCGGCCAGCGCCCCGCAGCCCATGCAGCCCCTGCACCTGCCCCCGTGGCCGCTCCGGCGCCTGTCGCCCCCGCGCCGCAGGAGCAAGGCTTCTTCGCCTGGCTCAAGAGCCTGTTCGGCTTTGGCAGCGCCCCTGCCGCACCCGCCCCGGTGGCAACGGCTGCGCCAGCCGCCGCACCGGCCGCAGCCGAAACCACCGGCCGTGGCGAACCCCGCCGCGAAGGCCGCAACGGTGAAAGCCGTGGCCGCCGTGGTGGCCGCGACGGCAACCGTGACGGTCAGCGCGAAGGCGCACCACGTGACGGCAACCGCGAAGGCAGCACCGGCGAAAGCCGTGGCCGCCGTGGTGAACGCTCGGCCGAAGGCCGCGCACCCCGCGACGCAGAGCGCCGCCCTGAGGGCGAAGGCCGTGACGGTGGCCGCAACGGACGCGGCGAAGGCCGTGAAGGGGGCCGTGGCCGCCGCGACAGCGAGCCGCGCAACCTGAACGCTGGCACGAACGGAGACAACTCCAACGCCGCCACCGCTCAGGTGGAAGGCCCCAACGCTGGCAACACCGGTGGTGCAGAAGGCCAACCCGCCCAGCAACCCCGTGGCGAACGCGGCCCGCGCCGCGAACGCGGTGATCGCGGTGGCAACCGTGGCGAGCGTGGTGAACGCGCTCCCCGTGCGGTCGAGGCCCAGGAGGCAGCAGCCCCAGCCGCTGCTGGCGACTTTGCCGACACCGCGCCTCTGGCCTCGCTGCCAGACCTGGACCTGAGTGGCAATGACGCACCCGCCAACGGCAATGGCAATGGCGCCAACGAAGAGCAACGCCGCGAGCGCCGCTCCCGCGACCGCTACGGCCGTGACCGCCGCGAACGTGGCGAGCGTGGCCCACGCGACGCCAACGGCAACGCTGAAGCCGCAGCACCCGCCATGCTGGACTTCGACCCCACCCAGGCCGAGCCGGCCCCGGCACAGGACGAAGCGCCACGCCGCAGCTACTTCAGCAACAACACTCCCGCCGCAGAGCCTGTGGCACCGGTGACAGCCCCTGTGGCCGCAGCGCCAGTCGCAGCGGCTACCGGACCTGTAGCTGTTCCAGCGCCTGTTGCTGCCCCCGTGGCCGCACCGGCTCCGGTCGCGGCACCCGCTCCGGCAGCTGCGGCACCAGCGCCTGCAGCGCCTGCCAAGGGCCTGCCGCGCGTCCAAGCGTTCACGCTGCCCATCGATGAACTGCAGCAAGTGGCTGCCGCGTCGGGCTTGCAGTGGGTGAACTCGGACGCGGACAAGATTGCGGCCGTGCAGGCCGCCATCGCTGCCGAGCCCAAGCCCATCCGCGTGCCCCGCGAGCGCCCCCCAGCGGTGGTGCTGGACGAAGGCCCGCTGGTGCTGGTAGAAACCCGCCGCGACCTGTCGGCCATGGCGCTGCCATTTGAGCAGCCCCCCGCAGCCTGACGCGCTGCAATGGCTGCTGCCCCAGGGCTGTAGCCATCACCCAGAAGGCGGCTCAGGCCGCCTTCTTTTTTTTGGGGACCGCCGAGTGTGTACGGCCCTTGGCGCCAATACCCGCAAGCGGCCGGAGGCAGCCTGTCAGCAGGTACCATTTCGGCTCGCTGGTGCCGCAGTGCAGCCAGTAACCCGCACCGTCCAGGCCAAGCCCCACGCCACACACCCGAGATCCACGGACCCTTCGCCCCATGCTGTTCCTGCTGTCTCCCGCCAAATCGCTCGACTACGACACGCCCGTTCCCGAAGGCCTGCCGCACACCACGCCACAATTTGTGCCGCAGTCCACGGCCCTCATCGAGGTGCTGCGCGAGCAGTCGCCGCAGCAGATTGCGTCGCTGATGGAGTTGAGCGACACGCTCGCGGCGCTGAACGTGGCGCGCTACCAGGCCTGGCGCCCCCGCTTCACGGCCCACAACTCGCGCCAGGCGGTGCTGGCCTTCAATGGCGACGTGTACGAGGGCCTGCAGGCCCGCAGCCTGAGCGCTGACGACCTGCACTGGGCCCAGAGCCATGTCGCCATCCTGAGCGGCCTGTATGGTGTGCTGCGGCCGCTGGACCGCATGCAGCCCTATCGCCTGGAGATGGGCACGCGCCTGGCCACCGAGGCAGGCAGCAACCTGTACCAGTTCTGGGGCCGCCAGATTGCCGAGCACCTGAACACCCGGCTGCGCGCCGACACCACGCCAGTGGTGATCAACCTCGCCTCGCAGGAATACTTCAAGGCCGTGGACCGCAAGGCGCTCAAGGCGCGCGTGATCGAATGCGTGTTCGAGGACTGGAAGGGCGGCAACTACAAGATCATCAGCTTCTTTGCCAAGCGCGCGCGCGGCCTGATGGCGCGCTATGCCATCGCCCACCGCCTTGCCACACCCCACCAGCTCGAAGGCTTCGATCTGGACGGCTATGCCTTTGCCCCGGCCTCCTCCACGCCCGAGCGCCTGGTCTTCCGGCGCAAGGCCCCACCGGCCTTATAAACACCCCTCCCCCTGCTCTTTCTTGTTGAAGGACCGCCATGACATTGCGTTCTGACCAGCACCCGGACGGCACGACCACCAGCACCCAGCGCGCCAGCGCAGCGCGGCAGGCCATCACGCCCGAGCTGCGCCGCTGGATCATTGAGCAGGCGCAGGCAGGCTACGCCGCGCCTGTGGTGCTGCAATCCATGCGCGACGCAGGGTGGGACGAGGACGTGGCCGCCGACGCGCTGGAGATCACGCTGCAGGAGCACCTGAACGACCTGGCCGTGCAGCAGGGCCTGCCCTCGGCCGTGCCGGTGCCCGAGCCCCGGCTGGATGAATCCCCCGCCCAGGTGGACTGCGGCGACCGCACGGTGAATGTGCTGCTGGCCATGGCGCAGCCGCGCATCGTGGTGTTTGGCAACCTGCTGTCGCCCGAGGAGTGTGATGCCCTGATCGCCGCCGCAGAGCCCCGCATGGCACGCTCGCTCACCGTGGCCACCAAGACCGGCGGCGAAGAGATCAACGCCGACCGTACCAGCGACGGCATGTTCTTCCAGCGCGGTCAAAGCCCGTTGATCCAGCGCATTGAAGAGCGCATTGCGCGCCTGCTCCAGTGGCCCATCGAAAACGGCGAAGGCCTGCAGGTGCTGCATTACCGCCCCGGCGCCGAATACAAACCCCACTACGACTACTTCGACCCCGCCGAGCCCGGCACGCCCAGCATCATCAAGCGCGGCGGCCAGCGTGTGGGCACGCTGGTGATGTACCTCAACACGCCCGAAAAGGGCGGCGGCACCACCTTCCCCGATGTGCACCTGGAGGTCGCGCCGCAGCGTGGCAACGCGGTGTTCTTCAGCTACGAGCGCCCGCACCCGTCCACCCGCACCCTGCATGGCGGCGCCCCCGTGATCGCAGGGGACAAATGGATCGCCACCAAATGGCTGCGCGAGCGGGAATTTCAGTAAAAACGCCGGTATGCGCGAGTCGAATATGCGCCAGCAGCTACAAAAATAGTAGCAAAAATACATCCCCCTTGGAACCCATACACCCGAAAGACCAGGCCATGAACACGCCAGAACAATCCCAGCTTGGCAAGGCCTCGGCCTATATCGACCAGTACGACGCGTCGCTGCTGTTCCCCATCCCGCGCGCGGGCAAGCGGGCCGAGATCGGCATCACCGGCGCGGCGCCCTTCTTCGGGGCCGACCTGTGGACGGCGTTCGAGCTGTCGTGGCTGAACCAGCGTGGCAAGCCACAGGTGGCCCTGGCGCACATCACGGTGCCCTGCGAGACGCCCAACATCGTCGAGAGCAAGTCGTTCAAGCTGTACCTCAACAGCTTCAACAACACGCGCTTTGCCGATGCGGCCGAGGTGCAGGCCCGCATCCGCGCCGACATCAGCGAGGCGGTGTGGCGCGGTGCCGAGCACCCCGCCACCGTGGGCGTGAAGCTCATCGCGCCCGAACTGTTCGACCAGGAGCCCGTGCACGAGCTGGACGGCCTGAGCCTGGACCGGCTGGACGTGGAATGCACGCGCTACCAGCCCGCGCCCGACCTGCTGACGGCCACATTCAACGAAGCGCCCGTAACCGAGACCCTCACCAGCAACCTGCTCAAGAGCAACTGCCTGGTGACCGGCCAGCCCGACTGGGGCAGCGTGCAGATCAGCTACAGCGGCCCACAGATCAACCAGGAAGGCCTGCTGCAGTACCTGGTGAGCTTTCGCAACCACAACGAGTTTCACGAGCAGTGCGTGGAGCGCATCTTCATGGACCTGTGGACCCGCTGCAAACCCATCAAGCTCACGGTGTACGCGCGCTACACGCGCCGTGGCGGGCTGGACATCAACCCCCTGCGCACCAGCCACCCGCAAGCCCTGCCGCGCAACGTGCGCACGGCGCGGCAGTAGGCCTGACCAGTCCCGTCAACCGACCGCGTCCGTCAGTTGCGCGCGTCAATCCAGTCGCACCGCAGGGTATGGCGCAGGTGCGCGCGGGTGCGCCAGGCAACGTACAGGCTGGGGACAAAAATGCCGATCAGGCAGACCGGCGCGGCGCAAGGCTCGCCAAAAGCGCAGATGGGAAACCAGCCCACCCAGCCCAGCATCCAGACCGTCAGCACCAGGTCCCACAGGTGGTATTCGAGCGGGTGGTCGGCCTTGTGCGCCACATGCCACTGCTTGATGCGCTGCAGCTCGTCAAGGGTCATGGTGATCTCCCGGAAAACGGGAAAATCACTGTAAGTTACAAGTAAGAATTCGTCAAGGTACGAATGGCTGCGGGCGGCTCTTTGCGGTGCCGCTCACCCCAGCCGGAACACGTCCACCGAGCGGCCCAGCGACACCGCACTCTCCTTGAGACCCTGGGCGGCGGCGGCCGACTCCTCCACCAGCGCGGCGTTCTGCTGCGTCACGGTGTCAAGCTGGGTCACGGCCTCGTTGACCTGGGCAATGCCCTGCGACTGCTCCTTGGTGGCGCTGCTGATCTGCTGGACCAGCGTGCTCACGCGTTCCACCGCATGGACCACGCCTTCGATGGTGGTGCCGGCATGGTCCATCTGCTGCGCGCCGCTGGCGATCTGGTTCACCGTGACGCCAATCAGGCCGCTGATCTCCTTGGCCGAGCTGGCACTGCGCTGCGCCAGTGCCCGCACCTCGCCCGCCACCACCGCAAAGCCCCTGCCTTGCTCGCCAGCCCGCGCGGCTTCCACAGCGGCGTTGAGCGCCAGCAGATTGGTCTGGAAGGCAATGCCCTCGATCACGCCCACGATCTCGCTGATCTTGGTGGACGACAGCTTCATCTGCTGCATGGCCGCCCCCACCTCCTGCACCGCCTGGCCACCGCGCGTGGCGATGTCGCTGCTCTGTGCGCTCTCGTGCGACACCTTGGCCGCTGTCTCCGACGTCTGCAGCACCGTGCTGGCCAGTTGCTCCATGGCCGCGGCGGTCTCTTCCAGGCTGCTGGCCTGCGACTCGGTACGGGCCGACAGGTCCATGCCGCCGCGCGCGATTTCGTCGGCCGATTCGATGAAGTTGCGCACCTCGGTGCGCACGTCGCCCACCACGGCGCGCAGGTTGACCTGGGTCTGCTGCAGGCGCTGCATCAGCGCGCCCAGGGGCTGAGGGTAGTCGGTGCCCACCGACGTGGCGAGGTTGCACGCCGAGATGTCGGACGCGAAGCGGGTCGCATCGTGCACCCCTTGCAGCACGGTGGCCTGAAAGCGCCACAGCGTCCACCCCGCCCCCAGCACCAGCAGCGCCAGGCGGGCCACCCAGGCGGTGGTGCCTTGCAGCCCCATCACGTCGGGCACCAAGGCCAGCAGCACCGTCATCAGCAGCAGGATCGCCATGCGGGGCAGCAGCGCCATCTGCGCCAGGCGCTGCTGCCAGCCACGCACTCCCCGGTAGCGCACGTTGCCCGAGTCCAGGTAGAAGCTGCTTGCGCCCGAAGCCGCCTCGCTGCGCATCTGTGCATACAAGGCCTCGGCGGCCACCATCTCGGCCGCACTGGGCTTGGTGCGCACCGACATGTAGGCGCGTGGCTTGCCGCCTTCCATGATGGGAGTGACGTTGGCGCGCACCCAGTAGTGGTCGCCGTTCTTGCGCCGGTTTTTCACCAGACCTGTCCAGGGCTCGCCCCGGCCAATGGTGCGCCACATGTCCTTGTAGGCCTCGGGCGGCATGTCCGGGTGGCGAATGATGTTGTGCGGCTGGCCGATGAGCTCGTCGTAGCTGTAGCCACTGACGCGCACAAACGCCGGGTTGCAGTGCGTGATCTCGCCCTTGGTGTTGGTGCTGGACACCAGCAGCTCATCACCGGGGTAGTCAAAATTCTGCTGGGTCACTGGCAGGTTGATGCGCATTCGAGGCTCCTGGAAGGCCTGCGGCAGGGGCAGGCAGCGCGGTGTTTTGTTAGACGTTCGTGTAACCGCTTGATACGAATCAAGTCTAACTGCTCACTCCCCCGATTTGCCCCCAAAAGGTGCCGAGTGAGGGATGGCCTGCACAACCCTCCCGAGGCGCACACACCCCAGCCCTACTCCTGTGGCGTCAAAAGAGCTGCCCCGTGTCCCTGTCCACACCCGCCTGCGGCCTGCGCCGGCTGCTCGCAGCTGCGGCACGGGTCTGCGGATCGGGCTCGGGCTCCTCGCCGCGCCGCACCAGCGTGCTGGCCCGCACGCCCAGCAGGCGCAGGCGCTTGTCCAGCGGCACGCGCTTGAGGCACTGCCCGGCCAGCTGCCGGATGGTGGCTCCGTCGGCCGTGTAGCTGTTAGCCGTGTGGTCGCGCGTCGCGATCTTGAAGTCGTCGTAGCGCAGCTTGATGCCGATGGTGCGCGCCACATAGCCCTTGCGCTGCAGGTCCTCGGCCACGCGCATGCACAGGTCGGTAAAGATCGCGCCCAGCTCGGCCCGGTCGCGCACCGCGTGCAGGTCGCGGTCAAAGGTGGTCTCGCGGCTCATGCTCACGGGCTCGCTCTCGGTCACCACCGGGCTGTCATCGCGGCCCCAGGCCACGCGGTGCATCCAGGCGCCGGTGGACTTGCCAAAGTGGCCCATCAGCCATTGCTCATCCTGCGCGGCCAGCTGCCCGATGGTCTCGATGCCTAGGCGCGCCAGCTTCTCGCCGGCCTTGGGGCCGATGCCGTTGATCTTGCGCACGTTCAGGGGCCAGATCTTGCTCTGCAGGTCTTCCTCGTAAACGATGGAGATGCCGTTGGGCTTGTTGAACTCGCTGGCCATCTTGGCCAGCAGCCGGTTGGGCGCCACGCCGATCGAGCAGGTCAGTCCGGTCCTATCAAAGATGCTTTTCTGGATGAGCCTCGCCAGCACCCGCCCGCCTTCGCGCTGGCCGCCGGGCACGTCGGTGAAGTCGATGTAGACCTCGTCCACCCCCCGGTCCTGCATTACCGGTGCGATCTCGGTGATGGTGCTCTTGAACAGGCGCGAAAAGCGTCGCACCTCGTCAAAATCCACCGGCAGCACGATGGCCTGCGGGCACAGCTTGGCGGCTTTCATCATGCCCATTGCCGAGCCCACGCCGAACTGCCGTGCGGGGTAAGTGGCCGTGGTGATCACGCCCCGGCCCACGTAGTCCTTGAGTAGCGGAAAGTCTTCCACCGGTATGAAGCGCCGCTCGCGCTCCTCGGTGCCGTCTGGCCCGCGCAGCAGCAGCTCGTCCACCTTGCGCCGCCCGCCACCGATCACCACAGGCAAGCCTTTGAGTTGCGGGTAGCGCAGCAACTCGACGGACGCAAAGAACGCGTCCATGTCCAGGTGGGCGATGCGGCGCAGCTTGCCGGTAGGGGCAGCCTGCGCAGGAGGTGGGGTTTCAGAAGAATCGGGCTCGGTGGCGGTCACACCCGATATTGTGCGGGCGGTGCACTCCCGCCGAAGGCGGATGATTAGCGATTGCGCCGCGCATTGCGCTCCCCGGCCCCGATGGCCCCCAGCATCAGCACCATCCCCCCCAGCTGCCAACCGCCCAAAGTGTGCTGAAAGTACACCCAGTCCACCACGATGGCGACCGTCGGGTAGGCAAACTGCAGCACTGCCACCCGGCCCGTGGCCAGCCGGGCCATGCCTGCGTACATCAGGGTGTACGCCAGGCCGGTGTGGATCAGCCCCAGCCCGGCCAGCCATGCCCATGAGGCGCCCCAGGCGGGCCAGCCTTGGCCCACGGGGGCCACCCACAGCACGACCGCACCCAGCGCGCATTGCCACCACGCCAGCGCGCCCACCTGCAGCGCCCCCAGGCGCTTGGCAACCACGGTGACGGTGGCTGTGCACAGCGCACCGACCAGGCAGAGGCCCACGCCCACCCAGTAGCCAGGCGCATGTCCGGCACCTGAGGAAGACAGCCCCCCGGCCACGCCCGTGGCCAGCACCAGCCCCACCATCGCGACCAGCACTGACACCACGCGCTGCCGGGGCACGGTTTCTTTGAGCCACCACGCCCCCAGCAGCAATACCCACAATGGTTGCACATGGAACAGCACCACCGCCACCCCGGTGGGCACTTGCTGGATCGCCGTGAAAAACAGCCACCAGCTCGCCAGCATCAGCCCGCTGAGCAGCAACACCCACGGCAAAGCCGCCCAGCCCACCCAGAGCCCCCGCCACAGTCCCGACCATGACCGGTGGCGCCAGGCCATCCATAACGTGAGCCCCACGAGACCAAAAGCGCAGCGGAACCAGGTCACCGTCAATGGCGCCGCCTGCGCCTGGTGCACGAACACGCCGATGGTGCCCAGCAGCGCGTTGCCCAGCACAAAGGCGATCCAGCCGTCCAGCCGGTGGGCAGACGACAGCCCACGCGCGCTGCTCGCAGGGGAAGCGGACGCGGGAACCACGGGGACGGATGTGCCTGAAACGGTAGAGGACGACTGCTGCATGCTCGCAGTGTGGCTGCCAGCCCCAGCAATCAAAAGCGCATAATTTACGCATCAATCATTCGATCTTCGAATACATCACCACAGGGGCAATCCATGAGCTACCGCGACTTGCAATTCGACTGGCTCCAGTGCCTGGTGGCGGTGGTGGATGCAGGCTCGCTCTCCGGCGCGGCGGCCGAGGTGCACCGGTCCCAGTCGGCGGTCAGCATGCAGCTCAAGAAGCTGGAAGACGCCGTAGGCCACCGACTGCTGGAGCGCGACGCCCGCAAGCAGCACCTCACGCCCGAGGGTGAAACCCTGCTGGGCTACGCCCGCCGCATTCTGGAGCTGCATGCAGAAGCACATGACGCCCTGAACGGCGACGCCCTCACAGGCCGGGTGCGGCTGGGGGTGCCAGATGACTATGCGGCGCGCTACCTCACGCCCGTGCTCAAACGCTTTGCGCCCCGGCACAGCGCGGTGGAGATTGAACTGGACTGCGAGCAGTCCACCGCCCTCATCCCGCGGGTGGCCAGTGGCGACCTGGACCTGGCCCTGATCTCGCGCGACCACGCACGCCGGGGCACGTTGCTGTTCCATGAGCCCATGGTGTGGGTGGGGTCTGCGCAGTTCGAGTTGTGGAGGCGCGACCCGCTGCCCATTGCGGTGTACGAATCGGCCAGCCTGGCGCGGCGCGGCGCCATCCACGCTCTGGCGCAGCAGGGGCGCCGCTACAAGGTGGTCTATCACAGCTCCAGCCTGGCCGGACAAATTGCAGCGGTGGAAAGCGGCCTGGCCGTGGCCGCCCTAACCCACTGCAGCGTGCCACCGCAGTTGCAGGTGCTCGGCACCGAGCACGGCCTGGGGCCGCTGGCCCCCATGGAGGTGGCCGTGTATCGCAGCCGCGCATCGCGCGGCTCCAAGGCGGTGGACAGCCTGCAGAATCTGCTGGTGCAGACCCTGCGGCAGTCTGGCGGCGCCCGCGTGACCGGCTGAACGCCTCAGCGCCTGCTTACGAAAAGGGAGCCTACTTTTTGGAGAGCGCCGCGCTGCGAATGCCCTGCAGTGTGCCGGTGGGCGTGATCGCCTCGGGATCGATCAGGCAGTGCAGCACGCTGGGCAGGCCACTGGCGCGGGCGCGGGCCAGCGCGGGGGCAAAGTCTTCCGTGCGCTCCACGCGTTCACCATGGCCACCAAAGGCCTGGGCATAGGCCTTGAAGTCAGGGTTCTTGAGCTGCGTGGCGCTGATGCGGCCGGGGTACTCGCGTTCCTGGTGCATGCGGATGGTGCCGTACATGGCGTTGTCCAGCAGCACCACGATGATGGGCAGGCCGTATTGCACAGCCGTCGCAAACTCCTGGCCGTGCATCAGAAAGTCGCCGTCGCCCGCGAAGATCACCACCTCGCGCTGCGGCCACAGGCGCTTGCCGCCCACGCCTGCGGGCAGACCGTAGCCCATGGAGCCGCTGGTGGGCGCAAGCTGGCTCGCGTAGGTGGTGAAGGGCCAGAAGCGGTGAATCCAGGTGGCAAAGTTGCCAGCCCCGTTGCAGAAGATGGTGTCGGCGGGCAGCACTTCCTTGAGGTGCTGCATCACCTGGCCCATTTGCAGGTTGCCGGGGATGCGGATAGGTGCCGTGTCGCTCCAAGCCAGATATTCGGCATGGGCAGCCTCAGCATGAGCCTTCCAGGGCACAGCCGCTGTGGGCCGCACTGTATTGAGCGCCGCAGCAAACGCCTGGGGCGTGGCGTGGATGGCCTGTGTGGGGCGGTAGAGCTTGCCCAGTTCGTCCGCATCGGCATGCACATGCACCAAGGGCTGCGCCGGGGTGGGAATGCTGAACAGCTCGTAGCCTTGCGACGGCACTTCCGACAAGCGGCCCCCCACCACCAGCACCAGGTCCGACGCCTTGATGCGCGCCAGCAGCTTGGGGTTGACGCCCAGGCCCAGGTCGCCACCGTAGCAAGCGTGCGTGGCCGGGAACAGCATCTGGCGGCGGAACGAGCAGTACACGGGAAGGGACCACGCTTCGGCAAACGCGGTGAACTCGCGCACCGCCTGCTCAGACCAGCGGCTGCCGCCCACGATGGCCACGGGGCTTTGGGCGGCTTGCAGGCGCTGGGCCAGCTCGGCCATCTGCGCAGCACCGGGGTGCGTTTCAGTCACTTGGTAAGGCAGCGCATCAGCCACCATGGCGGCCTCGGTCAGCATGTCTTCGGGCAGCGCCACCACCACGGGGCCGGGGCGGCCCGAAGTGGCCACATGGAATGCGCGCGAGATCAGTTCGGGCACACGGGCCGGGTCGTCAATCTGCACCACCCACTTGGCCATGGTGCCAAACACGGCGCTGTAGTCCAGCTCCTGAAACGCCTCACGCCCCATGGCGTTGCGGGCCACCTGGCCCACAAACAGGATCATGGGGGTCGAATCCTGGTGCGCAATATGCACGCCGGCCGAGGCATTGGTAGCGCCGGGCCCGCGCGTCACAAAGCAGATGCCGGGCTGGCCCGTGAGCTTGCCCTGCGCCTCGGCCATCATGGCCGCACCGCCTTCCTGGCGGCACACGGTCACGCCAATATCCGCGTCATGCAGCGCATCAAGCACAGCCAGGTAGCTTTCGCCGGGCACACAAAAGAGCTGCTTCACGCCATGGGTGATGAGCTGCTGCACCAGGATCTGGCCGCCGGTGCGGGGGGTGAGGGAGGTCGTGTTCATATCAACGGTATCGGATCAGAAATTCAGTTCAGAACAAGGCCTGGCAGGCTCGCTGGATGCGAGCGCAGGCCTCTTGCAAATCGGCGGTAGATGCTGCGTACGAGATGCGAAAGTATGGCGCCAGCCCCAGCACCCCGCCGGGCACCACGGCGACATGGTGCTCGCGCAGCAGGTACGCGCAAAAGTCGGCATCGGTGCGCAGCAGCATGCCGCCGGGCGTGGTGCGACCCAGCACGCCTTCGCAACTGGCAAAGGTGTAGAACGCGCCCTCGGGCACGCGGCAGCGCAGGCCGGGTGAGGCGTTGAGCGCGGCCACCACCAGATCGCGCCGGTCCTGGAACGCTTGGCAGCGCTCGCGCACCACGTCTTGCGGCCCCGTCAGCGCCGCCACAGCCGCCGCCTGGCTGATGGATGAGGGGCAGGACGTGGCCTGGCTCTGCACCACGGCCATGGCGGCAATCAGCGCCTTGGGGCCTGCGCCGTAGCCCAGGCGCCAGCCCGTCATGGCATACGACTTGGAGACGCCGTTCACCGTGAGCGTGCGCTCGCGCAGCGAGGGCAACACCGCAGCGGGCGTGGCAAACGCGCGGCCGTCGTACAGGATGTGTTCGTAGATATCGTCCGCCAGCAGCCACACCTGCGGGTGGCGCTCCACCACCTCCAGCACCGGTCGCAGCTGCTCGGCGCTGTAGGCCGCACCGCTGGGGTTGGAAGGCGAGTTGATGAACACCCAGCGCGTGCGCGGCGTGATGGCCGCCTCCAGCTGCTGGGGCGTGATGCGAAAGCCGTTGGCCTCGGTGCAGGGCACGACCACAGGTACACCGCCTGCAATCAGCACCATGTCGGCGTACGAAGTCCAATACGGCGCGGGCAGGATCACTTCGTCGCCCGGGTTCACCGATGCCATCAGCGCGTTGTAGAGGATCTGTTTGGCGCCGGCACCCGCAGTGATTTCGTTCAGCGCAAAGTCCAGCCCGTTGTCATGCTTGAACTTGTGCTGGATGGCGGCCTTGAGTTCTGCCGTGCCATCCAGCACCGTGTAGTGCGTCTCCCCCCGCGCCATGGCCTGCTGCGCGGCTTCCAGAATGTGGGCTGGCGTATCGAAGTCGGGCTCGCCCAGGCCGAGCACGATCACGGGCTGGCCCTGGCGCTTGAGCTGGTTGGCCTCTTGCGTCAGGCGCACGATTTCAGAGACGCCGATGGCGCCCAGGCGGTCGGCCGCGCGGAAGGCCGTGGCGGGGATGGGAGCGTTCATTGCTGGTAGGTTTCCAGGGGCTTGTCGTTGGGGGTGGCAAACAGCTGGCGCAGCGTAGTGCCCAGCGGCAGGTTCAGGCTCATGTTCTTGGGCGGAATGGGGTTCACAAACCACTTGGTGTAGATCTTTTCCATCTCGCCGGACTGCATCAGCTTGGTGAGCACACCGTCCACTGCGGCCTTGAAGGTCGGATCGTCCTTGCGGAACAGCAGTGCAATGGGCTCAGCGCCCAACGGCTCGCCGACGATGCGGTAGGCCGAGGGGTCTTTGGAGTTGGCAATCATCCCGGCCAGCAGGTTGTCGTCGAGCACAAAGGCATCGGCACGGCCGGTCTCCAGCAGCAAGAAGCTCTCGTGGTGGTCCTTGCCCAGCACGGTCTTGATGGGGGCGCCGCCCAGCGCGCGCTCTTGCTTGCGCAGCAGTTGCACGGCGGTGGTGCCGGTGGATGCGGCAATGGTGCGGCCTGCAAGCTGGCTGATGGACTTCAGGTCCGAATCCTTGCGCACCGCCATGCGCACTTCGCTCACGTAGGTGGTCACCGCAAAGGCCACCTGCTGCTGGCGCGCGGTGTTGTTGGTGGTGGGGCCGCAGCCGATATCCAACGTGCCGTTCTGCACCAGCGGCAGCGTGTTCTGCGCCGTCACGGCCATGTATTCGAGCTTGGCGTCGGGCGCGATCTCCTTGAGCACGCGCTCGCACAGCTCGACGTGGTAGCCCACGTATTTTTCATTCGCGCCCAGCGCGTAGGCCATGGGCGGCGAGGTTTCGCGCACGCCCAGCACGGCCTTGCCGCTGGACTTGATCTTCTCCAGCGTGGGCTGGGTGACCGTCTGCGCCAACGCGGGGGCCGTGGCCATGCAGGCCAGGGCCAGGCCTGCAGCGAGCGCAGTGAAGGTCTTGCGGGAAATTGCCATGTCGTTGTCTCCGTGTGTGTTGTGGTTGGCAGGTGAATGAATCGGTGAGAGAAAAATCGGGCGGCCGGGATGACGCTCAGATCACGTTCTTTTCGAGCAGCGGCGCATTGCGCGCAATGCGTTCGATGGACAGCGGCGACAGGTCCAGGCTTTGGTAGCTGCCCGTGAGCAACAGCTCGGCCACGCCCCGGCCCACAGCGGGGCACTGCTGCAGGCCGTGGCCCGAAAAACCGTTGGCAAACACCAGGTTGTCGCACGCCGGGTGCAGGCCCACGATGGCGTTGTGGTCGAAGGTGTTCATCTCGTAGTAGCCCGCCCAGGCGCCCTGCATGCGCAGTGCCTCAAAGCCGGGAATGCGCTCGGCCAGGGTGGGCCAGATGTGGTGGTCAAACGCGTCGTACTCGGGCTCCAGCGGGGCAAAGTCGGCGTCGTTGTCGGCCTCAGGCGCAAAGCCGCAGATAAAACCTTTGCCCTCGGGCCGCAGCCAGATGCCGCTGGTGTCGATGAGCAGGGGGCAGCCCGGCAGCGCGGCGGGGCTGGCCAGGTTGAACACCGTGCGGCGCTTGCCCACCACGGGCAGATCGATGCCCGCCCAGCCTGCAATCGCTGCAGCCCAAGGGCCACCGGCATTCACGGCATAGCGGCAGGGCAGCACAGTGCCGCTTTGCAGGCGCACCGCGTTCACGTGCAGCACGCCATCGCTACTCACCGTGTCCAGCCCCACGGCTTCATCAGCCACGTAGCGCACACCCTGGCTTTGCGCTTTTTTGCGCAAGGCCGTGAGCAGCAGGTAGCCATCGAACCAACCTTCGCCCGACAGGCCCAGCGAGCCCAACACCACATCCTGCAACGCCAGCCACGGAAAGCGCTCGGCCAGTTGCTGCGGACTCAGCAGCGCGACATCGGCGCCATGCTGCTTCTGCAGTGCATGGTTTTCGCGCAGCGTGGCCTCGCCTGCCTGCGTGGCCAGGTACAGATAGCCGCCTTCGTGCAGACCAATGTCGGGCACATCGCCATGGCACGCCAACAGCGTGCCGACGTTGCGCAAGAAGCCGATGCCAAACGCCGAGATCTGGATGTTGATGTCGGTAGAAAACTGCTGGCGGATCGAGCTGGCCGACAGCGCGGACGATGCACGCGCGTACGTCGGATCGCGCTCGACCACCACCACCTCGCAGCCCGGTTGCTGCAGCGTGAGGAAGTACGCAATGGCACTGCCGATGACACCACCGCCAATGATGACGATGGGGTGTGAAGCCTTAGCGATGGACATGAACGGGGCCAGCAGCGCGTGGCTTACACGTCAAACGTCACGCCCTGCGCCAGCGGCAAAGCGGTGGAGTAGTTGATGGTGTTCGTCGCCCGGCGCATGTAGGCCTTCCAGCTGTCCGATCCCGCCTCGCGGCCACCGCCGGTTTCCTTCTCGCCGCCAAACGCTCCGCCAATCTCGGCGCCGCTGGGGCCGATGTTGACATTGGCGATGCCACAGTCCGAACCGGCGGCTGACATGAACTGCTCGGCCTCGCGCACATTGAGCGTGAAGATGGACGACGACAGGCCCGCGCCCACGGCGTTGTTCATGGCAATGGCTTCGTCGATGCTGCTGTACCGCACAACGTACAGGATGGGCGCAAAGGTTTCGTGCAGCGCGGGGCCTTCGTGCTTTTGCAGCTCCACCAGCGCAGGGCGCACGTAGTACGCGTCCGCACCGCCAACGCCCTCCACACGGCCGCCGCCGTGCACCGTAGCGCCCAGTGCGCGGCTTTGCTCCAGCGCCTTTTGCATGCCGTCAAAGGCCATGCGGTCGATCAGCGGGCCCACCAGCGTGCCAGCGGTGCGCGGGTTGCCCACCTGCACGTTGGCGTACACCTTGGCGAGCTGGGGCACCAGCTGGTCGTAAATGCTTTCGTGCACAAACAGGCGGCGCAGCGTGGTGCAGCGCTGGCCCGCCGTACCCATGGCGGCAAATGCAATGCCACGCAGGGCCAGGTTCAGGTCGGCCGTGGGCGCCACGATGGCCGCGTTGTTGCCGCCCAGTTCCAGAATGCCGCGCGCAAACCGCGCTGCCAGGCGCGGGCCCACTGCGCGGCCCATGGCGGTGGAGCCGGTGGCCGACAGCACGGGCACGCGGGCGTCGTCCACCAGCACCTCGCCAATGTCGCGCTGGCCCACGATCAGCTCCAGCAGGCCTTCGGGGGCATCGGCGCCAAAGCGTGCAATGGCACGCTGTGCGATGGCGTGCGTGGCCAGGGCGGTGAGTGGCGTCTTTTCCGAAGGCTTCCACACCACCGAATCACCGCACACCAGCGCCAGCGCGGCGTTCCACGACCACACGGCCACGGGGAAGTTGAAGGCCGAGATCACGCCGCACACACCCAGCGGGTGCCAGGTTTCCATCATGCGGTGGCCGGGGCGCTCGGTGGCGATGGTCAGGCCGTACAGCTGGCGCGACAGGCCCACGGCAAAGTCGCAGATGTCGATCATCTCCTGCACCTCGCCCAGGCCTTCGGACGGGATCTTGCCCGCCTCGATGGTCACCAGCAGGCCCAGGTCGGCCTTGGCGGCGCGCAGCTCTTCGCCCAACAGGCGCACCAGCTCGCCCCGGCGCGGTGCGGGCACATTGCGCCACGCCAAAAAGGCCGCATGCGCGCGGCCGATGGCGGCCGTGGCGTCGGCCGCGCTTTGCTGTGGCACCTGGGCCAGCACCTCGCCCGTGATGGGCGAACGCGCCGCCAGCGTACCGCCGGTGTAGGCAGCGCGGGGCACGCCCAGGCGTTGCAGCAGTTGATCGACTTCAGACAAGAGCGGTGTGACAACAGGGGTGGCGGCAGGGGTGGCAGACATGGCGACTCGCAAAGGTGAATGGAGGCAGAGAGATGGCAACAGCGTGGAAGAACACACGCAATGAATGCGCCAATATCCGCCAATCGCGCCGTGCTGGATAGCAAAAAATTGGAACTACTTGATCACAAATCAGCATGAAGTGCCTGAAAATTGCAGAGCTGCTAGCGCTTGATGCAGTAGCGCTGCGAGCCAAAACAGTGCATGGGCCGCGCACGCTGCTCATTCCCCCCGCGCATGATCCTCACCACTGCCCCACATGACCCTGCTGCGCCGCGCCTTCCTGCCCTCCACCGCCGACCTGCTGGCCTTTGAGGCGGCAGCCCGCCACCAAAGCGTGTCGCGCGCGGCCGAGGAGCTGCACCTCACCCAAAGCGCCGTGTCGCGCCAGATCCGCCAGTTGGAAGAGCAGATCGGCACCGCCCTCTTCCACCGCGTGCGCCAGCGTGTGGTGCTGACCGACGCGGGCCGCGTCTATGCGGCTGATGTGCAAAACGTGCTGCAGCAGCTGTCGGCCAGCACGCAGAAAGCCATGGCGTTCTCCAGCACCGACGGCCTGCTCAACCTGGCCGTGCTGCCCACGCTGGGCACCCGCTGGCTCATCCCGCGCCTGGGTGGCTTCATGGCACTACACCCCGAGGCCATGGTCAACTTCTCTGCCCGAACCGAACCGTTTGACTTTGCGGGCACGCCGTTTGACGCCGCCATCCACTTCGGCACCCCGCACTGGGCGGGCGCCGTGTGCGAATACCTGATGCACGAAGAAACCGTGCCCGTATGCAGCCCCACCTACCGCGACCGCCACCACATCCACACCCCGCAGGACCTGACGCGCGTGGTGCTGCTGCAGCAAAGCACCCGCCCCACCCAATGGGCCGAATGGTTTGAGCTGGTGGGAGCGCCCACCGCCCTGGCCCTGCGCGGCCCCCAGTCGGAGCACTTCGCCATGATTGCGCAAGCCGCCGTA
This sequence comes from Acidovorax sp. FG42, assembly GCF_057809195.1. NCBI lineage: Bacteria > Pseudomonadati > Pseudomonadota > Betaproteobacteria > Burkholderiales > Comamonadaceae > Acidovorax > Acidovorax sp. FG42. The sequence continues at coordinate 107,890 of NZ_JBMDJM010000002.1, read as the reverse complement.
TCGCACCTGGGCGCGGCGCTGCTGCCGCGCTTCTTGATCGAGCAGGAGCTGGCGGCAGGCAGCCTAGTGGAGCTGTCAGACCAGGTGCTGACGAGCACCGATGCGTACTACCTGGTGTACCCCGAGGCGCGGGCACAGACGCCGCTGGTAAAGGCGTTCAGGGACTGGCTGGTGGGGGAGTGCGCAGGGCAGAGGCAGGGGTGAAACGCTCACCGCTGAAGCAGAAGGGCACCCGTGCTCAGGCGCTTGAGGAAGTGCGCAGGGAGCATGTGCTGCCTAGGGATGACCCAAGTGCCTGACGATGCCTGAAGGCTAGTAAAAAAACTGCACCAGGTCGAAATTGTCAATCGACTTCGCAAGCTCCAAAGGAGAGATACCGTAGTTGTTCTCTTTGTTTCTGTCAGCCCCAGAGCGAAGCAACAACTTGATCAAATCGCCGTTGCCGTCCGAATGAAAAACAGCATCTGAAAGAGGTGTATTTCCATTGGCATCAACAGAGTCCACGCTCGCTCCCGCCAATATCAAGGCCGCTGTGACGGCGCAGCTGTTGGACTGCGCGGCGAAGTGCAAGGGGGTCAAGCCATTGTCATCAGACGCATTGGGGTCCGCGCTGGCCAAAAGAAGTTCTTTCACCTTCGACAAGTCAGCCTCCAGAGCCGCGTAGTGAAGTTCGGTTCGCCCCATTCGATCCACGCCAGAGCGTTCGTTCTTCTTCGGACTTTTGCGCGTCATTGCCTCTCCATCACTTGCATTCCAGAACCATCGAGGATGGAAGGGGCCGTTCTGAAGACGCTGGACATCGATACCTCCTGGAGATGGCTGACGACATGGGTTTGCATATGTGAAGCGTTGCGCGAATGGCGAAGGCCAAGATCCCATGGCACCCCGGAATTTCAACCCAGCGAACTATAGCGTTCGAAGAAGCAGCTACGTAGCCCGCATCTGCTTTGGAAATTGATGCGCTCCAAAGCGTCCAACCACGCGGCAAGATTCTGTTCCATGTCGAATTCGTTCAAGACGCCGACCCCAGGCCAGGGCATCCTCCTGCGCCATGCAACTTGAATCCCTCGACACCCATCTCTGGCACGCCACCCACGCCTTCAAGGCCAACGGACTTCCCCTCACCACCCGCATGACGGTGGTGCGGCTGCCAGGAGAGCAGCTTCTGGTCCACTCACCGATTCCAATGCCCCCAGGCAGTGCACTGCTGGAGCAGCTGCAGGCACTTGGCACGGTGGCTTTCATCGTGGCACCGAACAAGATGCACCACCTGTTTCTGGCGCCTTGCGCCCAGACCTTCCCGAACGCCAGGGTGTATGGCCCCAAGGGCCTGGCTCAGAAGCGGCCAGACCTGGCAGCCAGGCTGCACGATCTGCCCTCAGGCGATGTGCCCGAATGGCTGCCAGACCTGGAGCACCTGGCTTTTGAGGGCATTCCTGCAGGCAATGAGTCGGTATGGTTCCACCGCCCTTCCGCCACGCTCATCGTGACAGACCAGCTGCAGTGGATGGCGGGGGACCTGCCTTGGTCCACGCGTGCCTATGCCACGCTGACCGGGGTGCGGCGCCAACTGGCGGTTCCGCTCACAGTGCGCGCGCTGGTGCGTGACCGTCGTGCCGCAGCCCGCAGTGCAGAGCGCGTGCTGCGCTGGCCCTTTGAGCGTGTCGTGACGGCCCATAACCAGGTGGTGGACACAGATGCCTATGCGCAGGTCACACGGGCATTTGCGATGCTTTGAGAAGAACAACCGACCACACAAACACCCATCCACAGTGCCACTCCGAGCCCCACTGCCTATCACCCCATTCGCTCAGAGATGTCGGAGCAGGCAGCCCAGTCCAGCACTCGCCAAAAGCCGCGCTAGCATCAAACTGTCAGGGCCCCCAGCGACATTTACGGCGCTTACGGTCGCACAGATCAGCCAGTGGATGAAAAACGCCGTGACCCTGGACTGGGACAGCGTGAACGCGAACCGCCCCGCGTGGAATGCACGCTGGAACAAAACCATCGAGCGCTGACAGGACGTTGAAAGAGCGTTGAGAGAACGTGGCGAGCGTGTGAGCGGGCTACACCTGCTCACACCGGCGGGCCGTTTGTGACAAATGTCACCTGCCCCGCTGTCCCCTGCGGTGGTGGGGTGTCACAAACCCCTGCTTCGACTTCAGAATCCGGCGCCTGGACATGCTGATCCTTTCAGCCAGTCCGCCCACATTCGAAGAAGAGGGATACCACCATGAAACGCTGGATCAAATGGACCGCAGGCAGCGCGCTGCTGCTGGGCGTGATCGTTGTCGCCACCGCCGCCAGCGGCCTGTACCTGGCCGAGCAAAAGCGCAACCGCTACATCGACATCAAACCCCGCCCCGTGGCCTACACCACCGATGCGCAGACCATCGAGCGCGGACGCTATCTGTACGCATCGCGCGGCTGCACCGACTGCCACGGCGCACAAGGCACGGGCCGCGAGTTCGTCAACGATGGCAAGGGCACGCGCATCGTGGGGCCCAACATCACCCCCGCTGGCGTGGTGGCACGCTACCAGCCCGAGGACTGGAACAGCGTGATCCGCCATGGCGTCAAGCCCAACGGCCGCCCCGTGCTGGTCATGCCCAGCGAGGACTACAACCGCTTCACCAACGAGGACCTGAACGCCCTGGTGTCGTACGTACGCCAGTTCCCGCCGAAGGAAGGCGCGCAGGCCGTGATCGATCTCCCGCACCCTGCCTGGGTGCTGTATGGGCTGGGTGCGATTCCTGACGCGGCCTCGCGCATTGACCACCAGTTGGCGCCCTCGCGCCCCACCGCTGCTGGCGTAACGTTGGCCAATGGCCAATACGTGGCCAACATGTGCATCGGCTGCCATGGTGCCGACCTGTCGGGCGGCAAGATTCCGGGCGCGCCACCCGACTGGCCTGCGGCCGCAGACATCCGTCCTGGAACACACTCTGCGGGTACCGCCCTGGCCCGCTATCCCAACGCTGCCAGTTTTGTGTCCATGCTGCGCACCGGCAAACGACCGGACGGAACGCCCATCCAGGTCATGCCCTTCGAGTCGCTGGGTCAGTTGAGCGATGTGGATGCGCAGGCGCTGTACCTGTACCTGAACGCGCCCCCGGGCAGCGTGAAGCAGGAGGTGGGCAGCACCACGGCCGGCGGCCAGAAGAGCAGTGCCAACACCGTCCCCTCCGGGCCCGGCGGACTCAAGCTGCCTGGCTGACCTCGGAACCTCAGTGTGCCCTGCAGCAGGGCGGCCCATCAGAACCTGTTCAAAGTCTCAGACGAAGAAAGGGCGAAGCACTCCGCCCATTCATAAATGACTGCCCTGCTGGCCCGCCCCCGGTGGACCACCCGCTGGTGTGGCGGGTCAGCTGCCGGGGTGCTGATGGGCTGGGTGAGCAGAAACAGGGGCCAGGCTGTACGACCCCATGGGCCCGCCCGGGGTGTTGCCGGGGCCTGCGGGCGCAGCCGGGGGCGCACGCCGCACGCGGGGCACCACGCTGAGCTGCACGGTATCCAGCACCGGGCCGGGCACCACATTCAGCGCCTTGCGCGGCAGGTCCACCAGTTGTTCGGCATGCCACACGCGCACTTGCGCGGCACCATCGGGCACGCTGGCAAAACGGGCGATGCCGTCGCTGTCGGTCTTGAGCGTCCAGGCCGAATCGGTCACAAACACATGGCCGCGCATGGAGCCATGCAGATGGCAGCCCAGCAGCACCACGCCGGGCGTATCCAGCTTCACATCGGCAAAGTTGGCAGGCTTGCCATCGGCCTTGCCCGCCAGGCGCAGCTCGAAGTTGGAACTGGCCGCAGCCGGTGCTGCCGCGGCGGACGCCCCCGTGGGGTTGCCGCGTACATGGTGATCCCAGCGGTCCTGGTTAGTGAACCGCACGGTGGAGCCGGGCATGACCACCGTGACGGCAGGCACAAACCGCATGCGCTCCTGCTCGATGGTGGGACTGAGCTGCAGCAGGCTGGGGGCCGCAGCGGTGGTGGCGCTGGGGTACACCACCACCACGGCGTCGGGCACGGGCTTGCCGTCGCGGTCCAGCACCTGGATTTGGACATTTCCGGCCCAAGCGCTAGTGAATATTGCGCTGGCAGCTATGAAAAAAATAGCATTTTTCATCGTCTTAGTGTTTGGTGATCACATCGCGGTGCATGGGCGCCAACAAGGCCAGCAGGCGGTTTTGTTGAGCGAACGGTATGCCTTGGGCGTCCATGGCGCTTTGCAGCACCTCCACCAGGGCGTTGAAATGGCCCTTGTTGATGTCCATGTCGGCATGGGCCGATTTCATGTCAGCGCCTTCATATTTGCAAGGGCCACCGCTCAACTGGCAGAACTGGTCGGTCAGGCTCTCCTTGAGGGCGGCCGGTTTGGTGTCCTTGAAGTGGCCGCCAATGCGCGGGTCCTTGACCACGCGGTTCACAAAATCGTCCACCAGGCGGGTGATGCCCGGCTTTTCGCCCAGGGCCTGGTACAGGCCTGCAGGAGCTACAGGAGCGGCAGTGGCCGCCACCGGAGCCGCAGCGGTCTGCGCAAAGGCCGGGGCAGCAAGCAAGCCGCCCAGGGAGACGGCCAGGGCGATGAGGGTTTTGGAGTGCGTCATGACAATGTCCTCAGAAGGCGACTTGGGCCGACAGGTAGTAGCCCGTCTGGCGGCGGTTTTGGGTGATGCCGGGCACGATGCGGCCCAGGTCCACATAGGCCAACGTGAGCGACACGTTCTTGCTGGGCGCCCAGGCCACAAAGATGTCCTTCCAGTCGTCTTCGCGCAGCGCAGCACCCAGGCCGGCCGCAGCGCCCAGCGCCTGCAGGTTGTTGGGCTTGAAGCGGTATTCGGCGCCCACCGCCAGGTTCTTGTTGATCAGGTACGCCACCGAGAACTCGGGCTGCAGGCTGCGGCTGTTCTTGCCGGGCGCGGCCGAGCCAAAGCCCAGCAGGCCGTTCTGGTTGGCGTTGGTGTAGCGCAGCGTGCCGTTGACCAGCACGCTTTGCGCCAGCAGCAGCTTGGTGGCGCTCACGTACACATCAGTGCCGCTGGTTTTGGTGCCCAGAAAGTCCAGCACCGACCTGATGGAGCCCGGGTGCACCTGCTTGTGCTCCAGCCCCACCGCAATCTGGGGCATCCAGCTGTCGCTGTTGAGCACCGCGTCGCCCGCCACCTTGAGCTTGATGCCCAGCACGTCCATCTTGATGTGCTGGCCCGGCGTCACGCCAAACGGCGCAATGCCGTTGAGCGCGATGGCGGGCGAGGCATCAAAGTCCTGCCGCGCCAGCGACAGCTCCAGGCGGTCGTGCAGGCCCAGGGCCACGCCATAGCCGTTCAGGCTGTAGTCCTGCGTGGCCGCGCGGGTGGCATAGGCGCTGACGCCCACCTCGCCCTCGGTGGCGTTGCTGCCAATCACCGCCCAGGGAGTCAGCCCGCCACCGGCCGACCCAGCGATGGTGCTGACGCCACCGGTGAGCAGCAGCTTGCCGGTATCGGCCTGGGCCAGGCCGCTGACCAGGGTCAGCGCGGCGGCAGCCAGGAGGGGAAAGGGGGGCCTGTGGGTCATCGTGGTCTCCAGGGGGTGGGATGTAATGAGATGTTGCCATCTGGATACGCCCCCGGGTGCCCGGCGGATTCACGAATTTCCAAAAATGTTGCGCGGCGGTAGCAAACCGCTGCGCAGGTGCCCAGAGCGGCTCACAAAAATCAGCGAAGCGGCCCTGGCTAGGCGTTTCGCCGCAGGCAATACGAGTAGTACGACAAGGCGAGACAACGACGCCAGGGGAGTTTTGTCAGCTGCTCTTACAGCATCCGCTGGATCAGCTCGCCCTTGAACAGCACCGGCCCGGTGGGCCCCGTCTCGCTGGGCACGCCGCCCTTGGGCTCCAGGCTGATGGCCAAGGCGGGCACCTGGCGCACATCGGCCTCGCCGGCGGCCAGCTTGAGCAACTTGTCCTGGCCCAACACCCCCAGCGAGCGTGGCCCGCCCGCCGGTGGCAGTGCCCACAACTGCAGCGACTTGTCCGCCCCCTCCTGAAAACCGCCCACGCGTTGCAGCACCAGCTGGTTGTTCTTGGGGTCAAAGGTGACCAGCATGGAGGCGGCTGCCTTGTCGTCCGCCAGCACGGCCACGTACTGGATCTGGGGTGTGGCCTGCAGTTGCTGCTGCAGCGCGGCAATCTGCGCACCGGTGGTGGCACGCAAGCCCCCGTTGACCTGCACGCCCACCACCACCGCCGCCAGTGTGGCGATGGCCCCCGCAGCGGCCGCACCGCGCCACACCAGCAGGTTGCGCCACCAGCCGCCGGGGGCCTGGGCGGGCGCGGCCTGCCGGGCAGCCAGCATGGCCTGCTCCAGCTGGCCAGCCCGCACCAGGTTGTCAATACGCGTCCAGACGGCGGGCGACGGCGGCGCATGCGGTTGCAGCTCGGTCAGGCCTGACCAGCGGGTCTGCCACACCAGCGCGGCAGCGCGCACGGTGGCGTGTTCGCGGGCCAGGCTTTCAAATCGGCGGCGGGCGCCGCCGCGCAGTGTGCCCAGGGCGTAGCTGGCAGCCAGGCGGTCGAGCAGTTCGGGGTGTCGGGTAATGTTCATGGCAACCTCACGCAAAACGCGCCATGCAGGTGCGCAGCTGTTCCAGGCCCCGGCGGATCCAGGTCTTGACGGTGCCCAGCGGCAGCTTGAGTTGCTCGGCCAGCTCGCCGTGGCTCTGGTCGCGCAGGTAGGCCAGGCTTACTACCTCGCGCTGTTTGTGATCGAGCTTTCCCAGGCAGTGGTGCAGCGCAAAGGCCTGCTCGCTGGCATCGGCGACGTCCATGGGGTTGGGCATGTCGCCCTCCAGCGTCTGCGCCATCTCGTCATCCAGCTCGTTCATCAGATCGGACCGGTCGGTGGTGCGCTTGCGCAGGGCATCCAGCGCCCGGCTGCGCACGATCAAACCCATCCACGCCATGGGCGGACTCAGCGATGCACGGTAGCTGCCCGCGCCACGCCAGATGGTCAAAAACGCCTCCTGCAGCACATCCTCCGCCGCGTCGCGGTTGCGGACGATGCGCAGGGCCAGGCCAAAAAGCTGCGACGCGGTGCGCTCGTACAGCTTTTTCAGCGCGGAGTCGTCCTGCGCGGCGATGCGGTCTAGGAGGTCCATCAGTTCACTGTCTGGGTGGAGGGTGCTCATGCGCCCATTCTCGGGGATTGGTTGGGTGGGAGGTGCCTGCGGGGCTTTGCTGTGTGTGAATACGCCACTGCGGGCACTTTGGATGCGGCCGGGCACAAAAACAGTGCCCTGGCTCGGCAAATTGGTGTAGTCGGGGTATCGGGCACCCCAACCGCAACGGGCATGAATCCAGGCGGCGGGATCGTCCGTACTGCAAGAGTCACCTCTGCCAACAACGCTCGCGCTTTCCACCCCATGCTGCCCGCCATGCCTCTGCCTCGCCCACTGTTCCCTGTTCATTGGGTTGCCGTTGCGGCCACCTTGGTGTGGGGGGCCCACAGTCCCGCTGCAGCCCAGTCGGTGGAGCGTGGTGCTGCGCTGTATGCAGCGCATTGCAGCAGTTGCCACAGCCCTGACCAGCATGGAGACGGCCCGGCACACCGGGGCGTGGTGGGGCGCCGCGCTGGCGCCCTGAAGGACTTTGACTACTCGCCGGCCTTGCGCGCCAGCAAGATCCTGTGGACGCGGGCCACGCTCAAGGCCTGGCTGACGGACCCCGAGGCGCTGATCCCCGGCCAGGCCATGGACTACCAGCTTGACGATGCGCAGGACCGCGAGGACGTGGTGGCCTATCTGGCCACGCTCAAACGCCTGCCCGCACCTGTGCCTGTACCTGTACCTGTACCGTTGCCAGCAGCAAGGTAAAGCGCATTCCGCCGCTCAGGCCGTGGGATACGTGCCGGGCAGCAGGATCGACGAATCCACGTTGTTGATGTTGGTGTGGCCGCAGAACGCCATCGTGATGTCCAGCTCTTTCTGGATGATCTGCAGGGCCCGCGTGACGCCCGCCTCGCCGTAGGCACCCAGGCCATACAAAAAGCTGCGGCCGATCAACGTGCCCTGCGCGCCCAGCGCGCGGGCCTTGAGCACGTCCTGCCCGCTGCGGATGCCGCCGTCCATCCACACTTCGATGTCCTTGCCGGCCGCAGCGGCAATGCCGGGCAGCGCCGCGATGGAGGACGGCGCGCCATCGAGCTGGCGACCGCCGTGGTTGCTGACGATGAGCGCATCGGCACCGCTGTTCACGGCCAGGCGCGCGTCCTCGGCGTCCATGATGCCTTTGAGGATCAGCTTGCCGCCCCAGCGCTTTTTGATCCATTCCACATCGCCCCAGTTGAGCTGCGGGTCGAACTGCTCAGCCGTCCACGACGACAGCGACGACAAATCGCCTACGCCCTTGGCGTGGCCGACGATGTTGCCGAAGCTGCGGCGCTTGGTGCCCAGCATGCCCAGGCACCAGCGCGGCTTGGTGGCCAGGTTGATGAGGTTGGCGATGGTGGGCTTGGGTGGGGCCGAGAGGCCGTTCTTGATGTCCTTGTGGCGCTGGCCCAGGATCTGCAGGTCCAGCGTGAGCTGCAGCGCCGAACAGTTGGCGGCCTTGGCGCGGTCGATCAGGCGGTTGATGAAGTCGCGGTCGCGCATCACGTACACCTGGAACCAGAACGGATGGCGACCCGTGTGTTCGGCAATGTCCTCGATGGAGCAGATGCTCATGGTCGAGAGCGTGAACGGAATGCCAAACGCCTTGGCCGCCTTAGCGCCCAGGATCTCGCCATCGGCATGCTGCATGCCGGTGAGGCCCGTGGGCGCAATGGCCACGGGCATGGCCACATCCTGACCCACCATGGTGGTGCGGGTGGTGCGGCCTTCCATGTTCACGGCCACGCGCTGGCGCAGCTTGATGCGCTGGAAGTCGCTTTCGTTGGCGCGGTAGGTGCCCTCGGTGTACGAGCCCGAATCGGCGTAGTCATAGAACATGCGCGGCACGCGGCGCTGGGCAATGACACGCAGGTCTTCGATGCATGTGATTTTGGACAGGTTAGGCACGCAGGCTCTCCGGTATGGGAAATGCGCCAAATGGTAGGCGGTGGCGCGGGGGGCAGCCATCAAAATTTTTTCGACGGCTTGCAACAAATTTCCAGCAGAGGGGTCAGGTCGCCCCGCCTTGCGCGCCAGCTACTGGGCCGTGGCCGCCAGGTCCGGCTCTGGCAACACCGCCTCGGGCTCGGCGTCAGGCCCCCGGTACAGCATGAAGCGCATGCGGCCACCACGCTTGGCCGCGTACATGGCTCCGTCGGCATGGCGCGACAGCTCGTCGAAGGTACTGCCGTGCTGCGGGAACAGTGCAATGCCGCCGCTCACGCCCACCCGCACCGGCTGCCCGGCCAGCTCAAACGCAGCGTCGCAGGCCGCCAGAATCTTGCGCGCCACCAGGCAGGCGGGCTCCACCCCGTCCAGCCCCGGCAACAACACCACAAACTCGTCGCCCCCTTGCCGGCACACGGTGTCGGACGCGCGCACGGCCGCCTGCAGGCGCTGGGCAAACTGCACCAGCAGGATGTCGCCCACGTCATGGCCCAGGCGGTCGTTGACCTCCTTGAAGCCGTCCAGGTCCAGGTACATCACTGCCAGCGACTTGCCTTCGCGCCGCGCCTGCGCCATCGCCAGCTGGGCACGGTCCTGCAGCAGCACGCGGTTGGGCAGGTCGGTCAGTGCGTCGTACTGGGCCAGGTGGGCCATGCGCTCGGCCATGGCCACGGCCTCGGTCACGTCACGCAGCACGGCCACCGCACCGGTCACCACACCATGGCGGTCCGTGATGGCGCTGGCCGTCTCCTCCACCTGGAAGCGCTGGCCGCTGGTGCGGTGCACCAGCACGCCCCGCACGGGGTCTGTGGCAGCACCTTGCTGTATGGCGGTGCGCAGCGTGTTGGGCAAGGGCTCGTCGTTGTCGGGGCTGCGCAGGCTCACCACCTCGTCCACGTTGTGCCCGGCCGCATCAAACGCCTGCCAGCCCGTGAGACGCTCAGCCACGGGATTGAGGTAGGTCACCATGCCCCTGGCGTCCGAGCAGACCACGGCATCCCCGATGGATTGCAGCGTGAGGCGCACGCGCTCTTTCTCGTCGAACAGCTCGTTCTCCATGCGCTTGCGCTCGGTGATGTCCGTCACTTGCACAAAGAGCCCGGTGACCACGCCGCGCGCGTCGGTGTCCGGCAGGTAAGACACGATGCTGTGGCGCGGCAGGCCCTGGGGTCCCTCGTCCGTGCGTTCAAACCGTTGCGGCGCCCCCGACAGCGCCAGGTCGTAATAGGGCTTGCTGGCCGCATACCGGGCCTCGCTCAGCAGCTCGCTGATGTGGCGGCCCCGCACTGGTGCCGGGTAGGTGCCAAACTCCTCCAGCGCTGCGCGGTTGGCAAAGCGGTTGCGCATACCGGCATCCCAGTAGGCAATCATGGAGGGCACGTTGTCCAGGGTGGTGCGCAGGTCGTGCTCGGCCTCGGTCAGGCGCGCCGACACCTCCTGGCGCAGCAGCAGCTCGCGCACAAACAGCAGGGCCAGCCCCAGGCAGCCCAGCATCAGCATTACGGCAAAACCGCCCAGCACCAAGGCGCTGCTCCGCCACTTGGCCAGGATGGTGTCGGTGGACTGGGCGACGTTCAGGATCAGCGGATAGTTGCCCACGGGCCGGAAGGAATACAGGCGCTCAATCCCGTCAAGCGCCGCTACACCGACGAACGATCCCGCGCCCTCGGTCTGGAAGCGCACCAAATTCGGAGTGCCTGCGATGGATTTGCCAACGTCGGCGTCTCCGTAGGGAAACCGGGAGATCACCACCCCGTCCTGCCGGAAGAGGTTGATACCGCTGTTGTTTCCGAGATCCAAAGACCCATACAGCTCTTTGAAATAACTCAGACGAATAGCCCCCACCACCACCCCGGCAAAGCTGCCATCGGAGTGGTAGTAGGCACGAGAAATGGGCAGGATGTTGAGGCCCGTCACCCGCGAAGGCACGGGCTTGCCGAAGAACAGCCCCTGCTGGCCTTGCTCGCGGAACGCCAGAAAGTAGTCACGGTCGGCAAAATTGGCCTTGCGGGGCTCCAGGGAGCCCGAGTCCAGAATGACGTTGCCCTGCGCGTCCAGCACCAGCACATCGCCTGCGCCACGCGCGCGCAGCGAGTTGTCGAACACCACCCGCGCGCGCAGGTCGGGGGGCAAGGCCCAGACCTCGGGGCGTGCCACCTCGCGGGCCACGCCTTCCAGAGATTTGTCAAACGAATCGAGCGACCATGCCAAGCCCTGCTCCAGGGTGCGGGCCAGGTTGGCATTGGTTTGCTCTGCGTAGCTCCACTCGTCGTTGCGAATGGTCCAGATGGTGCGCGCAAACAACGCACCAATGCCCAGAGCCACCAGCAAGGCCAGCCAGATCAGGCGGTGAGAGAAAAACTGGCGGAGCGATGGCATAGGGATAGTTTGTAACTATTTTAAACAGCCGCCTTAGCTGAGACTTAGCACCAAGGCACACCGTATTCCTCGGGATTGGCGGCGTCAATGCGCACCTGCCCGGGTGGGTGCGGCCACCACACCGGCGCCGCGCACCTCCAGCCGCACCTCGTCCAGTACCGTGCCTTGGGCGTCGGTGATCTGCACCACATGCCGGCCCGGCCAGGGCAGCCAGGGCACCCGGGCCCCACGGCCCAGCGGTTTGCCGTCCAGCCGCCACTGCACCGCATCGCGCGTGGCGGTGAACTGCAGGCGCTGACGCGCGGGCGGAATGTCCGGGTCCAGCGCAATCACCGTGCCGGATGCCGGGGCAGTGATGCGCGCCGGGGCGGCGGCAGAAGCCGATGCAGCCTCTACAGGGGTACGGGCGGTATTTTTGGAGGTTTTTGGGCCAGATGCGCCAGTGCCATATGCCTCGCCAGCTATTGAATCCATAGCAAACAACGGCTGCTGCGTGCCGGGAACAAACCACTCGTCGCGCGCGGCCTCCAGCGGCTGGGGTGCGCCCGCGCCTGACGACGGCCCTGGGCCGAACCGTACGGCCGCCCGCACCAGCCCCTGAGGGGCCTTGGGCGCACGGCTGGGCTCGCGGGCGTGCAGAAAGCCCATCACCGCTGCCCAGATGGGTGCCGCGCCGCTGGTGCCGCTGACCTCGTGCATGGCTGCGCCGCTGGCGTTACCCACCCACACGCCCACGGTGTAACGCTCCGACCACCCCACGGCCCAGTTGTCGCGCATGTCCTTGCTGGTGCCGGTTTTCACGGCCGCCCAGAAGCGGGTGGCCAGCACGCTGTCGGTGCCAAAGGTGCGTGCGCGTGCATTGCCGTCGGACAGGATGTCGCCCACGATGAAGGCGGCGCGTGGGTCGATGGCGGACGTGAAGCGGGGCTTGGCATCGGCCGGGGCTACGGTGACCTGCCGCCCGCCGTTGGCGAGCGTGCCTGCAACAGGACTCGCCCGCCCGCCGTTGGCGAGTGTGCGGAAGGCATTGGTCAGGTGCAGCAACGGCACCTCGGGGCTGCCCAGTGCCAGGCTGTAGCCAAAGTAGTCGCCACTTTCGCGCAGCGGCATTCCGACAGCGCCGAGCTGGCGATGGAAGGCATCGGGCGTGACCATGACCAAGGTGCGCACCGCCGGCACGTTGAGCGACGCCGCCAGCGCCGTGCGCACCGACACCCAGCCCTTGAACTGGCGGTCATAGTTCTGCGGGATGTAGAGCCCCCCCGCCGTGGTGATCTGCGCGGGAGAATCCTCTACCAACGAGGCCGCTGTGAGCCGCCGCTCTGCAATCGCCTGGGCATACAGAAAGGGCTTGAGCGTGGAGCCCGGCTGGCGCAGCGCCAGCACCCCATCGACCTCGCTGGCCTGGCTGAGCTGGCCGGACGACCCGACCCAGGCCAGCACGGCGCCCGTGGCGTTGTCCAGCACCAGCACCGCGCCGTCTTCCACATGGCGCCCGCGCAGCTCGCGCAGGTGCTGCTGCAGGCTCTGCATGGCAAAACGCTGCAACGGTGCGCGCAGGGTGCTGGTCACCCGCTCGGGCACGGCGCTGTCCTTGTCCCGCTGGCGCAGCAGGTAACGCGCAAAGTGTGGCGCCACACCCTCGCTCGCATCGAACGCGCGGCGTTGCAATGCGGCCGTGGTGAACAGGTCCAGCGCATCGCAGTCCACGCGCGCCGCTGGTGCAGCAGGCAAGGTGGGGGTGGAGGGGCGCTGCTGCATGTCGCGCAGCACCCCGCAAGCGCGCTGCGCCACCAGTGCGGGCCGAGCATTGGGCGCGCGCACCAGGGCCGCTGCCACTGCGGCTTCGCGGTCGTCCAGCCCGTGGGCCGCCTTGTCAAACAGGGTGCGGCTCAGGGCGTCGATGCCCACCAGCTCGCTGCGGAACGGTACGAGGTTGAGGTACGCCTCCAGGATCTGGTCCTTGCGCCAGCGCCGGTCCAGCACCTGGGCAGCCACCGTCTGGCCCACCTTTTGCACCACCGTGCGCCCGCCGGGGCCCTGGCGCCAGTCACCGTCGAGCAGGCCAGCCAGTTGCATGGTGATGGTGCTGGCACCGCGCGTGCGCTGGTTCCACAGGTTGCCCCAGGCGGCGGCCGACGCGGCACGCCAGTCCACCCCGCTGTGTTCAAAAAAGCGCTTGTCCTCGCTCAGCACCAGCGCCTGGCGCAGCGCGGGCGACACATCGGCCAGCGGCACCCACTGGCCGCGCCGCACGGTGGCATCGGTGCGCAGGCGCTGCAGCACCTCGCCTTCGCGCGAGAGGATCAGGGTGTCCGACGGCTTGAAGTCCGCGCGCACCTCGTCAAACGTGGGAATGGCCCAGACGCCCGAGGCGCAGGCCGCCAGCACCAGCGCAGCGGCCTGCGTTCGCAGGCGCAAGGTGAAGAAGAAATCGAAGGGAAGGAACACAAACGCGCAGAGATAAAAAAAGCGCCATCAGCGCGCTGCGCGCAGGCGCACGGCGTCGCACCAGCGCTGCGCCACGCTTGGCACGGTGACACACACCGCGTCGTGCGTGGCGGTGGTAACGGCGCGCTCCAGCAGCTGGATGTCGGCCTCGTGCTGGCGCGCCACATGCGGGTCCTCAAAAAAAACGGCGCGGTGGCAACGGCGCTCTAGCACCAGGTCGGCAATCTGCGCGTCGCCACCCAGCGGCCCGCTGTTGAAGCGCTGCACCCAGGGCTGCCCCTCGGGCCAGCCCTTGCTCCACGCCAGGGCGTTCAGTCGCTGGCCCGTGGTGCCGGTGGCCACCCGGTGGCAAAACTGCGACAGCACATCAAAGTTGCAATCGGCAAAGTCGATCATCGCCTGTTTGCATGCGTCGTGCGCAATCAGCGCCAGCGTCTGGTTGCCATGGTCATGAAACCTGTCGGCCTGTGGGTCGGGCGCCAGCCCGGCGTGGATGCGCTCCATTTCGATCCAGTCGCGTGCGCTGGCCACGGTGGAGAGAAACGGCTTGCCATGGATCACGCACTGCCGCTTGAGGGCCAGCGCCTCGGGGAAGATGGAAGAAGGGTCCACGGGGTCGGTGAGGTAAATCGCGCCATCGAGCGTGCGCCCTTCCCCCATGCCCACCACCTCTGCCACCACTTTCATCAGCCCACCGTCGCGCCCGTACGGATAGCGCACCAGCAGGCGGTACCCCTGCAGCATGCCCGCAGCGACGATGGCATCGTGCGTGCGGCCCACGGCGTGCAGACCCAGCTGCAGTTCCCGGATGCCCGCCTCGCAGGCGCGCAACCAGGCAAAGAGCGCCGCGTCTTCGGTGTGGTGGTGCAGGCGGTTGGCAGCGAGACCCAGGATCATGGCGGGTTGACTTTCTGAAAACGAAGGGATCGAAGCATCATAAGAACGTGTTTGCGACTCAGCGGTCGGAGTGTTCACGGTCAAACCGCCCCTCGGCCTCGGTCAGGTGGCGCAGCAGCACGTGCGAGATCAGGTTGACGCCGATGCCGCCGAACACCACCGGCAGCAGGTACAGCGCAATCGTCAGCTCGGAACTGAACCACGCATCGTCGGCCAGCGACGGCGTGCTCTTGGCCTGCGCGGCGATGGACTGCAGCAGGTACACATCCACGCCCGCAATGAGCACCAGCGCCACACCAAATCCCAGCACCGCCCAGCGCGAGATCGACCGGGTGACCAGCAGCAGCGCATAGATGCCCACCGGCAGCACCAGCGAGAACCCCACCAGCAGCCAGAACCGCAGCTCCAGAAAGACGCTGAGGCTCATGGCATGAAGGCCTGGGGTGGGCGATGGGCAAGGCGGTGCATGGCGGCGTTATGACAGAGTGGCGTTGGAGCGTCGCAGCTTATTTGGCCACCTGCACCTTCACCCGTGCGTTGGGCAGTTCACCAAACATCTCGGGCGCATACATGGCCTCGACGCGGCTCGGCGGCAGCGCAAAGTCGCCCGCGTTGTTCAGGCGCACGGTGTACTCCATCTTGACGGTGCCCTTGGGCAGGTACTCGTAGTAGCTGCGGAAGGACTCGAAGCTGCGCTCCTCGAACGCGGGCCAGCCCGCGCCGGTCTTCTTTTCGCCCTGCGTGGCGATCTCGGAGTCGCGACCCAGGCCGCTGCCCAAAATGGTGGCGCCGCCGGGGATGGGGTCGGTGATGGCCACCCAGGTCATGTCGGCTGTGGCGTTGACCTCCAGCGTCACGCGCAGCACGTCGCCGCGTGTGTACTGGCCGGCGGGCAGCGACTTGTTGGCCTGCTCCACCGGGGTGATGGTCTTCTTGATCGCATAGCCCGCCGCGAACGGCGCCTTGAGATCGATGGCCGCCACCGACTGCAGCGTGAGCCACGGCTTGCCCGGGCCCTGGTGCGTGACGGCCAGCTGCTCATTGCCGCCCGTCTTGCCTGCAGCACTAGACCATGGCAGGAACATGCCGTTGTTCTTAAGGTTGCCGGGCGATGCGGGCGCGCCAAACCAGGTGATCTGGTTGGGAGCACCGGTGGCGTCCGATGCCTTCACGCGGTCCACCTTGCTCCAGTCCACGCTGGCGGTGTTGCCGCCCATGCTGGCCTTGGTGGTGCCCGACACCGGTGTGGCCTCGAACTTGGCGCTGAATTTTTCCAGCGCCAGGCCGCCCCACAGGTTGGCCGTGGTGGTGTGCCAGGCGCCCGCCTGCTGGCGGCTGATGAAGCCGTTGGCCAGACGGCCCATGTCGTCCTTCCAGGCCGGGTCGTCCATCACGGCCAGCATCAGGCGGGCGGTGTTCACGTCGCCGTTCTGCATCAGCCACCACCAGTAGTCGTCCTGTTCGTTGCTGAAGATGAGCTTGGTGCCCTGGAACGACAGGCGGCCGCGCAGGATCTGCATCGCCTCGGCCAGGCGCTTGTCGCGTTCGGGCACATCGGCCACGCGCCTCAATACATTCACCCAGTCGATCACCGTGTGGGTGGGCCACTGGTTGGGCGCGATGGTGATGCTGCTCACCATGCGGCCCTGGGCCTTGCCGTAGCGCGACAGCGCTTCGAGCGCGGCCACCTTGCGCATGTCCAGGTCCTTGCGCGGGCTCCAGAAGTTGCGCTGGATGCGGCCTTCCACAAACGCGATCAGGCCACGCTCCATGGGCGCGCGGGCTTCGTCGGGCAGGGCAAACGCGGGGTTGATGCTGGCGGCCTCGTGCGTGGCGGCCAGCACATAGGCCGTGAGGGTGTCGCTGCCCCGGTTGGCGTCGCCGTCGCGCGGCGGGAAGTAATTGGCCAGGCCATCGCTGTCGAGGTACGTGGGCAACTGCGCCACCACGGTCTGCCACAGCGCGCCGTCGCGCAGGCCCACGGCCTTGCTGGTCTTTTGCTCCAGGCAGGCAAACGGGTAGCGGGCCCACCAGTCGCGCACGCCGGGCAGGCCTTCGGCCAGCTTGGGCTGCAGCGACATCTTGAGGCCTCCCCGGCCGGGCAATGCGTCGGCGGGGGGGTTCACGTCGAGGTTGTAGCTACCGTCCACCTGCACCAGCGTGGCCTGCTGCACCGTGAGCGGCACCGCCTGCACGATGCGCTGGCGGGCCTTGAGGGCGTCGCGGGCGCCGCTGACCTGGTCCTTGGCTTCGATCTCCCACAGGATGGCCTCGGCGCGCGTTTGCGCCAGCTGCGCTGGGGCGGTCACGTCCCAGGCCACCTCGCGCGCCTCTTCGGCCGGGATGTCGATGGTCTGCGGCTTCAGGTCCAGCAGCGTGGCGCGCGGCGCCACCTCCACCTTCATCGCGGCCTTGGTGGTGTTGCGCAGCGTGATCTGCGCGCGGAACTGGTCGTCCTCGCGCACCAGCGGTGGCAGGCCGCTGATGATCTGCAGGTCTTGCGTGGCACGGATGCTGGTGCTGCCGGTACCGAACAGGCCGGTGGACGCATCGGCCACCGCCACGATCTTGAAGGTGGTCAGTGCATCGTTGAGCGGCACCGTCACCTTGGCCTGGCCATTGGCGTCGAGCTTTAGTGCAGGCTCCCACAGCAGCAGGGTGTCCAGCAGCTCGCGCGTGGGCGACTTGCCGCCGCCGCCACCAGCAGGCACGGCCTTCTTGCCGTAGTGGCGCCGACCGATGATTTCCATCTGCGCGGTCGAGGTCTCCACGCCCCAGCTGCGGCGCTGCAGCATGGCTTCGAGCAGGTTCCAGCTGTTGTTGGGCATCAGCTCCAGCAGGGCCTGGTCCACAGCGGCCAAGGCCACTTCAGCATTGGCGGCGGGCTTGCCGCCCGGCAGCGTGGCGGTGATGGTGACCTGGGCCTTGCCGCGCACGGCATAGCTCTCCTTGTCGGCCTGCACCTTCACATCGATCTGGTGGGCCTGCGTGCCCACGCGAATTTCGGCCACGCCCAGGCGGTAGGCGGGCTTGGACAAGTCCACCAGCGCCGTGGGTGCCTGGTATTCCTTGCCTTCGTACCAGAACGAGTTCCACCACTCGCGCGGCGCCTTGAAGCCCCAGGTGAAGAAGCTGTACCACGGCACCTCGCGCAGGCGGCCGCGCAGGGCCAGCACGCTCACGTACACGTTGGGGCCCCAGTCGGGCTGCACCTTCAGGCTCACCGTGGGGTCCTGGCCGTTGAGCTGCACCACCTGCGTGTCTATGATGCCCTCGCGCTCCACGGCCACCAGGGCCGTGGCAAAGCGGAACGGCATGCGCACCTGGAACTTGGCGGTCTCGCCGGGCTGGTAGCTCTTCTTCTCGGCCAGCAGGTCGATGCGGTCGTGGTCTTCGCCACCAAACCACAACTCGCCCTGGCGCGTCACCCACACCGACGACGCGGCCACGCTGGTATTGCCGTCCTTGTCGGTGGCCGTGGCCACCAGCTCCACCTCGCCCGCCTCGTCGAGCTTGGCCTCGCACAGCAGCAGGCCGCGCGCGTCGCTCTTGCCGGTGCACAGCGTGCCCAGGTCTTTGGTTTCGGTCTGGTTGTCGTAGCTGTAGAAGCCGCCCACCATGCGCTTGCGCGTGGTGGTGGTGATGCGTGCCACCGCCTGCACCTGCAGCGAGGTGTCGGCCGCCGGCTTGCCGTTGTGCTGCAGCGCCAGCGCCTGGAAGCGAATCTTCTGGCGCGCAGACACCCAGCCTTCGGTCTTGATGCCCGCGACCACCCCGGCGGGCCACAGCGTCTGCGTGCTGCGCAGGGTCTGCACCTCGCCATTGGGGTCGGCATAGGTGGCCTCCAGCAGCAGCTCCTGCGGCTGGCGCGACTGGGGCACGTTGTCGATGGTGACCTTGCCCGCACCGTTCTTGTCCAGCGTGAGCGGCAGCTTGTCGGCAATCACGCGCGCGTCCTGGCTGGCGGAGGCCTCTTCGTCGTCGCTGTTGGCATTGCTCTGCTCGCGCTTGCGGGGCGGGCTGAAGCGGAAGGTGTCGTAGTCGCTGAACTCCAGGGACTTGCCGCGCACCAGGGCTGACACGCGCACCGGCAGGTTGGCTGCGCCACCACCGGCCACGTAGTTGATCTGCACGTCGGTGGGCACCGAGCGCACACGCACCAGCGCCTTTTTATCGACCGGGGCAATGCGCCCCTCCAGCACAGGCAGGCGGAACTCCTCCACCCGGAACGAGCCCGACGCAATGTTGCCGTTCATCGTGCCATTGCCCGCAAATTCGACCTGGTACACGCCCAGCTTGGCTGCTGGCGGAATGGCAAAAGTGCTTTGCGCACTGAGCCCGCCGGTGGCCGTGCCGCGCCACACCAGGGGCTGGGTGAACTGCTGGCCGCTGCCCAGGTGGGTGATGACCAGGGTGTCGGGACGCGATGCCGACAGGGCAAAACCCTGGCGCGTTTCGGCGCGCAGCAGGTGTTTCATCGACACGGTTTCGCCTGCGCGGAACAGCGTGCGGTCAAAGATCGTGTGGGCGCGCTCGTCCGGCGATGGAGACCGGCTGGTGGGCACATTGAAGCGCCAGGGCTCGATGCCGCGCTGCCAGTCGCTCCAGGTGAAGGCCATGTCCTCCACGCCATCCACGCCCTTGTGGCGTGCGCTCACAAAGTACGACTGACCGGCCTCCTCCTCAGAATTGGAATTGCAGCCGGGCGGTTCGGACGAAAGGCCCTCCACACGGGCAATACCCTGTGCGTCGGTCACGGCCTGCGCCAGTTCGTTGCCTCGGCAGTCCGACACGCGCACCGTGGCGCCCTGCACGGGCTGGCCCTTGTCCAGCGTGGTGACCCAGGCCATGGCGTTTTCGCGGCCGAGCTTGAAATGCACCCCCAGGTTGGTCACCAGCGCCGAGGTGCGCACATACATCGTACGGCCTTCGCCATGGCGGTCGTCCAGCAGCGAGGCGCCGAGCTTTTGCGACGCGATCTCCACCACATGGAAGCCGGGCGTAAGCGGAATGCCCACCACCTCAAACGGACGCGGGTCGTTGCTCGCGGGCTTGGGCAGGTCCAGCGTCTTGACGCCGCCCTTGCCCGCCAGCAGCGACAGCATGCGCGACTGCACGTACTCCTTGTCGTCATCCAGCACCTTGGGCAGGGGGCCGGTCACGTCTTGGCGCGCCTGCTTACGGTTCACCACATAGTTGTCGTAGCGCTGCACCTTGCGGAACCAGGCAATGATGTCCGCGTCGGTGCGGGGCTTGAGCGTGCTCACCTTGCCCGCTGGCGCGCTGGCTGTGGCGGTGCCCGCCTGCAGGCCCTGCACACGCAGGGCAGCCTCCACGTTGCGCAGCGTCACGGGCAGCAGCGCAGGCGGGTTGTCGGACGCGGGGCCTTCGGCAAAACGCTCCACGATGCCAAACGGAGCCGCCGCAAACTTGGCCAGCGGCGGCATGCCACCGGTAGACACCTTGAGCGGGAAGTTGTCCGCATTGCGCAACGGGCGGCCCGAGGCGTCCTTGAAGTCCTTGGGCAGCTCGATGGTGAAGGCCGTGTTCTCGGCCAGCGGCGCGTTGAACTGCAGGCTGTTGACCAGGGCATCGGCCTGGGCGCCTTCTGCGCCGCCGTCGATCTGGGGCTTGAGGGTTTCCTTGGCGGACTTGAGGCGAATGGCTGCGGCCAGCTTGCGCGGCACAGGCGCATTGAACGACAGCGTCATCGGCCGGATGGGCAGACAGGCCGCCTGGGCGTTTTCACGCTCGCAGTTGAACTCGGCCGAGAACGGCTCGCGCACCTTGAAATCGAAGCGCTTTTCCACCGTGTTGGCCACGCCGCTGGGCGTTGCCACACCCTTGCCGAACACGATCTGAATGCGCGAGCCGGAGGTGAACCGGCGGTTGCAGGCCAGCGTGGCAAACGACAAGGGATCGCGTGCGGCGTCTTTCTCAAGCCCCAGGCCCTTGAGGATCTCGGCGCGCTGGGCTCCTTCGATCAGGCGCACGGGGATGCGCTCGCCCACGCCTTCGGCCGTGCACCACACGTTGGCCTGCACGCTGGCCGTGGTGGCGGCGCCGTTGAGGAACAGCACAAAGAACTGCTCCTCGTCGATCTGCTCGTAGGTGCTGGGGCGGAGGTTCTGCACAAACGGCCCGCCGCTATTGAACTGATAGCTCTTGGCGCCCGTCAGCTCTGCGCCAGCGGCCGATTTGAAGCCTGGCTTGACGCTGGCGGTGCATCGCACGCCCGGCGGCAGGTCGCGCTCGAAGTCAAACACCCACTCGCGCTCGCCGGTCCAGCGGCCCGTGCCCTTGGTGACGCTGGCGTCGCTGCAGCTCAGGCTCAGCGGCGCGGGCGCCTTGGGGTCGCCGAAATTGACCGCAGCGCTATCGAACTTGGCCACCACCTGGCGCACGCGCGCCACCTCGCCCTGGGGCGAGAAGCTGGTGATCTGCAGGGCCTGGGCCCCCCAGGCCACCAGAGACAGGCTGGCGGCCAACATCCATTTTTTTGCGTTCACGCTATCCCCTCCGAAGGAACCGGCAAGCGTAACAAAGTGCCATGTCGCGCGGGTGTGTGTTGCAAGCACTTACGTATCGAGCGGGCCCGTGGGTATCTCCTGTGCATGACGACGTGCCGATGGGGCCGTGTCCTACCCGCTGCCCCTGCTCAGCGCCCAAAGATGACGGCTTCGTTTTACCCCACGCACCCTCAGGAGCGCCCATGGCACGACCCCCTACCTCGCGCAGCGCGGCCCACAAATCGCCGTCTGCCCTGCCCTCTTCCACCCAGTCCGACAACTTTCGCGGCAATGCGGGCGAACTGCAGCAACAGGCTGGCGGCAAGCACCCGGTACTGACCACGCAGCAGGGCATTCCGGTCGCCGACAACCAGAACTCGCTGCGCGCGGGGCCGCGCGGCCCGGCGCTGCTGGAAGACTTCATCCTGCGCGAGAAGATCACCCACTTTGACCATGAACGCATTCCCGAGCGCATCGTGCACGCACGGGGCACAGCGGCCCATGGCTTCTTTGAACTCACGCATTCGCTCAAAAAGTACACCACCGCCAAGGTGTTGACCGAGATCGGGGTGCAGACCCCTGTGTTCACCCGCTTTTCCACCGTGGCCGGTGGCGCGGGCTCGGTGGACACACCGCGCGACGTGCGCGGGTTTGCCGTCAAGTTCTACACGCCCGAAGGCAACTGGGACCTGGTGGGCAACAACATCCCCGTGTTCTTCATCCAGGACGCAATGAAGTTCCCGGACCTGGTGCACGCCGTGAAGATGGAGCCCGACCGAGGCTTTCCGCAGGCCGCCAGCGCGCACGACACGTTCTGGGATTTCGTCTCGCTCATGCCCGAAACCATGCACATGATCATGTGGGCCATGAGCGACCGCACCATCCCGCGCAGCCTGCGCATGATGGAAGGCTTTGGCGTGCACAGCTTCCGCCTGCTGAATGCAGCGGGTGAGAGCACGTTTGTGAAGTTCCACTGGCGGCCCAAGCTGGGCATCCAGTCCACCGTGTGGGATGAGGCGGTCAAGCTGCAGTCGGCCGACAACGACTTCCACCGGCGCGACCTGTTCGAGTCCATCGAGGCGGGCGACTTCCCCGAATGGGAGCTGTCGGTGCAGTTGTTCACCGAGGAAGACGCCCAGCGCTTTCCCTTTGACCACCTGGACCCCACCAAGCTCATCCCCGAAGAACTGGTACCCCTGCAACCGATTGGCCGCATGGTGCTCAACCGCTGGCCCGACAACTTTTTTGCCGAGACCGAGCAGGTGGCGTTCTGCCCCGCCAATGTGCCGCCGGGCATCGACTTCAGCAACGACCCGCTGCTGCAGGGCCGCCTTTTCTCGTACCTGGACACACAGCTATCGCGCCTGGGCGGGCCCAACTTTGCGCAGATCCCCATCAATGCGCCCAAGTGCCCGTTCCACAACATGCAGCGCGACGGCCACATGCAGATGCAGGTGCCCAAGGGCCGCGTCAATTACGAGCCCAGCAGCCTGCAGGGCGACACGCCCCGTGCCTCGCTGGCGCAAGGCTTTCGCCACGTTGCCCAGGCAGACGACGGCGTGAAGGGCCGCGTGCGCCCCGAGAGCTTTGCCGACCACTACAGCCAGGCGCGCATGTTCTACCGCAGCCAGAGCCCGCTGGAGCAGGCGCACATGGCGTCGGCGCTGGTGTTCGAGCTGTCCAAGGTGGGCACACCCCATGTGCGCGAAGCGGTGGTGGGCCATCTGCTGCATGTGGATGCTGACCTGGCCCAGCGGGTGGCCGACGGCCTGGGTCTGCAAACCCTGCCGCCCGCCCCCGCCACCACCGAGCCGGTGCAGGACCTGCCCCTGTCGCCCGCGCTGCGCATCATCGACCGCATGAAGCCCACGCTGCAGGGCCGGTGCATCGGCATTCTGGTGGCCGATGGCTCCAACGGCACCTCGGTGGCCAACCTGCGCAAGGCGCTGGAGAAAGTGGGCGCCACCGTGAAAATCGTCGCGCCCAAGGTGGGCGGCGCCATGCTGAAAGACGGCACGTTGCTGCCCGCCGACGGCCAGCTGGCGGGCACCCCGTCGGCAGTGTTTGACGCCGTGGCCTCCATCCTGTCGCCCGACATGGGCGCACAGCTGGCCAAGGAGGCGGCGGCCGTGGACTGGTTCCGCGACGCGTTCGGCCACCTCAAGGCCATTGCCGCCTGCAAGGGCACCCGGGCCATCCTGCAGGCCGGTGGCATCGAGCCCGATACGGGCGTGGTGGACCCGGCCGATGTGCAGGGCTTCATCGCCGCCGCCCAGACCCGCCAGTGGGACCGCGAGCCCCAGGTCCGCACCCTGGCCTGACCGCATTGCCCCCTTTTTTTCACCCACCACCCAAGGAGTCACCATGCCCAAAAGCCACTACGACAGCCATCAACTCGACGACCTCGTCCTGCAGATGATGGAGACCGAACTCGGCGGCGAACAGGTGTACCGCACCGCCATCACCTGCGCCATCAACCCCGACCTGAAGAAGGAATGGGAAGGCTACCTGGAAGAAACGCTGGCGCACCAGAACGTGGTGCGCGGCATCTGCGATGCGCTGGGCCTGGACCCCGATGCGCAGTCGCCCACGCGGGCTGTGGTCAAGCACATTGGCACCTCCCTGGTCCAGGCGATGCAGCTGGCCAAAAAGTCGAGCACGCCAGAGGCCGCACAGCTGGTGGCCTGCGAATGTGTGGTGCATGCCGAAACCAAGGACCACGCCAACTGGGAGCTGCTGGGCCAGGTGGCCAAGGTGGCCACGGGCGATGTGGGCCACACCCTCAAGGTGGCCCACAAGGCGGTGGAAAAAGACGAGGACCACCACCTGTACCACACCAAGGGCTGGTGCCGCGAACTGGCCATTCAGGCCCTGGGCATGCCCGCCGTGCTGCCCCCGCCCGAAGAGGTCAAGAACGTGGAGACCGCCATCGGCGCATCGCGCGCCGAGCAGCAGCGCACGGCCATGCTGTGACCAGGTTGCGGACTGAACGGCAACCTTGCGACAGGCTGCACTCCTAAAAATATAGCTGCAAGCGCTTGATGTACTAGCGCCTGCAGCTATTTTTGTTGGATATCGGCAAAACCCGCCTCTCACGCCGATGGCGTGGAGGTCTCCGGCGGCGGCTCGGCAACTCCCGGGGCTTCGGCCAGTATCGCCAGCCCTTTGCCGCTGCGCTTGCTGGTGTACAGCGCCCGGTCCGCCCGGTCCATGAGCGCCGGCATCGACTCCACCGCAGGGCCCTGGAACAACGCCACCCCAATGCTCGCACCGGTCAGCACGTGTTGGCCACTGTCCAGTCCGATGGGTGCCACCAGCGCTGCCAGCACCTTCTGGGCCATTTCCATGGCGGCCTCGGGGGACGCCACGGCGTTCAGCACCAGGGCAAATTCGTCGCCACCCAGGCGGGCGGCGGTGTCATTGGCGCGCGCCAGTCCGGCCAGACGCTGCGCCACACGCACCAGCACCTGGTCGCCACTGCCATGCCCCAGACTGTCGTTCACGGCCTTGAAGCCATCCAGATCCACCAGCAGCAACGCGCCAGCACGGTGGTCGCGGTAGGCCGTCAGCACCGCCTGCGACAAGCGGTCTTCAAACAGGCGCCGGTTGGGCAAGCCTGTCAGGCGGTCATGGCTGGCCAGGGCCAATACCTGCTGGTGGGCGCGCACCAGCCGCGCGCTCAACAGCCCCAGCACCAGCGCAAACGCATAGGCCAGCATCACCACCAGCACGGGTGCGCGGCCTGCCGCTCCCCAGCCGCCGGTAGGGACCGCGCCCAGAATCCAGCTGCCGCCACCCGGCAAAGGCACATCGAGCGTGGCGGGCTCCTCGTCGAACAACTGGGGGCGGCCGATGAACACCGCGCCCTGCGCGCCCATCGCGTCCAGGCCACGTGCCGCCACCTGAAAGCCCATCTGATCAGAGTTCAGGCCCACATCGGCGAACAGGGTGTCGGCATTGACGGTGAGCGACACGATGCCCCAGTAACGGGCCCCGCCCACCGGTGCGCGCCCCGGCGGATGCGCCAGAAACACCGGCGTGCGGCTGATGATGCCCAGCCCCCCTTGCACCAGAGGAATGGGGCCCGCAACGACCGTGCGGCGGGTCTGGATGGCGCGCTCCACCGCGCCACGCTGCTGCGGGTTGTCCAGGTACCGCAGGCCAATCGCCCGCTCGTTGCCCACGCGCGGGTACACGTCGCTGATGACGTTGTCGGGCGCCAGGGCCAGGTTGCGGATATTGCGCTGGTGCTCCAGCAGGCGGCCCACCACGGTGGCAAAGATGTCGGGCGACATGCTGCCTTGTGCGGCAATGAAGGCGGACACCGTTTCAGGCACCGACAACGTGCTCTGCAATTGCCGGTCCAGGCGGTCGCGGATCTGCAGCAGGTGGCTTTGCGCTTGCGCGGCAATCTCGGCGCGTGCCTTGGTGTGCGAGATGTCGATGACCACCCAGGCCAGCAAGGCAGCCAGTGTGCTGCTGCACACGCCCACCGCAAGGGGCAGGTACCGGTGATGGATCCAGTTCGAAGGAAGGCGGCTGGTGGGCATGAATGAGGTCCGGGGTGGGTGCCGGATGGTGCCATGGTCTGCGCAGGCCAGCCAGCACCGAATGCGCAGACGCTGAACGCGCGGATAACATCCAGGTTGGTCGGGCCAAAGGCCTCACGTCGGCCCCTCAGGGGACGCACCGCCCGCGCTGCGAATCCGGGCGGAGTCAGGTGTATGACCCGCCGCCAGTTTGACGGCCCTTACTGCGCCACAAACCCGCTGGTCTTGATGATGCGCGTCCAGGCTTCGGTGTAGGCCTTTTCGCGCGTGGCCAGCTGCTGGGGCGACATGTAGCCCACCGTGAGGCCCATGGCCGTGAGGTGTTCCCGCACATCGGGCTGGGCCACCACCTTGGCCAGCGCGTTCGAGAAGTCGGTGATGAACTTTTGCGGCGTGCCGGTGGGGGCGTAGATGCCGTAGTACGGCAGGTCTTCAAAGCCTTTGAGACCCATCTCGTCGAACGTGGGCACGTCGGGCATGGAGGCCTGGCGCTTGGTGCCCAGCACGCCCACCACACGCACCTTGCCAGCCTTGTGGTTTTCCATGAAGTCCTGCACCGAGGCCACGCCCGCGCTGATCTGGTTGCCCAGCATGTCGGCCATCATGGGGGCGCTGCCCCGGTAGGGTGCAGACACCAGGTCCAGCTGGTACTTCTGCCCGATCAGCTTGACCAGGAACTCCGGCGTGGACGCCGGGGCAGGAATGCCCACGGCCCCCTTGCCGCCGCCCGAGGCCTTGACCCAGCCCACGTACTCGGTGAAGGACTTGGCCGGCGTGCCGCCCGACACGGCAAACGCGTTCACAAACGTGGCAAAACCGCCCACCGCCACAAAGTCGCGCGCGGGTTCGTAGCCGGGGTTCTTCACCACCTGGGGCAGGATGGAGATGGTGTGGTCGTGCGTGAGGAACAGCGTGGTGCCATCGGGCGCTGAGGCCTTCAGGGTCTGCGCGGCAATCTGGCCGCCCGCGCCGGGGCGGTTTTCCACCACCACGGGCTGGCCCAGCTCGTCCTTGAGCTTCTCGGACAAGGTGCGCGCAATGGCGTCCGTGCCACCGCCGGGCGGAAAGCCCACGAGCAGGCGAATGGGCTTGGCCTGCTGGGCAGACGCCAGGCCCACGGCCAGTGCGGCCCCCACAAAAGCACTGGTGCGCACAAGGCGAGACAGCAGGCTACGGCGAGAAGTTGTCATGAAAAAGCTCCAGGGTAGAAGGTCAAGCGGCGGTGCAAGGATCAGGCCAGGCGGGCGCGGTGGCAGGCCAGCTGGGCACGCACCTGCGCTGGGGCGGTACCGCCCAGCGTGTTGCGGGCGTTGAGCGAGCCGCGCAGGCTCAGGCACTCGTACACATCCTTCTCGATGGCGGGGTGGAAGCCCTGCAGCACGTTCAGGGGCAGCTCCGACAGATCGCAGTTGTGCGAGGTTGCGGCCTTGACGGCGTGGGCCACGGTTTCGTGCGCGTCGCGGAAGGGCAAGCCCTTTTTGACCAGGTAGTCGGCCAAGTCAGTGGCGGTGGCGTAGCCCTTGAGCGCGGCCTGCTCCATGGCCTGGGCGTTGACGGTGATGCCGCCCTCCTTCTTGCCCGTGGCAGGGTTGAGCTGGCCGCCGACCATCTCGGCAAAGATGCGCAGCGTGTCTTTGAGCGTGTCCACGGTGTCGAACAGCGGCTCCTTGTCTTCCTGGTTGTCCTTGTTGTAGGCCAGGGGTTGGCCCTTCATCAGGGTGATCAGGCCCATCAGGTGGCCGACCACGCGGCCGGTCTTGCCGCGCGCGAGTTCGGGCACGTCGGGGTTCTTCTTCTGCGGCATGATCGACGAGCCGGTGGTGAAGCGGTCGGCAATCTTGATGAAGCCGAAGTTCTGGCTCATCCAGATGATGAGTTCTTCCGACAGGCGGCTCACGTGCACCATGCACAGGCTGGCGGCGGCGGTGAATTCGATGGCGAAGTCGCGGTCGCTCACAGCGTCCAGGCTGTTTTGGCAGACGCCGTCCATTCCGAGCGTCTTGGCGACGCGTTCGCGGTCCAGCGGGTAGGTGGTGCCGGCCAGCGCCGCGCTGCCCAGCGGCAGCACATTGGTGCGGCGGCGCACGTCAGCCATGCGCTCGGCATCGCGCTTGAACATTTCCACATAGGCCAGCATGTGGTGGCCAAAGCTCACGGGCTGGGCCACCTGCAGGTGGGTGAAGCCGGGCAGGATCACGTCCACGTTCTGCTCGGCCACATCGACCAGCGACACCTGCAGTTCTTTCAGCAGGTCGCCAATCAGATCAATCTCGCCGCGCAGCCACAGGCGCACGTCGGTGGCCACCTGGTCGTTGCGGCTGCGGCCGGTGTGCAGGCGCTTGCCCGCGTCGCCCACCAGCTGGGTCAGGCGGGCTTCGATGTTGAGGTGCACGTCTTCCAGGTCCAGCTTCCACTCGAAGGCGCCGGACTCGATCTCCTCTTTGATCTGCGCCATGCCGCGCTGGATGGAGGCGTGGTCTTCGGCGCTGATGATGCCTTGCGCGGCCAGCATCTCGGCGTGGGCCAGGCTACCTGCAATGTCGGCCTGCCACAGGCGCTTGTCGAAGAACACGCTGGAGGTGTAGCGCTTGACCAGGTCGCTCATGGGCTCGGAAAACAGCGCCGACCAGGCCTGGGCCTTGGTGTCGAGCTGGTTGTGGGACGGCGCAGAGTCGGCGCTGGTGGCTTGGGCTTTGGACATAAGGAGGGCAATAATCCGGTGGTTCAGACACCCGGACTGCCCGGATGCCGCAATGCAAAACACCCAAATTTTATCGACCCAGCCCCCGCCGCCGGATTCCGCCCTGCCAGACAGGCCCGTGCGCAGCGTGCGGGCGGCTGCGGGCGCCGGGCCGGGCGGGCAGCCGCCACGCGGGCGGGCCCTGGTGTTCGATGCCTGCCAGGTGGGTGTGGTGCTGCGGGCCGTGCTGTTTGTGGAGGTGGTGGTGGGCGTGGGCGCCATGTACGGCGCCAGCAGCCCGTCCGCATGGCTGGCCAGCCTGGCGCTGCTGACCGGCGGCGCGCTGCCGGCCACGCTGGTGTGGCTGGTCACAGCCTGCAGCCTCAAGACGTTGCTGCAGCGCCTGTCCACCGCGCAGCAATATGCCGCCGGGGTGCTGCTGGGCGCCGTGGCCGGTGCCTATGCCTGCGCCATGCTGGCGCTGGTGGGCCTGTCGGCCTCGCCCCCCTGGCTGGCCAGCGCTGCCACCGGCGCTTTGCTGGCAGCCATGCTGGTGGCCGCGTTGGTGTTGCGCGCCCGGGGCCGCACCCCAGCCGCCACCACGGCGCGCCTGACGGAGCTGCAGTCGCGCATTCGCCCGCATTTTTTGTTCAACACCCTCAACAGCGCCATTGCGCTGGTGCGTGAGGAGCCAGCCAAGGCCGAGTCGCTGCTCGAAGACCTGTCGGACCTGTTCCGCGTGGCCCTCATCGAGCAGGGCGAATCCACCACGCTGGCCGAGGAGATCACCCTTGCGCGGCGCTACCTGGGCATTGAGCAGGTGCGTTTTGGCAACCGCCTGCAGGTGCAGTGGAACCTGGACCCGCGCACCGACAGCGCGCGCCTGCCCCCGCTGCTGCTGCAGCCGCTGGTAGAAAACGCCGTCAAGCACGGCGTGGAGCCCAGCGCCCGGGGCGGCAAGTTGCGGGTGCTGACCGAGCTGCGCGGCAACCGCGTGGTGGTGCGCATCACCAACACCCTGCCCCCCAAAGAGGGCAAACCCGGCAGGCACGATGAGCCCAGCACCCGGGGGCACGGCATCGCGCTGGCCAATGTGCGCGCGCGGCTGGCCTTGCTGCACGACGTGCAGGGCGAGTTCACCGCCGGTGTGCAGGACGGGCTGTACCAGGTGCGCATCACCCTGCCCGCTGCCGACCCCACGCCCCAGCCCACCTCCCGCCAGCGCAAGGCCCCACGCGGGCGTGGCGACCCACGCGGCAGCTCCCGCCGTGGCGTGGTCGCGCCCACCGAACCTACCCCCTCCAAACCCCATGAACATCCTGATCGTTGACGACGAAGCCCTGGCGCGCAGCCGCTTGCGCACCCTGCTGTCCGACTGCTCGGACATCCAGCGCTGCACGGTGGCCGAGGCCTCCAACGCCGCCGAGACCATGGCGCTGCTGGGCCCCACCGGGGGGCGTGCGTACGACCTGGTGCTGCTGGATATCCACATGCCGGGGCAGGACGGCCTGGCGCTGGCGCATGCGCTGCAGGCCCTGCCCCAGCCGCCGGCTGTGGTGTTTGTGACGGCCCATGCGGACCACGCCGTGAGCGCGTTCGAGCTGGACGCCGTGGATTACCTCACCAAACCCGTACGCCGCGAGCGCCTGCAGCAGGCCCTGGCCAAGGTGCAGCGCACCAGCCGCCAGGCAGGGCCCAGTGCCGTGCCCAGCCTGCCCGAAGGCGAGACTTTGCTGATCCAGGACCGGGGCCGCACCGAACGCCTGCCCCTGGCCGAGGTGCTGTACTTCAAGGCCGAGCAGAAGTACGTGACCGTGCGCACCACCACCCGCAGCTACATCATGGACGGCTCGCTGAGCGAGCTGGAAACCAAGTTTGCGCCGCGTTTTCTGCGCATCCACCGCAATGCCCTGGTCGCGCGCCGTGCCGTGCGCGCGCTGGAGAAGCACTACGACCCTGAAGAGGGCGAAGGCTGGGCCGTGCGGCTGCAGGGATCAACCGAACTGCTGGCGGTGTCGCGGCGGCAGGTGGCGGCCGTGCGCGAGGAACTGGCGCGCTAGCCGCGGGGCTGCACAGGCCTGTGGGGGCCTTGGAACACCCCTACGGATATTTTTGAGCCATTTTGGCCGATAGCGCTAGTTCCATATGCCTGAGCAGCTATCAATGAGATAGCAAACCTTCTGATGCTGCAGAAGGCTCAGCCACCAGCCGCCCTAACGCATCCACCCCCACCGGCGGGGTCGCCAGCCAGGGCAGCACGTAGGTACGCTGCGCCAGGCCGCTGGCAATGCGTGCCGTCTGCTGTTGCTCGCCCGCCAGCCGGGCCTGTAGCAGCGGGTCGCTGGTGCCCGTAGCGGCAACGCTTTTGTTGATGACCCAGGCCCAGGGCTCGATGCGGGCGCGGCGCAGGTCGTCTTGCAGCGCAGCGGCCTGGCTCACGGGCGTGACCTCGGGCAGCGTGACGATGACCACGTGGGTCATGTCCGCGTCCTGCAGGCGCATCAGCGGCGTGATGATGTGTTTGGCGTTCGCGCTGCCTTCGTACTGCTGCGTCATCTGCCGGTGGTAGGCGCCAGTTGCGTCCATCAGCAGCAGGCTGTGGCCGGTGGGGGCCGTGTCCAGCACCACAAAGGCACTGCGGGCCTCGTTCACCACGCGGCTGAAGGCATGGAACACGGCCACCTCTTCGGTGCAGGGTGACTGCAGGTCTTCCAGCAGCAGGGCCCGGCCTGCGTCGTCCAGCGCCTTGCCGCGCGTGGCCATGATCTTGTCGATGTAGGCCTGGGTCTCGGCGTGCGGGTCGATGCGCCCCACCTTCAAGCCCGGCAGGCTGCCGTCCAGCTGGCTCTGCACATGGGCCGCCGGATCGGTGGTGGTGAGGTGCACGCTGTGCCCACGCTGCACCAGCCCCACGGCCAGCGCGGCGGCAATGGTGGTTTTGCCCACGCCGCCCTTGCCCATCACCATGATCAGGCCGTGGCCCTTGGCGGCCAGCGCGTCGGCCAGGGCTGCGAGCGGCTCGGCCTGCAAGGGCGCTGCTGCGGTGGCGCTGTGCGCACTGGAAGGCACGTCGCCGCCGCCCAGCAAGGCCCTCAGCGCGGGCAGGCCCACCGTGTCAAAGGCGCGCAGCGGCACCTCGTCGCGCGGCAGTTGCGCCAGCGCATCTGGCATCTGCTCCAGGGCCTGGCGGCCCAAGGCCTCTATGGCGTCGGCCACCGCATCCTGCCCCGGCTGGCTGGCATGGAACACGCCGTTGATGGCCAGGCGCTGGTGGGCCAGGCCCAGGGCGCGTAGCTCCAGCGCGGTGCGCGCGGCCTCCTGCATGGGGCGGGGGTCGGGGCGAGTGACCAGCACCACGGTGGTCAGCGCCGAGTCGCTCAGTGCGGCCAAGGCAGCGTTGAAGCGGGCCTCCTGCATCTTGAGGCCCGAGTGCGGGCCCAGGCACGACGCCCCCCGGTCATTGCCCGCCAAAAATCCGGTCCAGGCCTTGGGCAGGCTCAGCAGGCGCAGGGTGTGGCCGGTGGGTGCGGTGTCGAACACCACATGGTCGAACTGGCGGCCCAGCGCATCGCCTTCGCTGGCCAGCAAGGCTGCGAATTCGTCGAACGCCGCGATCTCGGTGGTGCAGGCACCCGAGAGCTGCTCGCGCACGGTGGCGCGCTCTTCGCTGGTGGCCGTGGCCTCCAGCTGCGCCAGCACGCGCTGGCGGTAGGCTTCGGCCGCCGTGTCGGGGTCGATGTTGAGCATGTGCAGCCCCGGCACGCCCGGCACGGCTACCGGCTGGTTGGACAGCGGCACGCCCAGCATTTCATCCAGATTGGAGGCCGCATCGGTGCTGACCAGCAGCACCTGCCGCCCGGCATCCGCCAGGGAAATGGCCGTGGCGGTGGACAGCGAGGTTTTGCCCACTCCGCCCTTGCCGGTGAAGAACAGAAAACGCGTGGGCTGGGCGAGCAGGCCCAGGGAGACGGTGCTGGCGTGTGGAGCGGTCATGCGTCCAGCATGGCATAACCGCCTGGTACGGCCTTGAGCAAAGTCAAGGCCTCACCTCCCAGCACATCAATGCGCGTGCGCCGCCCCGCTCACCAACGTCACGATCACCATGCCCGCGATCAGCCAGGCAATCTGCGCAATGGTCTCCCTGGCCGTGAGGCGCTTTTGCAGCTGGGGGATCAAATCGGCCAGCGCCACGTACACAAAGCTGCTCGATGCCACGGCCAGGAAGTAGGGCAAAAAGTCTTGCAGCTGCCCCACCAGAAAGTAGCCCACCACGCCGCCCAGCGCCGTCACGGCGCCAGCCAGCGACACCTTCACCAGCGCCATGCGGCGGTTGGGGCTGGTTTGGCGCAGCACCACCAGGTCGCCCATGTGGTGCGGCACCTCGTGCGCCAGCACCGACACCGCGGCGATCACGCCCAGGCGGATGTCGGCCATGAAGGCGGACGCGATCAGGATGCCGTCGCCAAAACAATGCACGCTGTCGCCCGTCAGCACCGCCCAGCCGCCCGAACGGGGGCCGTGGTGATGGTGGTGGGCATGGCCATGGCTGTGGTCATGCGCGTGACCGTGGTTGTGCGGGGCGTGGCCGTGCGCTGCGGTTTCTGCATGGCTGTGCTCGTGCCCGTGGTGCCACAGCTCGGCCTTGTCGAGCAGGAA
Source organism: Acidovorax sp. FG42 (assembly GCF_057809195.1). Lineage (NCBI taxonomy): Bacteria > Pseudomonadati > Pseudomonadota > Betaproteobacteria > Burkholderiales > Comamonadaceae > Acidovorax > Acidovorax sp. FG42. The sequence continues at coordinate 74,693 of NZ_JBMDJM010000002.1, read as the reverse complement.
GAAGAACACCACACCCACCAGCAGGGTGGCAAACAGGTCGTGAGCACCGGCTTGGCTCTCGAACGCCTCGGGCAGCAGGTGCATGAAGGCCGTGGCCAGCAGGGCGCCCGCCGCCAGGCTCAGCAGGTGCTGCGGGCCCACGCTATCGCCCCGCCCGCCCAGACCCAGCCGCATGAGCAAGGCGGCCAGCCACACGCTGCCGATACCAGCGGCCAGGGTGGCCAGAATGATTGCTACCAATGTCATAGCTTGTTGCGCTTTATCTGTATGCCTTAAAACCTGTTCAAGCTCTGCACGCCCGATGCAAGATGAAAAAAGCCGCCCCGGGTGTGGGGCGGCTGTGGGTGGCCTGGTGGGCCGGGGGTTTGTGCATCAAATCACACCGTGCGTCTTGAACCAGGCCAGCGCACGCTTCCAGCCGTCTTCGGCCGCTTCCTTGCGGTAGCTGGCGCGGTAGTCGGCATGGAAGGCGTGCGGTGCATCGGGGTACACCACAAATTCCGACGCCTTGGCCTGCGGCGAGCCGCTGGACAAGGCCGCTTTCATCTTATCAACCGTGTCAAGGGGGATGCCGGTGTCTTTTTCACCATACAGACCAAGCACCGGCGCCTTGAGAATAGGCGCAAGGTCCACAGGGTGCTTGGGGGTGAGTTCGCTGGGCTGGCCTACCAGCCGTCCATACCACGCCACGCCAGCCTTGACGGGGCCATGGGCGGCATACAGCCAGGTGATGCGGCCGCCCCAGCAAAAGCCGGTGATCCCCACCCGGGCGCCATCGCCCCCATTGGCGGTGGCCCACGCCACGGCGCCATCCAGGTCGGCCATCACCTGGGCATCGGGCACCTTGGACACCACTTCGGCCATCAGCTTGGCGATGTCAGTGTAGGCAGAGGCGTCGCCCTGGCGCGCGTACAGCTGGGGCGCAATGGCCAGGTAACCCGCCTTGGCAAAACGGCGGCAGGTGTCGGCGATGTACTCGTGCACACCAAAAATCTCCTGAATCACCAGCACCACGGGCAGGCCGGTCTTGCCTGCGGGCGCCGCGCGGTAGGCGGGCACCTTGAAACCGTTGACCGTGAAGCTCACCTCCCCCACCGTCAGGCCGTCTGCCGGCGTGGCAATGGCCGTCTGCGCCATGATGGGCGCGGCTGCGGCCGCATAACCCAGGCCCAGCGCTGCCTGCAGCGCAGTGCGGCGCGTGGCGCCCGCTTCGGTGGTGCGGCCGGGCAACAGCGCTTGGGCGTCAGCATGGAGGTCGTCATTGAACATCGGTTTTCTCCAAAAGAAGGGATGGGCAAGGGGTGAAAAGTGCCAGCCCCGGAGTCTATGGGGTTTGCACCGCCTCCGCATTTTCGGATACCGGAAAACGGGGAGCGCTGCTAGACTTTCTGCGAGCACCTTCGTCAGGGGCCTGCGTCCACGGACCGCCACCACCCGGACGTCTGCTCGCCCATCCCTTTATTGTTGATTTTTTTCTCACCCCACCCGCCCGACCACTTTCCGCAGACCCTCGCAACGGCCCCAGCGCATGCCCCCTCACCCCACCCCCCTCCCCCTGCGCGGACAGCTGCTGGTCCGGCTGGTGGCCGGGATTTGTGGCGCCGGGGGCCTGGGGCTGCTGACCTGGGCCCTGGCCCGCCAGAGCATGGACCCCGCCATGCGCCTGGCCAGCGTGGGCGCCGGGCTGGGGCTGGTGGCCAGCGCCGTGCTGTGCTGGTGGCTCAGCCTGCGGCTGGTGGCCCTGCATGCCACCGCCAGCGCCGCCCAGGACGCCGCGCAGCGGGCCACCAACCAACTCTGCGCCACGCTGGACATCCTGCCCGACGGCCTGGCCATCTACGACGCCGACGACCGCCTGGTGCTATGCAATCCCCGGTACCGGGAAGTCAGCCCCGGCACCATGATGGCCGTCGAGTACGGCACCCGCTTTGAAGATGTGCTGCGCCGGGCGGCCGAGTCCGGCCACATCGTGGGCGCACGACAGGACACCAACGCCTGGCTGGCCGACCGCATGGCCCGCCACCGCGCCCCCGGCCAGCCCGAGGTGCAGGAGGTCGAGGGCGACCGCTGGATGCTCATCACCGAGCGCCTGCAAGAGGGGGGCGGCATGGTGGTGCTGCGCTCCGACATCACGGACGCGGTGCACAAGGAGCGTGCGCTCAAGCAGGCCCTGCACGACGCCGAACGTGCCGAGCGCAGCCTGCGCGAAGCCGTCAACGCCATGCCCGCCGGGCTGGACATCTACGACGAACAAGACCGGCTGGTGCTGTGCAATGACCAGATGGCGCGCCTGCGTCCGCACCTGCCCGTGGCGGAGTCCCTGGGCAAGACCTACGAAGAACTGCTGCGCGAAGGCCTGCGCTACGGCATCCCCGAAGAAGCCAAGGGCCAGGAAGAACTGTGGCTGGCCCACGAGCTGGCCATCCGGGGCCACCGGCCTGGCCCCGAGGTGCGCCACTACCCCAACGGCACGTGGATGCACATGCACGAATGCCGCACCCCGTCCGGCATGACGGTGTGCGTGCGCCTGGACATCAGCGACCTGATCGAACAGCGCCAGAAGGTCGAGGCCGCCCGCCAGGAAAGCCAGCGCATGCGCCAGCTGCTGGAGCGCGCAGTGGAGGCTCTGCCCGTGGGCATCGAGATCTTCGACGAGCAGGACCGGCTGGTGCTCTACAACCAGCAGCTGTCCCGCATGTACCCCTACATCGACTATGCCGAGCACCTGGGCAAGGGGTTTGTGGACATCCTGCGCTATTCGGTCTCGCGCGGCCTGATCCCGTCGGCCAAGGGACGCGAAGAGGCCTGGATCGCAGAGCGCCTGTCGGAGCATGGCAGCAGCACGTCCACCCTGGTGCAGCGCCTGAGCGACGGCCGCTGGATCAACATCTACGAAACCCGCACGCCCGAGAACTACGTGGTGGCCGTGCGGCTGGACATCACCAACCTCATCGAGCAACGCCAGGCCCTGGAGGCCGCCCAACAGGCCGCGCAGCAGGCGCGCCAGCTGCTGCAGGACGCCGTGGAGTCGCTACCCGAAGGGTTTGCCCTGTTCGATGCGGAAGACAAGCTCGTGGTGTGCAACGCCCAGTACCGGCGCCTGTACCCCATCTCGGCCCCCATGATCGTGCCCGGCAGCACGTTTGAACAGATCGCACGCTACGGCGCGGAGCGCGGCCAGTACCCCGATGCCGTTGGCAACGAAGAAGCCTGGCTCGCCCAGCGCATGGCCGACCACCGTGCGGCCAACCATGCCGTGCTGCAGCGCCTGCCCGAGGGCCGCTGGCTGCAGGCCGACGAGCGGCGCACCCCCCAGGGCGGCATCGCCGGTGTGCGCACCGACGTCACGCAACTGGTGCGCAAGGAACAGGAACTGGCCGCCGCCAACGCCAAGCTGGCCCTGCTGTCCACCACCGACGGCGTGACGGGCATTGGCAACCGCCGGCGCTTTGACGAGCGGCTGGCCACCGAATGGATGCGCTGCGGGCGGCACCAGCTGCCGCTGGCCGTGATCCTGATCGACATCGACCACTTCAAGCTCTACAACGACCACTACGGCCATCTGGCCGGTGACGAATGCCTGCGCCGCGTGGCGCAGCTGCTGCAGGGCACTATCCGCCGGGCCGACGAGGTGGCCGCGCGCTACGGCGGCGAGGAGTTTGTTCTGCTGCTGCCCGATGTGCCCCTGCCCGAGGCCGTGACGGTGGCAGAGCGCTGCATGGCCAGCCTGCGCGAGTCGGCCCTGGCCCACCCCCGCTCCCCCACGGCACCCTACATCACGGCGAGCATGGGCATTGCCAGCCTGGTGCCACGCCCTGGCACCAGTTCTGACACACTCGTGCACGCGGCCGATGCGGCCCTGTACCGCGCCAAGTACGGGGGGCGCAACCGCTTCGAGGTCTTCACGCCTCCGCAGTGACCGTGTTGCCTACGGGGGTAGCGACGGACTGAGCGGGTCCGCGCCGGGCCGTCGGTTTTTTACACGCTTCACCTTCTTCGCAGGACAACGCTGATGAACATTTTGCTCACCGGCTCCACGGGTTTTGTGGGCCGCACCGTGGCTGCCGCACTCACCCGGGCAGGACACCAGGTGCATGGCGGCGTATCGCCCCGCCACCGGTCACCCGGCGCCTTGCCGGTGCCCATGGACTTTGCGCGGGACACCTCGGCCCAGGCCTGGCTACCGCGCCTTGCGGGTATCGATGCCGTGGTCAACGCCGTGGGGGTGCTGCGCGACAGCCGTGCGCGCCCGATTGATGCCGTGCACCAGCACACGCCGGTCGCGCTGTTTGACGCCTGCGCCAAGGCGGGCGTACGGCGGGTTGTGCACGTCTCGGCACTGGGCATTGAAGGCAGCGCCACCCGCTACGCCACCACCAAACGCGCAGCAGACGCGCACCTGCTGGCGCTGGCCCAACGAGGGGCATTGCACCCGGCCATCCTGCGCCCCAGTGTGGTGTTTGGCAAAGGCGGTGACAGCAGCGCGCTGTTCATGAACCTGGCCCGCCTGCCGGTGGCACTGTTCCCCGGCCCCATGCTCACAGCGCGGGTGCAGCCCGTGTCGGTGCACGACCTGGCTGCCGCCATCGTTGCCCTGCTGGGCCCAGCCATCGCCACGCAGGGCATCGTCGAGTGCGCTGGCCCCGAGGCCCTGACCATGGGCGACTTCATTTCCAGCCTGCGCCAGCAACTGGGCCATGGCAAGGCGCATGTGCTGCGCCTGCCCGACCCGCTCACCCAGCTGAGTGCCCGCCTGGGCGATGCCGTGCCCAGCGTGCCCTGGTGCACCGAAACCCTGACCATGCTGGGTAGCGACAACGTGGGCAACCCTGCGTTGTTCGAACAGCTGCTGGGCCGCAAGGCAGTGCACTACAGCCAGCTGGTGGCGACTGCCTGGCGGTGACGCGCACAGCCTGGGCCCTCGTCACTGGGGCACGTAGTCCGACGGATACCGCAGCGAATCCACCAGCAGGTGCGACATGCGCATGCCCAGGTTGATGCCGTGGGGCGGAATAGGCTGGGTGAACCACTTGTCGTACAGGCGGTGCAGCTCCCGCGTCTGGATGAGCCGCCGCAGCTCGGCGTCGACCACGGCCTTGAGTGCTGGGTCGTTGCGCTCAAACGCCACCGCATAGGGCTCGATGGTCATGGGCTTGCCAATCACCTTCAGATCTTGTGGACGCGCATGGCTGGCACGCAGGCCATAGAGCAGCACATCGTCCATCGCGAAGCCGTCTACCTTGCCATCCACCACCCAGCCAAAGCCCTCGGCATGGTCCCGGGTGGGCTCGATGCGCAGGCGCACCGATTTGTTGGCGGCCTCGCGTGCCAGCGAATCGATGTTGGTGGTGCCCACCGTCGAGGCCACGGTCTTGCCGTCCAGGTCTTCAATGCGCTCGTAGGGGCGCTGGCTCTGCACCACGATGCGCGACGACGCAATGAAGTGCGCTATGGTGAAAGCCACCCGCTGCCTGCGCGCGGCCGTGTTGGTGGTGGAGCCGCATTCCAGGTCCACCTCGCCGCGCTCGATGGCCTCAAAGCGGTTGCCCGACGTGACCTGCCGGAAGTCCACCCGCAAATCCCGCCGCTGCAGATGGCGCCCGATGGCCTGCGCAATCTGCAGGCACACATCCACGCTGTAGCCCATGGGCACCCCGTTGGCCACGTAAGACATGGGCAAAGAGGACTCGCGGTGGCCGATGACCACCACCCCGGAGGCCTGGATGCGCTGTAGCGTCCTGCCCGGCGGCAGGGCAGAGAGCGCAGCGACGGTGGCAGACGCGCCTGCCTTGGGCAGTAACGATGGGCTAGCTGCCGCACCACTGCTCTGCGCCATGGCGCCCGCCATGGGCCCCATGGCACAGGCGATCAGCGCACACACCAGTCCCCGCCTCGGTAGGGTTGCTCCAAAGCCCATGGCTTACATCTCCTCAATCTGTGTGACTGCCGCCGTCGAAGTGGCCTTTGTTTGCCCTTTGCATCAGGCCCGGCAGGCGCGACAGCGCTACCGGTCTGCAGCGCAACGGCGCGAAGCCGCTACACCAACGCCCGCGGGGTGGAGGACACAGCGGTGGGTGACACTCCCGCGCCCATGGACCCGTACGCATGCCGCGCCAAGGCGGCCGCCAGCACCAGAGACGGGTTGACCAGCGTCAGCCCCTCCAGCCGGGAATGCTCCGACAGTGCCAGCGGAATCTCGGTGCAACCCATGATGAGCGTGGAGATCCCATAGCGCTGTTGCAACACCAGCGACACCGCCTCAAACCGCTGGCGGGCCAGTGCGTAGTTGCCGGCCTTCACGCCGTCATAGATGCCCTGCATTAACTGGTCACGTTCGCGCGGTTCGGGCACAAAGCAGTCGATGTCGCGGTGCTCCAGTTCGCGCTGGTACAAGCCCGCCTCGTACGCGCCTTGCGTGGCGAGCAGGCCCACGCCGTGCACCTTGCGCAGCGCCAGGTCGGCCGCCACTTCCTGCACCCCATGCAGCACCACCAACTGCGGGAAGCGCTGCTGCAGCAAACCATGCCAGGCATGGGCCGTGTTGCAGGCAATGGCCACCACGCGCGCGCCCAGCGCCGCCAGGCGACCCGTGGCCTGCAGCATGGGGTCCGCAGGCTGGTGGGCACCGGGCCGCGTGTCGTGCAGAGCGGCAGTGCGGTCGGGGATGGGTACCTGTGCCAGCCAGTGCTCAGGGTAAGCCTGATCGTGCACGGGGATGCCCAGCGCCGCCATGCGGTCGGTGCAGGCCTGCACGAACAGACGCACAAAGTCAGCACCTGCAGCAGGCCCCATGCCGCCCAAAATGCCCACCACCTGCGGGGCCTGGGGGTGCGGGGGGGACGGCAACATGCTCACGCTCATCACAGCGCAGGCTTATCGCTCTGGGCCACCAGGTTGTCGCGCAGCTCCTTGCTCATGGGCAGGTTGAGGTTCTGGCCGCGCGGGGGCACGGGCGACATGAACCACTTGGTGTAGAGCTTCTCGAACTCGCCCGACTTCATCATCCCGCCGATCACGCCGTTGACCAGCGCCTGGAATTGCGGGTCGTCCTTGCGCAGCATGCACGCATAGGGCTCCACCTGCAGCGAGTCGCCCACCACCACCCAGTCGGCCGGGTTGCGCGTGTTGCCCATCAATCCAAACAGCAGGATGTCGTCCATGGCAAAGGCCTCTGCACGGCCGGTGTCCACCAGCAGCAGCGAGTCCTCGTGGTCCTTGCCCAGCACGATGTCCATGTCCAGGTTGTTGTCGCGGTTGTACTTGCGGATCACCTGCGCGTTGGTGGTGCCCGAGGTACTGGCCACCTTTTTCTTGGCAAGGTCGGCGTAGTTCTTGACGCCCGAGGCCTTCTTGGTCAGCAGCCGGGTGCCGGTGTAGAAATAGTTGATGGCAAATTGCACGTCCTTGCCGCGCGCCGTGTTGTTGGTGGTCGATCCGCACTCCAGGTCCACGGTGCCGTTGGTCAGCAGCGGAATGCGGTTTTGCGAAGTCACGGCCTGCAGCTCCACCTTGATGGCGGGGTTGTTCAGGCGCTTCTTCACCGCATCGACGACGGCGTTGGAGATGTCCACCGACATGCCCACCGGGTTGCCCGGGCCCGCTAGGTAGCTGAAGGGCACGGACGACTCGCGGTAGGCCAGCGTGATCTTGCCGGTGTCGGCAATCTTCTTGAGGGTGTCGGCACTGGCCACGGTACTGGCCAGCACACCGGCGACCACGAGGACGGCAGCGGTGACAGCGGAGAGCTTCATGGGAATCCCTTTGCAAAAAAACAGGTGAACAGACAGTCGGACAGACGAGAAAACAGGACGCAGGGGCACTGTAAAAATTTGCGGCGGTCTTGAACAATTCATTTGCACGTGTCCACCATGATGAAAAGTTATGGCTCTGTTTCGGTGCGCATCCATGCACCATCGTGGACCGCCTCGCCCTCTTTTTGAACCATGGCGTCGGCAGCCCCCACTCCACCTCCACATGCTTGGCTGGACGCGTCAGGCGCCGACATGCGCATAACTTCCCGGCATGGCAAGGCACTGCTTTGGCATTGTTCAGCAGGTGCATCGCCCCCTACATTCGTTGGCACCTCCTCCAACCGTTTCACTCTCTCCGATGCAGGTATGTGTATTGGGCGCAGGCATCGTCGGCCTGGCCACGGCGTATGAACTTCAACAGCGCGGCCTGCAGGTCACCGTCATCGACCAGGCGCGGCCCGGCACGGGCGCCAGCGGTGGCAATGGCGCGCAGCTGAGCTACAGCTATGTGCAGCCACTGGCAGACGCCAGCATCTGGCGGCAGCTGCCTCGGCTGCTGCTGTCGCCCAGCTCGCCGCTCAAGCTGCGCCTGCAGTGGGACACCCACCAGTGGCGCTGGGGGCTGGAGTTTCTGCGCGCCTGCAACCGACCCACCTCTGAACGCAGCACCGCGCAGCTGCTGGCGCTGGCCGCCCTGAGCCGCCACCACTTCGAGGCCATGCTGCGGGCAGAAACTCTGGACTGCGACTTCTCCCGCACCGGCAAGCTGGTGCTGTACGACACCGCCACCGGCCTGGCCGCTGCGCAACGTCAGATGGACCTGCAGCGCCAGTGGGGCTGCGAACAACAGGCGGTGTCAGCACAGCGCTGCGCAGAGATCGAGCCCGCACTGCAGCACTACCAGCCGCGCATTGCCGGAGCCATCTACACCCCCAGCGAATGCGCTGCCGACTGCCTTATGGTCTGCCAAGGCTTGCAGGCCGTGCTGGCCGCACGGGGCGTGCGCTTTGTACTGGGTGCCACAGTTCAGGGCTTTGTGCGCAGGGGCTCGCGCATTGCTGCGGTGCGGACCAGTGCAGGCGCCATCGAGGCGCAGCAGTTTGTGCTGGCCCTGGGCAGCCGCAGCCACCAGGTGACGCAGACGCTAGGCTTTCGCCTGCCCGTGTACCCCCTCAAGGGCTATAGCATCACACTCGATACCAGCCCGGCGCCATCGGCTGCGCCTCGCGTCAATGTGACCGACGCTGCACGCAAGGTGGTGTTTGCGCGCATCGGCCAGCGCCTGCGGGTGGCGGGCATGGCCGAACTGGTAGGGCACGATGCCCGCATACCTGCCGCGCGCATCCAGAGCCTGCGCGACGCCACACGCGCCGTCTTCCCCCACTGCCATCAAGGCGGGGAGCTGCATGCCTGGACCGGCATGCGCCCCGCCACGCCCACCGGGCTCCCGGTGGTGGGCCGGAGGGCGGACGCGCCCGACAACCTATTGCTGAACACAGGCCATGGGTCTTTGGGGTTCACGCTGTCGTTTGGCACGGCGGCACAGGTGGCCGAGCTGCTGGCACCCGCCTAATCCCATCGGACTCACAACCGCGCTCCAGCGCTCTATAGCAACCTAAGGTGCCGCCCGCCTCGGCGGGGCGAGCGTTCATTCCACCTCAGGCTGCAGGCCCACCGCTTCCAGCGTCTCTGCCACCGCCTGGCGCATGCATTGCGTCATGGCACTGGCCAGCAGTGAGCTGGGCCGGTTCACGGTGCGCAGGGACTTGATGGGCACGGCAATGTGCGGCGCGAGCGCCAGCACATCCACCTTGCTGGGGTCGGCCGATGCCGCCGTGCAGGCATCCACCAGCGCCACCGCGTGACCATGGTGTGCCAGTGCCAGCGCCGCATGGTAGGTCTGCACCGTGAACGCTGTCTGCAGGCCCACGCCCGCCTCGCGGCACGCGTGGTTGACCACCGTGCCGATGGGGTCGCGCACATCCAGCCGCACCACCGGTGTGTCTGCCAGGTCGGCCAGATGCACCACACCGGCCGCCACCAACGCAGCACCCAGCATGCCCTTGGGCGCCACACACACCATGCGCCCATCGGCCAGATGCTCCTGCGTCAGCGCGGGGTGGGCGATGGCGCTGAACACAAAGCCCACATCCGCCTCCTGCAGAACCAGGGCCGAGACGATCTGGGGCGAGTGCAGCGCGTCGATGGTCACCTGCACATCCGGGTGCTTTTTCCTGAAAAAACGCAACGCACGCGGCAGCACCTCGTAGCTCAGCGCCAGCACGCTCAGGATGTGTAGCTCCCCTTCGCGCCGGTCGCTCTTGAGGCTGTTGGCCAGGCGCTGCACATCATCCAACTGGGTGAACAGGCGCTCGATGTGCGGGTACAACGTCTGCGCCTCGGTGGTGGGCACCAGCTTGCCCTTGAGCCGGTGAAACAGCGGAAAGCCCAGCTGCAATTCGGCATGCGCCAGGATGCGGCTGACCGCAGGCTGCGTGACGTTGATGAGGCGGGCCGCCGCGCTCACGCTGCCGGTGAGCATGACGGCGTTGAAAACTTCTATGTGGCGAAGGCGCATCAACTAACAATGCAAGGAACAGGCCCGATGCGCAATCCTTGCATCCACCCATTGCGACCCCAACGGGGACAGCACACTAGAGCAGCGCGATGGTCAGAGCGACATCGACGGCCGCTGCGCCATGGCTGCACGCCAGCGCAGCAAGTGCGGGTGCTGCTCGCCGGGCTTGTGCTTGACCACTCGCGCAAAATCCACCGCCACCACGGCCGTGATGTCGGCCACGCTGAAACGGCCAGTGGCAACAAAGTCGCGGCCCGCCAGGCGTTCGTTGAGCAGCTGAAAGAACTGCCCCACACGCACCAGCCCACGCTCGGCCAGGGCCGGGATTTGCGGGTAGTCCACCGCGCCAGGCAATGCCCGGTTGGCCATGGCGGGCGCGCTGTTGCGCAGCGCCTCGGCAATGGCCTGCAGGCCCTCGAACTCCATGCGCCAGTTCCAGCTCGCAATCTCGGCCTTTTCTGCGGGCGTCTCGCCCAGCAGTGCGGGCTGCGGGTAGCGCGCCTCCACATAGGCCGTGATCGCCGCGTTGTCGGTCAGCAGCAAGCCGTCTTCGGCGCGCAGCGCAGGTACTGTGCACTGTGGGTTGATCTGGCGGTAGGCCTCGCCCAGTTGCTCGCCGCTGCGCAGGTCCACCTGCACGGTGTCGTGGGCCACGCCCTTTTCTGCCAGCAGGATGCGCGCACGGCGCGGGCTGGGGGCGGTGGAGCAGTCGTATAGGGTGATCATGGAGAGGCCTTGAAAAAAACTCAGCGTGTGGGGGAAGAAGTTGCTGCTGCTGCCTCGATCTTGTCCTGCGTCTTGGTGTCAAAGTCGCTCGCGTCATGCCGCTCGCGCAACTGGCTGGCCGGGTCGCCCTGCACGCGGTTCACCTTGCGCCCCCGCTGCACCGCCGGGCGCTTGGCCACCTGCTCGGCCCAGCGCACCACATGCGTGTATTCGTGCACCTGCAAAAACTCGCCTGCGTTGTAGGCCTGCCCTTTCACCAGCAAGCCATACCAGGGCCAGATCGCAATGTCGGCCACCGTGTATTCATCGCCCGCCACGTACTCCGTCACGGCCAGGCGCTGGTTCAGCACATCTAACTGGCGCTTGGCCTCCATGGCATAGCGGTCAATGGCGTACTCGATCTTGACCGGCGCGTAGGCATAAAAATGCCCAAACCCGCCGCCTACAAACGGCGCACTGCCCATCTGCCAGAACAACCACGACAGGCACTCCGCCCGCGCCGCGCCATCCTTGGGCAAAAAGGCGCTGCCGAACTTCTCGGCCAGGTACATCAGGATGGCGCCGGACTCGAACACCCGCACCGGGTGGGCGGGGTCGGTGCGGTCCAGCAGCGCGGGGATCTTGGAGTTGGGGTTCACAGACACAAACCCGCTGCCAAACTGCTCGCCCTCGTTGATGCGAATCAGCCACGCGTCGTAATCCGCCCCGCTGTGGCCCAGCGCCAGCAGCTCTTCCAGCATGACAGTGACTTTTACGCCATTGGGCGTGCCCAGCGAGTAGAGCTGCAGCGGGTGCTTGCCCACGGGCAGCTCTTTATCGTGCGTGGCCCCGGCGACGGGGCGGTTAATGCTGGCGAACTGGCCGCCGTTTTCTTTGTTCCATTGCCAGATGGCGGGTGGGGTGTAGGGGGTGGGGTCGGGCATTTGGAGCTCCAAGCAAATTGGAAGGGTATGGCTGTATGGCTGGTTGTCTGATGAGCTTAGCGAGGTAAATCCTAGGCTGCCGGGCTAGACCGACTATTTGGCCGAATGGCTTGCCGTCGGGCAGGAACGACCAGTCTCGATTCGTTGGAGTGATCCACGTTCGTAGTCTGTGAAGCGCACAATGCAGGTGGCAGCTGTCATCGAAAAAGTTGACTCAGACATGGCAAGCGGACGCTCAACATTAGACCTCCGAGGTGTTGTACATGAGCGCCGCACACAGGTCGTCATCCACCTAACGACAAAGTGACACGAAAGGCACTCCCACTTCCTTGCGAGATGCCTCGCAGTCTGTTCGGGATAAGCCACTTATCTAGCTTGGTATTCGGATCAGTCTGACGAAAACTGTCGTACATCTCCATGTCCCAAAGCGCGCAATGCTTTATTTGTACGGTTGTTTCGAGGTGGATAGTCGTTCGGTCTAGCCCAACCCACGGCCTCGCCAAGCGAACTTTGGCCCAGACGCGGAAAGTTCCACTGCTCGTCGTTAGTTACGATCCACAAGCGTTCCGTCATGTTGGCTGGCGAGGTCCCCCAAATAAGGAATGACCACATGTCGCGTAGCGATTTTTTTTCACCACGGTCCAAATTCCACAACCAGTTGGCCAAGCGATGTGCCCGTTGTTCTAAAGTTTCCCGGTAGCCTTCAGGCAATCCGAAAAACTTGTTCTTGACTTGGCGCGCATGCATTTTGAAGGCATTGACGCCCATCATCGCATCCCTGAACTCCTCGAAAGTCCAAGTTGCAATCCGCTCCTTTGTAAACAAGTCCTGCATATTGGGTGCGGTATTGGCAATAAAAATTCCCTCCCCGTGCGGCGCTTCAACAAGCGAAGCCCACCACTTCGCCGCTTCTATCAAAGCCCCTTTTTTGTCAACTCGATTTTTTTCGAAAAAACGGTTCACACGTTCATGGCTGCGTGCAGAGTCATCCTCATCTTCTTTCTCTCTGACTCGGACGTAGTAATACGCATGAAGAAACTGATCGAAGTGCACTGTATCGTTTGCATTTTCAGCAACCCAATGCGGGCGCAGATTCAAAGCTATAAATTCTTGGCGCAAACCACGAAGTAGCTCGAGAGTATGTTCCCACTCAAGTGCGAACAGACTGAGCTTGGTGCTGGCGCTTGGAGAGGTCAAACCGCCATGCTCGGGAAATCTCTTCGTCACTTCATCAAATTTACTCTTGAGCTTTGCATGCTCTCGGTCCACAGAGTTGGAAGCAACCTGGATTTGCTTGAGATCTCGAATCAGCTCTGCATCCAACGGTTTCGATATTTGACGAACCCTGTCAAACAACATTTCTAACTGAAGTTGCACCGGAGTTCCCAATATCTCCTCGTCCTCATAGAAGACTCCGCACTCCACGTTCGCTGACCAAGCTCTTTGCGTCAAGTTGGCGGAGCCGATGTATGCGCCGAACCCGTGCCACCAGATGACCTTAGGGTGGTAATGCCCTTTTACCAAGTAGCACCTTGCGGAAAACGGACCTGCATTCAACAGCTTTTCCATCACTGCTATCGCCACTGCTTGATCTTCGTCCAGCAGACCGTAGAAATCTAGAAACAGCTTGTTCTCCAAACAATGGTCAAAGAACGGGGAGTTGCCCGTGGCATAAGCCACCGTTGCTGTCACGCGCTCGCATGAAGACGTGGCTGCATTCATGAGGTCGAGCATCCACACACCATTTATCTCCCCCATCACCAACTTCATAGAGTCCCCTATATTTAACTGAAGCACTTGTCCAAGCACATTCGGCTTTATCCCGATCGCAAAGGGAGAGCGCAAAAACACTCAAAGCCGCCTCTTACTATCGCTCCCGGCTCAGTGCGCCTTGTCCCAGTTCGCCCCCACCCCCACCTCCGCCAGTAGCGGCACCTTCAGCGCCGCCACTTCCGCCATCAGGCGCGGGATGTGGGTCTTGAGCCAGTCCACTTCGCTCTCGGGCAGCTCGAACACCAGTTCGTCGTGCACCTGCATGATCATCTTGATGTCCGGCTTGTGGGCGTCCAGCTCCTTTTGCACGGCCACCATGGCCAGCTTGATCAAGTCCGCCGCCGTGCCTTGCATGGGTGCGTTGATCGCGGCGCGTTCGGCCCCGGCGCGGCGGGGGCCGTTGGGGGAGTTGATCTCGGGCAGGTACAGGCGGCGGCCAAACACGGTTTCGACATAGCCCATGGATTTGGCGGCGGCCTTGGTGTCGTCCATGTACTGCTTCACGCCGGGGTAGCGCTGGAAGTATTTGTCGATGTACGCAGCGGCGGCCTTGGTCTCGATGCCTAAGTTCTTGGCCAGGCCAAAGCTGCTCATGCCGTAGATGAGTCCGAAGTTGATGACCTTGGCGTAGCGGCGTTGCTCGCTGGTGACCTGATCCACCTCCACCCCAAACACCTCGGCAGCGGTGGCGCGGTGCACGTCCAGCCCGGCGTGGAAGGCGTGCAGCAGCGAGTGGTCGCCACTCAGGTGGGCCATGATGCGCAGCTCGATCTGCGAGTAGTCGGCACTCGCAATCACGCGGCCTGCGGGGGCCACGAAGGCTTCGCGCACGCGACGGCCTTCGGGGGTGCGGATGGGGATGTTCTGCAGGTTGGGGTCGTTGCTGGACAAGCGGCCCGTGACGGCCACGGCCTGCGCGTAGTGCGTGTGCACGCGGCCGGTGCGTGGCAGCGCCAGTTGGGCGAGCTTGTCGGTGTAGGTGCCTTTGAGCTTGACGAGGCCCCGGTGCTCCAGCAGCTTGGCGGGCAGGGGGTAGTCCTCGGCCAGCTTTTCCAGCACTTCTTCGTCGGTGCTGCGGGCGCCGGTGGCGGTCTTCTTCACCACGGGCATGCCCAGCTTGTCGAAGAAGATTTCGCCCAGTTGCTTGGGGCTGCTCAGATTGAAGGGCTGGCCTGCAATCTCATACGCCTCGGTTTCGAGCTGCAAGATGCGCTGGCCCAGCTCGTGGCTTTGGGCGGCCAGCGTGGGCGCGTCAATCAGCACGCCGTTGCGTTCAATGCGGTACAGGGCTTCGCTGCTGGCAATCTCCAGTTCGTAGATAAAGCGCAGTTTGTCGTCCGCCTGCAGCAGAGGCCACAGGGCGTTGTGAACGTCCAGGGTCTGGTCGGAGTCTTCGCACGAGTAGGCGGCGGCCTTGTCCACCGGCACTTGGGCAAACGGGATCTGGTGCGCCCCCTTGCCACACAGGTCTTCGTAGGTGATGCCTTTGCGGCCGGTGTGGCGTTCGGCCAGGCTGGTCAGGTTGTGGGGCTTGTGCACTTCGAGCACGTAGCTTTGCAGCATGGTGTCGTGCGCGTAGCCCTGCACTTCGATGCCGTGGTTGGCGAATACATGGCGGTCGTACTTGATGTGCTGGCCCAGCTTGTGGTGCTTGGGGTCTTGCAGCCAGGGCTTGAGGCGGGCGAGCACTTCCTCCAGAGGCAACTGCGCGGGGGCGTCGGGCCCTTCATGGCGCAGGGGGATGTAGGCGGCTTCGCCGGGCTGCACGCTGAAAGAGATGCCGACGATTTGCGCGCGCATTTCGTCGAGCGAATCGGTTTCGGTGTCGATGGCAGTCAGCGGGGCCTTGTGCAGGCGCTCCAGCCACTGGTCAAAGTCAGCCCAGTTGAGGATGGTGTCGTACACCACCGTGCGGTGCTGGGCTTCTTCGGCCACGGTGCTGGCGGAGTGGTCGGCAAACAGATCGCCGCTTTGGCCGGGCATGGCGACGGTGGGGGCTGTAGCGGCGGGAGCCGCTGCACCCTTGATCGCGCTGGCCAGGCCCTTAAATCCATACTTTTCGTAAAACGGCAGCAGGCCGGTGTTGTCCGGCGTGTCCAGCGTGATGTCATCAAACGCGGGCAACCCGGGGATGTAGTCGGCCAGCGCGCAGTCGGTCTTCATGGTGACCAACTGGCGGCTCAAGGCCAGCTGGCCGCTGGCAATGGCCTCACGCAGGTTGTTGCCCGCCACGCCCTTGATGGCATCGGCGTTGGCAATCAGGTTGTCGAGCGAGCCATATTCTTCCAGCCACTTGGCGGCCGTCTTGGGCCCCACCTTGGTCACACCGGGCACGTTGTCCACAGCGTCGCCCACCAGCGCCTGGTAGTCCACCATCAGCGCGGGCGGCACGCCAAACTCTGCCGTCACGCCCGCCACATCGCGGCGCTTGCCGCTCATGGTGTCGATGATGGTGATGTGCTCGTTGACCAGCTGGCTCAGGTCTTTGTCGCCGCTGGACACGATTACTTCAATGCCCTGCGCTGCGGCCGTGTGGGCCAGGGTGGCGATCACGTCGTCGGCCTCCACGCCGGGCACGGCCACCACCTTCCAGCCCAGCAGGTCCACCACCTGGTGGATGGGCTCGATCTGGCTGCGCAGGTCGTCGGGCATGGGCGAGCGCGTGGCCTTGTATTCGGTGTACAGCGCGTCGCGGAAGGTGGGGCCCGAGGCGTCGAACACGCACACGGCGTAGTCGGCCGTCACCTCTTTGCGCAGGGCCTGCATCATGTTGATCATGCCGCGAATGGCACCGGTGGCAGGGCTTGTAGGGTCGCCCGGCACGGCCCGCAGGTCGGGCATGGCGTGGAAGGCGCGGTAGAGGTAGCTGGAGCCGTCCACCAGCACCAGGGTCTTTTTGTTGCTCATCCGGCAATTGTGCACGGGCAGCGCCCGCCGGGCGGCGCTCTACAATCGCCCGATGCGCGCTGTTCACCTTCTCCTGCTGCTGGGCATGGCCTGCGGCAATGCCCTGGCCCAAACCCCGTCCCCATCCCCCGCTGCCACCACCGCAGGCGCTGGTAACCAGCGCGATGCGCTGCCCGATCCCGAGCCCCTGTCTGGTCGCACCAACCAGCGCACGGAGCGCATCCAGATCGAAGACGCAGGCAGCCGTGTGGACGAGCTGCGGGTCGGCGGGCAAACCCAGAACATCTCGGTGCAGCCCAAGACCGGCAACCTGCCCGCCTACGAAGTGCAGTCGCCTGATGGCGCGCGCAGCCGCGCCGGTGGCAACAATGGCGCTGAAACCACCACGGCGCCCCGCGTCTGGAACGTGTTCAAGTTCTGATGGGTGGCAGGGTGGCGCGCACGCACTGCGTTGCCACCGGTTGACCCCCGCCCGTTGTCCTGCCCCTTCCCCTTCTCTCTTTTCTTCGACCCCCTGAGCGATGGCCGTTTTTACCGAAGTCTCCAATCCCGAGGCGCGCGAGTTGCTGCGCCGTTTGCAACTGGGCGAGCTGGTGGAGCTGCGCGGCATTGAGGGCGGCATCGAGAACACCAACTACTTTCTGACCAGCGACCAGGGCGAGTTCGTGCTGACACTGTTCGAGCGCCTCACGGCCGAGCAGCTGCCTTTCTACCTGTACCTGATGAAGCACCTGGCGCACGGCGGCGTGCCCGTGCCCGACCCGCGTGCCGACAAGAACGGAGACATCCTGCACACCGTGTGTGGCAAACCCGCCGCCGTGGTCAACAAGCTGCGCGGCAAGAGCCAGCTGGCCCCGCAGGGCGTGCACTGCGCGGCCGTGGGCACCATGCTGGCCCGCATGCACCTGGCGGGCCGCGACTTTGACCGCCACCAGCCCAACCTGCGCGGGCTGCCCTGGTGGAACGAGACGGTGCCGGTGGTGCTGCCCCACATTGACGACGCACAGGCCGCATTGCTGCGGTCCGAGCTGGCCTACCAGAACCATGTGGCCGCCAGCTCCGCCTATGCCGCCCTGCCGCGCGGGCCCGTGCATGCCGACCTGTTCCGCGACAACGTGATGTTCGAGGGGGAAGAGCTGACGGGCTTCTTCGACTTCTACTTTGCAGGGGTGGACACCTGGCTGTTTGACCTGGCCGTGTGCCTGAACGACTGGTGCATCGACCTGCCCACCGGCGCCCACGATGCCGAGCGCGCCACGCGCATGCTGGACGCTTACCAGGCCGTGCGTCCGCTGACGGCCGCCGAGCGCGAGTTGCTGCCCGCCATGCTGCGCGCAGGGGCCTTGCGGTTCTGGATCTCGCGTCTGTGGGACTTCTACCTGCCGCGCGAGGCCTCCATGCTCAAACCCCACGACCCCACGCACTTCGAGCGCGTGCTGCGCGGGCGCCTGGCCCTGCCCGTACGCGCGGGCTGATCCCACCACAGGCGGGCAGCCTCTAACCCCTGACCCCGCCACCGGTTTGGGGCAGTGGGGTAAATTCGACCTTATTCGCCCACTCGACATCAGATGCCGCTCGGCGCCCCTGTTGGCGCCAAGGCACTGCTGGCGGTGCGGGCCTCTCCTCCTTTCCAACGTATTCATGAAACTCCACATCGTTCCCGCACGCACCGGCATGGCCTGGGTCAAGCTCGGCGTTCGGGCGTTCTGGCGGCAGCCCATGGCGCTGGCTGCGCTGTTCTTCATGACCATGGCGGCGATGTCGCTGGCCACGATGATTCCACTGGTGGGCCCAGCCATTGCCCTCGCACTGCTGCCCTCGGCCACGCTGGCCATGATGGTGGCGGCGGCGCAGGCATCGCAAGGGCGGTTTCCGATGCCCACGGTGCTGCTGGTGGCGTTTCGCACCGGGCGCGAGCGGCTGCGCGACATGCTCACGCTGGGTGTGCTGTATGCGGTGGCTTTCCTCGGCATCATGGGGCTGTCGGCCCTGCTGGATGGTGGCCAGTTTGCGCAGGTGTACCTGGGCGGCGCGCCCATGACCCGGGAGATTGCCGAGAACCCGGACTTCCAGCGCGCCATGTGGCTGTCGATGCTGTTGTACCTGCCGCTGTCGCTGCTGTTCTGGCATGCACCGGGCCTTGTGCACTGGCATGGCGTGCCGCCGGTCAAGGCGCTGTTCTTCTCCATCGTGGCCTGCGTGCGCAACTTTGGCGCGTTCCTCGTCTATGGGCTGGGCTGGCTGGGGGTGTTTTTGCTGGGCGGGCTGGTGGTCAGCATCGTGTCGGCCCTGCTGGCTGTGGCGGGGCTTGCGGGATCGATGGCCGGTGGCATCATGGTGGGCGCTGCCATGATGTTGGCGGCCATGTTCTTCACCTCGGTGGTCTTCACCTTCCGCGACTGCTTCGAGCCCCCCTACACCCCGCAGCAAGAAGAGGCGCCCCATGACACCCCGCCCCCCAGCCCCCCTGATGCACCACCTGCAGGGCCGCTCTGACGACGAGCTGGTCTGGTTCCAGCGCCGCAGCGTGGTGCAGGCCGCCGCGCTGTGGGTAGCGGGCGGCGGCTGGGCTGCCGCCCATGCCCAGGCACGCAGCAACATCGTGGAAGTGCGCGGCGATGTGCTGCGCAATGGCGAGCCCCTGACGGCGCAGCACACCATCACCGCCAACGACCGCATTGAGACCGGGCCGGGCGCCAGCCTGGTGTTCTCGGTGAGCGACAGCGCCTTCATGGTGCGGCAGAACTCGCGCATGGCGATGGAGAGCGACACCCCCACCGCCGTCAAGCTGCTGCGCCTGCTCAGCGGTGCGGTGGCCACCGTGTGGGGGCGCGGCCCCGACCGGCAGATTGCGCTGCCCACGGCTACCGCAGGCATTCGAGGTACCGGCGTGTACGCCGAGGTGTTTGCCAACCAGGACCAGCGCGGCTACCTCTGCAACTGTTATGGCACGGTGGAGCTGACGGCAGGCGGCGAGCGCCTGGTGAGCCAGTCCAGCTACCACCAGTCGTTCTGGGCCGAGCCCGCACCCCGCAATGGCCGGCTGCTGACTCCGGCCGGCGCCATCAACCACACGGACGAAGAGCTGGAGTTCTTAGCCGGCCTGGTCAACCAGCGCACGGCGTGGCAGGTGTCGGGCCGCAAAGGCATCAAGGACGGCAGCGGTGGCGCGACCGCACCGGCCAACAACTACGGAACTGGCAACTCCTACGGCCCGCCCGGCTCCCGGGACTGAACGCGGCTCAGCGGTCCCCTGCCGCGCTGAGCCGCAGCGCTCTCCGCGATGGCTGCGCGGCGCGCCTTGAGGTGCCGTTACGCTGTGCGCCAGGCACTGCGTCAAACCGTCACACAAACGTCAAACCATTGTCACGGGGCGTTCCTAGGATCGCGGGCTGGACTCCATGCCACCCGTTCCACACGCCTTTCCAACAAGGCTCCTGGTCGGATCAGGGCGTGGCATGCCCGTTCGCATACCCACTTGGAAACACCCCGAAAATGACCCAACCGACGATGCCCACCCGCCGCAAGGCCCTGCAACTGCTGGCCGGCGTTCCCATGCTGCCGCTCAGCGCCAGCGCCTCGGCCGCCCTGCTGACCGCCTGTGGTGGCAGCGACTCCGCCGCGCCCAGCTTTGTGTCGGCCAGCTTCACGTCGATGGCAGCCCCCACCCTGGCCAACGCCGCTGCCATGGCCACCACCACCGTGGGCTCCACGCTCAACATCAAGCTCAGCGACGACTCGGTGCGCTCGTACCAGCTGGCGTACCAGCCGTTCTTCGTGACGGGCGACATGGTGTCCGACGGCAAGGGCGGCACCATCCTGTCGGGTGGCTACTACGACATCAACAACAAGCCCATCATCGACGCCACGGTGGCTGGCAAGGAGCGCCAGTACTTCTCGGACTCGCCCGACGGCACCTCGCTGCTGACCGTGGCCAACCCCACCGTGACCGGCCTCAAGGGCAAGGCCGTGTTTGCCGTAGTGCAGTTTGAATACACCACCTGGGCGCAAGACGGCAAGACCGACATGTACGGCAAGCTGCCATCGCCCATCGCCGTGCTGACGCTGGACCAGGACCAGACCACCGGCAAGCTGAGTCTGGTGAAGTACCACAACGTAGACACCTCCAAGGTGCACGGCCTGTGGATCACCTGCGGCGCGAGCCTGTCGCCCTGGGGCACCCACCTGTCGAGCGAAGAATACGAACCCGATGCGTTCAGCATCGCCAGCAACGCCATGTTCAAGGCCTACAGCAAGAACCTGCTTGGCGACGAAACCAAGGCCAACCCCTACCACTACGGACACATGCCCGAGGTGACGGTGAACCCCGACGGCACCGCCAGCATCAAGAAGCACTTCTGCATGGGCCGCATCTCGCACGAACTGGTGCAGGTGATGCCTGACAACCGCACGGCGCTGATGGGCGACGACGCCACCAACAGCGGCTACTTCGTGTTCGTGGCCGACAAGGAAAAAGACCTGTCGTCCGGCACGCTGTACGTTGCCAAGGTGGGCAGCGGCTTCTCCATCGACCCCAAGGTCGGCACAGCAGCGCCCCTCACCTGGATCAAGATGGGCTCGGCCACCAGCGCCGAGATCGAGAACCTGGCCAACACGCTCAAGCCCACGGACATCATGACCGTGAAGACCACCGACCCGGCCGACGCCAGCTACACCAAGATCGTGGCCAACGGTAAGACCGAGTGGATCAAGCTGAACCCCGGCATGGAAAAGGCCGCTGCCTTCCTGGAAACCCACCGCTACGCCGCCTACCTGGGCGCCAGCCTGGGCTTCACCAAGATGGAAGGCACCACGGTCAACGCCAAGGACAAGATTGCCTACTCTGCGCTGCAGAACATCCAGTCGTCCATGGTGGCAGGCAACGCCGCCAACGTGCCGGGCAACGGCATCTCGGTGCCCAAGCAACTGGTGGCTGGTGCCGTGATGGCGCTGAACCTCAAGGGTGGCCAGAAGGACACCGCTGGCGGCACTATCAACAGCGAATGGATGCCCGTGGACACCAAGGTGCTGCTGGCCGGTGAAGACATCACCGCCGACGCCCTGGGCAACACCGCCAACCCCAACAACATCGCCAACCCGGACAACCTCAAGTTCTCCGAAAAGATGCGCACGCTGTTCATCGGCGAGGACAGCAGCCAGCACGTCAACAACTTCCTGTGGGCCTACAACGTGGACACCAAGCAGCTGTCGCGCGTGATGTCGATCCCCGCGGGCGGCGAGTCCACCGGCCTGCACGCCGTGGACGAGATCAACGGCTGGACGTACATCATGAGCAACTTCCAGCACCCCGGTGACTGGGGCAGCATCCACAGCGTGGTCAAGGACACGCTGGACCCGATGATCAAGGCCAACTACAAGAACAAGAACGGCGCGGCCGTGGGTTACCTGACGGCTGCTGCCAAGCAGCCCAGCCTGAACCAGGCCTGAACTCAGCCTGAAACCCGCCTGAGCTAGGGGCCAATAGGGCTGCACCCGGTGCGGCCCGCTTCAAAAACCAACGGGGCCCGAGGGCCCCGTTGTCATTGGTGGCGCTGGTTAGCTATACAAACGATAGCTATCCAGGCATAAAGTACTATCGCTACCCGGCGATTTTGCTCAAAACCTGCTACTCGACCACCGTCAGCTTGGCCACCGACAGCGCCAGCCACTTGGTGCCGTGGCGCGGAAAGTTGACCTGTGCACGTGCGTCATCGCCGGTGCCTTCAATGGCCAGCACCTTGCCCTCGCCAAACTTGGTGTGAAACACGGCAATGCCCACGCGCAGGCCATGGGATGGCGCAGCCTTCTGCGCAGGCACTGGGGGGCTGGCAAATGTCTCGGACTTGAAGCCAAATTGGCCTCTAGCGCCAGATCCGTATGCGCCACCAGCTCCTGAATTAGTAGCAAAACTGGGCGCATACGAGCCAAAGCCCTGCTGCTTGGGCGTGATCCACTTGAGGGCCGCTTCGGGCAGCTCGTCAAAAAAGCGGCTCTTGATGTTGTAGCGCGTCTGCCCATGCAGCATGCGCGTTTGCGAGTGGCTCAGGTACAGGCGCTTGCGGGCGCGGGTGATGGCCACATACATCAGTCGGCGCTCTTCCTCCAGGCCATCGCGCTCGCTGGCGGAGTTTTCGTGGGGGAACAGGCCCTCTTCCATGCCGCCGATGAACACGGCATCAAATTCCAGGCCCTTGCTGGCATGCACGGTCATGAGCTGCACCGCGTCTTGCCCAGCCTGGGCCTGGTTGTCGCCCGCCTCCAGCGCGGCGTGGGTCAGGAAGGCGGCCAGGGGCGAGAGGGTTTCGCCGGTGTCGGCGTCCACGATGCCGGGCACTGCGGGTTTCAAAGGCTCGTCGAGCAACGGCGCGTTGGGGTCCAGCCCTTGGCTCACAGGGCTTTGCACGCTTTGGGTCAGCGGCGTGCCGTGCTCATCCAGCGGCAGCGCCACCGCATCACGGCCAAAGCCCTCTTGCGTGACGAAGCTCTCGGCGGCGTTGACCAGTTCTTCCAGGTTCTCGATGCGGTCGGCGCCTTCCTTTTCGGTGCGAAAGTGCTCCACCAAGCCCGTGGATTCGAGCATCTGCTCGATGATGCCGCGCAGGTTCAGGCCTTGCGTCTGCTCGCGGAGCACATCGACCATGGCGACGAAGGCGCCCAGGTTGGCGCCCGCCTTGCCGGGCACGGCGCTCACCGCGTCGTGCAGCGAGCAGCCTGCAGCGCGGGCAGCGTCCTGCAGCACCTCAATGCTGCGCGCACCGATGCCACGCGGCGGAAAGTTGACCACGCGCGTGAAGCTGGTGTCGTCGTGCGGGTTCTCCAGCAGGCGCAGGTAGGCCAGTGCGTGCTTGATTTCGGCACGCTCAAAAAACCGCAGTCCACCGTACACGCGGTAGGGCACGCTGGCATTGAACAGCGCCGATTCGATCACCCGGCTTTGCGCGTTGCTGCGGTAGAGCACGGCGATTTCCTTGCGCTCAAAGCCGTCGTTGCGCACCAGCTGCTTGATCTCATCCACCATCCACTGCGCCTCGGCCAAGTCAGAACTGGCCTCGTACACCCGCACCGGCTCGCCCGCTCCCTGCGTGGTGCGCAGGTTCTTGCCGAGGCGGCGGCTGTTGTGGCTGATGAGGTGGTTGGCCGAGTCGAGGATGTTGCTGTAGCTGCGGTAGTTCTGCTCCAGCTTGATCTGGCGCTGCACATCAAACTCGCGCACAAAGTCGGTCATGTTGCCCACGCGGGCGCCACGGAAGGCGTAGATGCTCTGGTCGTCGTCGCCCACGGCGATCACGCTGCCCCGGGCCTCATAGCGCCCGCCCACCTCGTTGCCCGCCAGTTGTTTGAGCCAGGCGTACTGCAGCTTGTTGGTGTCCTGGAACTCGTCCACCAGGATGTGCTGGAACCGGCGCTGGTAGTGCTCGCGGATCGGGTCGTTGTCGCGCAGCAGCTCGTAAGACCGCAGCATCAGCTCGCCAAAGTCCACCACGCCTTCGCGCTGGCATTGTTCTTCGTACAGCTGGTAGATCTCGACCTTCTTGCGGCTGTCGCTGTCGTGCGTAGGCACATCGCCAGGCCGCATGCCCTCTTCCTTGCAGCTGGCGATGAAGTACGACAGCTGCTTGGGCGGAAACCGCTCCTCGTCCACGTTGTGCTGCTTGCACAAACGCTTGATGGCCGAGAGCTGGTCTTGGGTGTCGAGAATCTGGAACGACTGAGGCAGCCCCGCCGCCTTGTGGTGCGCGCGAAGCAGCCGATTGCACAGGCCGTGGAAGGTGCCGATCCACATGCCCCGCACGTTCACCGGCAGCATGGCCGACAGGCGGGCCACCATCTCCTTGGCGGCCTTGTTGGTAAACGTGACGGCCAGAATGCCGCCGGGCGTGGCATAGCCGTTTTGCAGCAGCCAGGCGATGCGGGTGGTCAGCACACGGGTCTTGCCCGACCCGGCCCCCGCCAGGATGAGCGCATGGCCGGCGGGCAAGGTCACCGCAGCCAGTTGCTCGTCGTTCAGGTGGGCGAGAAGGGGGGATGCGGCCGACGGCGCACCGGAGTGTGAGGGCACCAGGGCGTCTGGCGCACCCGAAAACGGGTCTTGTGGGAACATCCGGCCATTGTAGAAAGCACCCCGCCCCACGCTGCCCCGCACCATGAAAAACATTGCCCTCACCTTGGCCAGCCTGTCGCTGGCACTGGCGCATGCCCCGCAGGCGCTGGCCCAGACCCATTGCAGCAGCGACGGCACGCCCAAGCCCGTGGCGCTCTTCGAACGCTTCATCAGCGCCGACTGCGAGGCCTGCTGGGGCGATGCAGCCACCCCGGCACCGTCGGCCAAGGCAGGCGCCGTGGTGCTGGACTGGATCGTGCCAAGTGCGGCGGGCGACGATGCCCCCTTGTCGGCAGCCGGCACCACCGACGCCCTGCCCCGCCTGCAAGCCCTGGGGCGCAAGCCTCCCACCTCCACTGACGTACACATCAGTACCGTCGATGTGGACGCACGTGGGCGGCTGCGCGTGGCCCACGGGGTGGCGTTCAACGACTATGTGGGTGTGGGCATCAACTTCGCGCCTTCCGCTGCTAAGCCACAGCGCAAGGTGGCCGCAGCCCCCTTTGCCTTTCACCTGCTGCTGGTGGAAGCCATCGCCGCCGGCACGGACGGCACGGTGGTGCCCCGCCATGTCGTGCGCAACGCGTTCGAGGGCGAGTGGCTCCCCGCCCAGCGGCAAGCTCGCACCCCAGGCAAACCGTGGGCCTGGATGGAGACCCGGTCCATGCGCATTCCCGAAGGCGCGCGGGCCGAACGGCTGCACCTGGTCGGCTGGGTACAAGATGCATCGGGCCAGATCGTGGCGGCTGCGCAATCCGTATGCAGGTAATACCGGGGCCGTTATGACGGCCATTTGTCAGGCGGGTAGAATCAATCACCGGGCCCAAGTTTCTTGACGCCCGGTTTTTTGTGCCTGCGCTCAGCAGGGTTCGGAGTGACTGTCACGTTCACTCCCGCAAAGCCGGTCTGACAGCCAAGCGCCCACCGCCGTCGAAATAGTTTGGCGGCGTCCCTTTATGGAGCTTGGAATCTCATGGAAATCTTCGACTACGACAACATCCTGCTGCTGCCCCGCAAGTGCCGCGTGGAAAGCCGCTCGGAATGCGACGCCAGCGTGGAGCTGGGCGGCCGCCGCTTCCGCCTGCCGGTGGTGCCGGCCAACATGAAGACCGTGGTGGACGAAACCATCTGCACCTGGATGGCACAGAACGGCTATTTCTACGTCATG
Organism: Acidovorax sp. FG42; assembly: GCF_057809195.1. Lineage (NCBI taxonomy): Bacteria > Pseudomonadati > Pseudomonadota > Betaproteobacteria > Burkholderiales > Comamonadaceae > Acidovorax > Acidovorax sp. FG42. Next base: position 48,766 of record NZ_JBMDJM010000002.1, on the reverse strand, counting down.
CACCGCTTTGACCTGGACAACGTCCAGTTCGTCAAAGACATGCATGCCAAGGGCTGCTACGCGTCGATCTCGCTGGGCGTGAAGCAACCCGACTACGCCACCGTGGACCAGCTGGTAGCACAGGGCATCACGCCCGAGTACATCACCATCGACATTGCCCACGGCCATGCCGACAGCGTGAAGAACATGATCGGCTACCTGAAAAAGCACCTGCCGCAGTCGTTTGTGATTGCCGGCAACGTGGCCACCCCCGAAGCCATCATCGACCTGGAAAACTGGGGCGCCGACGCGACCAAGGTGGGCGTGGGCCCGGGCAAGGTGTGCATCACCAAGCTCAAGACAGGTTTTGGCACGGGCGGCTGGCAGCTCAGCGCGCTCAAGTGGTGTGCCCGCGTGGCCACCAAGCCCATCATTGCCGACGGCGGCATCCGCAGCCATGGCGACATTGCCAAGAGCATCCGCTTTGGCGCCAGCATGGTGATGATCGGCTCGCTGTTTGCAGGCCATGAGGAATCACCGGGCAAGACGGTGGAAGTGGACGGCGCGCTGTTTAAGGAGTACTACGGCTCGGCCAGCGATTTCAACAAGGGCGAATACAAGCACGTCGAAGGCAAGCGCATCCTGGAGCCCATCAAGGGCAAGCTGGCCGAAACACTCATCGAGATGGAGCAGGACGTGCAAAGCTCCATCAGCTACGCGGGTGGTACCAAGCTGATGGATGTGCGCAAGGTCAACTACGTGATCCTGGGCGGCGACAACGCAGGCGAGCACCTGCTGATGTAACCCACCCACCGGGCACGAGCCGCCCCCCGGTAGGAGAACCTGTTCTCAGGCCCGCAGCAGGTTCTGCGCCATGTGGTGCAGGTCATGCCCCGGTTTGGCCAGGGCATCGACGATGCTGAAGTGGTTCAACCCCGGCAAGGCCACGCTGCGGGGCACAAAATGGCTGCCCCAGGCGTCCTGCATGAGCTGGTTCTGGCGCAGGAATTCGGGGCTTTCATCGCCCCCCACGGCACAATACAGCGTGCCTGTGGGTGGCTCCAACAAACGTGCGGGGCTGCACTGCAGCACCTGCTGCTCAGTCAGGTGCAACACCGACTGGTACATGGGCGTGTGCATGATGGGCTCCAGATCGTGCACCCCCGAGATCGACAGCGCATTGCGCACCAGGCCATCGGGCAAGCCCTTGCCGATCAGCGGCCACACGCTGGTGAGCAGCAGGGCCGCCAGCTGCCCGCCCGCCGAGTGCCCCGCCACGGTGATCCGCCGGGGGTCGCCACCATGGGCGGCGATCTGGTGCCACACCCAGCCCAGCGCCTTTTCCATCTGCCGCGCAATGTGGGGAATGTTCACCGGTGCATCGGGGGTGCCCGGGCACAGCGCGTAGTTCACCACCACCACACAAAACCCGGCCTGGGTGAAGGGTGGCGCGATGAACGAGTGGTCGGATTTGTCGAGCGACCGCCAGTAGCCTCCGTGGATGAACACCAGCACCGGCACCGGCCCACCGGTGGTGCGGGCGGAGGGGAACACGTCCAGGGTCTCACCCACACCGGTTCCATAAGCAACATCGAGCGCACAGGGAATGTTGGCGCGCACCTGGGCGGAGTCCCGGGCCCAGCGCTCAAAGTAGTCCATGTGGTCGGGGACGAGGGCACGGTTGTTGTACATGCGTTCCAGCCAGGCAGGGTCGTACAGGGGCAAGGTCATGGGCAAGGGTCTCCGGTTTGTGTGGGCGGCCTTCGGTGCCATACCGCGGCCCGGCCCACAGGCTCGGCAGACGCAGGAACGGCGCTGGCGCTGCAGAATCATCTGGCCAATCGCTGTGCGCTGCAAGCTCCGTGACAGACTGCAGCGCCAAAAAGGCACATGATGGCAACAGAGACGCTCTTGAACTCCTTTCCCAAGAAGAACAACGCCATGACTACCACTCCGCTTCGTATCGCCGTTCTTGGCATTGGCATGATGGGGTTGCCTATGGCCCGACGCCTCAGCGAAGCAGGCCACCAGGTACATGCATGGAACCGTACCCGCGCCAAGGCAGAACCGCTGACGCAATGGGGTGTCGCCGTGCACAGCAGCCCTGCCGATGCCGTCAAGGACGCCGACGTGGCCATCAGCTTGCTTGAAAACGGCCCGGTCGTGGGCCAGGTCCTGTTTGAGCAAGGCACAGCACAGGCCATGCGCCCGGGCGCCCTTTTCATCGACATGGCCTCCATCCAGCCCAGCGAGGCGCGCGACCACGCGGCCCGTCTGGGCGAGCTGGGCGTGGCCCACCTGGACGCACCGGTATCCGGAGGCACCGTCGGGGCCGAGGCCGGTACCCTGGCCATCATGGCCGGGGGCCGCCCCGAGGACTTTGCGCGCGCCCAGCCCGTATTCGCCTGCCTGGGCCGCTCCACCCATGTCGGGCCGCACGGTGCGGGTCAGCTGGCCAAGCTGGCCAACCAGATGATTGTGGGCATCACCATCGGCGCCGTGGCCGAAGCCCTACTGTTTGCCGCCAAGGGCGGCGCCGACATGGCCAAGGTCCGCGAAGCCATCAGCGGTGGTTTTGCCGACAGCCGCATCCTGCAGCTGCATGGCCAGCGCATGGTGGAACGCGACTTTGCCCCCAGGGGCCGCATGGCCGTCCAGTTGAAGGACATGCGCAATGCGTTGGCCACTGCCCGAGAGACTGGCTTCGATGCCCCCATCACGGCCCTGTTTGAGGCGCTGTATGCCGAGGGCGTGGACCACGGCCTGGGCGAACTGGACCACAGCGGCCTCTTTGTGGAACTGGCCAGCCGCAACGCAATGCAATAATTTTTGGGCGCGAGTTGCAAAGGTCGCAAAAACTAGTGCATAATTCGAGGCTCTGCAGCGATGCAGACAAATTTTAAAGATTTGGGTTCTTAGCTCAGTTGGTAGAGCAGCGGACTCTTAATCCGTAGGTCGAGTGTTCGAGTCACTCAGGACCCACCAAATCAAGCCGCAAGGCACAAAAAGCCTGCTACCCATAAGTAGCAGGCTTTTTTGTTTTCAGACCGATTGCTTCCCCGTCAGCGGCAGCCCGGCCCTCCAGGGTCAGGAGTCATCCGCCGGCAGCATCATCGTCTGGCCGCCTGGGGCCTACGGCCCCGGTGTCCGCCCTCCACGGGTGGCAACGGATGTGTCTTTGCAAGAACCACCGCGTGAGCTGCTTGCTATTCGCTGGCCATAGATAGACGTACAACACACCATGTCACGGGCCCCGAACAGTGCAGCAGTCGCGCACCGTTTTTTCGAACCATGAATCCAGGCAACCACTCTTCGCGTATTTGCTGCTCCGAAGCAGCAACGCTGTCGGCCCCGCAATTGCAAACAACTGTCTCGCAAAGCCGCCGCGCACTGCCTCCTCGATACACTTTGTCATACAAGTGACACCGCCCCGGCATGGGTCCAACGCACCCCATCCACCAGGTACGAGCCAGCAAAAAGAACACTGTGAAATCCACTTCCGCTACCCGCTCACTCCCCCTTTTGATTGCGCTGATCACTGCCGGGCTGATCTCCGCCCCCACCCCTGAAGCCAAGGCCCAGACCAGCAAGGCCCGCAACGCCGCGACCAAGGAGAAGGCGATGGCCCGCCAGGAACGCGAGGCAGACCGCGCAGCGCAGGCTACTGACAACACGAGCGGGGCAAGCCCGGCTGCCCCCAACGCGGCGTTGCCTGCGCGGCAGTGGAAGGTCAGCCTCAAGGAGCTGGGCGTGGGGCGCCCCATCGCCTTGCGCGGCGTGGAGAGCGAAGCCAGCGTGGGGGTGGGTGTACGGCGCGACGAAATCGTCGAAGCTGCCAAGCTGCGCCTGACCTTCACGCTGTCACCCGCGCTGATTCCGTCGCTGTCGCATCTCAAGCTGATGCTCAACGACGAAACCTTGCAGACAGTGGTGCTGGACAAGGAGCGTCTGGGCACACCACAGACGGTCGAGTTGAACATCGACCCCCGCTATTTCACGGACTACAACCGGTTCCGCTTCCAGTTCATCGGCCACTACACGATGGAATGTGAAACGCCCACCCATTCCAGCCTGTGGGCCACCATCAGCAACGACAGCCAGCTGGAGCTTTCGCTGCGGCAGATCCCTCTGCGCAATGACCTCGCGCTGCTGCCGGCACCGTTCTTCGACCCCCGGGACAACCGCCCCGTCAAGCTGCCGTTTGTGTTTGGCAACCAACCCAGCACCGGCACACTCAAGGCGTCTGGCTCCATCGCCAGCTGGATCGGCATGCTCGCAGGCTACCGAGGCAACCAGTTCCCGGTGCTGGAAAACCAGCTCCCCCGCTCGCACGCCGTGGTGCTGGCCACCAACAGCCAACGTCCCGCTTTCCTGCAGGACATGGCACCCGTGACCGAGCCCACGATCTCGGTGGTCAACCACCCCGAAGTACCAGGCGCCAAATTGCTGCTGGTGCTGGGCAAGGACGACGCCCAGCTGCAGATGGCGGCCGACGCCCTGGCCCTGGGGAAAGCGGTTTTGTCCGGGCAGACCATTGCCGTGAAGTCGCTGGACTATCCCGCACTGACCAAGCCCTATGACGCCCCCCGCTGGATCACCACCCAGCGGCCCGTGAAGCTGGCCGAGCTGGTGGGCAGTCCTTCGGACTTGCAATTGCGTGGCACGGTGCTCAACGACACGGTGAACATCTACACCCGCATGGCCCCAGACCTGTTCACCTGGAACGCCAAGGGCGTGCCGCTGGACCTCGCCTACCGCTACACCCCCAGCAGTGTTTCGGACCATGGCAGCCTGAACATCTCCATCAACAACCAGTTCATCCAGTCGTATCCGCTGCAGTCGCGAGACGACCGCACCAGTGGCAAGAACACGGTGATGCTGCCCTTGTTCGACGACGGGAACGCCCAGAACCGTTCGGACCTCAAGATTCCGGCTTTCATGATCGGTGGCGACAACCAGTTGCAGTTCGCGTTCCAGATACCGCCCAACGACCTGGGCCGTTGCAAGTCCGCGCCACCCACCGAACTGTTTGCGGCCATCGATCCACAGTCCACCATCGACCTCACAGGTTTTCGCCACTACCTGGCCATGCCCAATCTGGCGGCCTATGCCAACAGCGGTTTCCCGTTCACCCGGGTGCCGGACCTGGCCCAGACCTCCATCATCCTTCCCAACCAGCCCAGCACCGCAGACATCGAGGTCTTCCTGACCTCCGTGGGCCGCATGAGTGCATCGACCGGCTATCCCGGTACCCGCTTTCAGCTGCTGCGCGCCGCAGATGCAAACAAGGCTGGCGACACAGACATCCTGATCGTGTCGCAGGCCGACGCCGATGGTTTGCTGGAGCAATGGAAGAACCATCTGCCGGCGCTGCTGGTCGCCGGGGCACGGTCCGTCCAGCCCCTGGAGCGGGCCCTGGGATCGTTCATCGAACTATTCAACCTGGAGTCCGAACACCGCCTCTCCGCGTCCGGCGGGCAAGCCGTGTTGCAAGGCACAGGTCCGCTGGCTGCCGTCACCGGCTTTGAATCGCCTTTGCACAGCGGGCGCAGTGTGGTGGCCCTCACTGCCACGGACAAGGAAGCCATGGGGCTGCTGAGCCAGAGCCTGAACGACGCGGGCAAGATCAAGAGCCTGCGCGGCGATCTGGGACTGATGCGCGGCGACGCGATCGAAAGCTTCCGCATCAAGCCGGTGTATTACGTGGGCGACCTGCCGTGGTGGCAGCGCCTGTGGTTTCACCTGCACAGCCACCCCTTGCTGCTGGCGCTGGCGGGCATCGCCACCGGCCTACTGCTGACCTTCATCGTTTATGGCGCCTTGCGCACCATGGCGCGCCGCCGACTGGCCTCCCAGCATGACTGATTCCCTCCGTCGGCGCACGGCCCTGCAGGCTGGCGGCGGTGCCGCGCTGCTGTCTTGGCTGCCAAGCCTTCGGGCGCAACCCCAATCCGCAGCAGAACGCCCCGGATGGCCCGCCTGGGAGGCCTTCAAGGCCCAGTTCATCAACGAAGGCGGCCGCGTCATCTCGGACGATGCGGGGGGAGGACAGACCTACTCCGAGGGCCAGGCCTATGCCTTGTTTTTTTCCCTGGTGGCCAACGACCGCGCCGCCTTCGACAAGTTGCTGCGCTGGACGGAAAACAATCTGTGCGACGGCGATATGACCGCCCGCCTCCCGGCCTGGCTGTGGGGCAAACGCCCCGATGGCTCCTGGGGAGTCATCGACAGCAACGCCGCTTCTGATGCCGACCTCTGGATTGCCTACGCACTGGGCGAAGCAGGCCGCCTGTGGAACGTGCGCAGCTACCGCGCACTCTCAGCCTTGCTGGCGGCCCGCATCCTGCGTGAAGAAACCGCGCAACTGCCCGGCCTGGGACTGACCCTTCTGCCGGCACCCCAAGGTTTTGCGCAAGGGGACGGACGCTGGCGCCTGAATCCCAGCTACATGCCCATGCACCTGATGCACTGGCTGGCAGCGGTGGACCCGCAGCCCGAATGGAAGCAGCTGGTGGACAGTTCGCTCAAGGTCATCCAGGGCGCGTCGCCCAAGGGTTTCACGCCGGACTGGACCCTGTACGACCCTAAGCAGGGCTTTCTGGTGGATGACAAGGGCAAGGAAAAAGGCCAGGGCAGCTACAACGCCATCCGCGTCTATCTGTGGGCGGGCACCTTGCACGCGAGCGCCCCCGGTCGCAAGGCCCTGCTGGATACCCTGCAGCCCATGGCCCGCTTTGTGCGCGAGCAGGGATACCCGCCGGAGTCCATCGACATCCTGACGGCGCAGGCCTCGGGCCCCGCCCCCTCCGGGTTCTCTGCGGCAGTCCTGCCGTTTTTGCGGGCGGTGGGCGACGACCGTACCCTGCAATCGCAGCGCATGCGCCTGGAGGCCCGCCCCTTGCGCCCCACGGCCTACTACGAGCAGGTTCTCGGCCTGTTTGGGCTGGGCGCCGTGGAGGGGCACTATCGCTTCACGGCCAACGGCCAACTCACTGTGCGATGGAAACCGTGAAACGCCGTACACGCCGCTGGCTACCCTCACTGACCCTGCTTGCCGCCGCCTGCCTGCCTGGGCAGCACGGCGTGCATGCCAGCACCCCACCCGCTATCGAAGCGGAGCTGCTCAGCGGCGCCCGCCTGTGGGCCAGCAAGAACCGGCCGGACATGGCCCGCCAGCTGGTGGACAAACTGCTAGCCATGGACCCGAACTCTCCTGAGGGGCTGGCAACGCTGGGCGACCTGGCTCTGCGCGAAAAGAAAACCGATGAGGCCCAACTCGCTCTGGCTACCTTGCGCGCCCGCCACCCCAGCCATGTGCTGACCCAGGAACTGGAAACCCTGGTGCGCGTGTATGGCCCCGACCGCGAAAAACTCGCCCAGATGCGCCTGATGGCACGCGCAGGCCGCAAGGCCGAGGCCGCCGACCTGGCGCGCGAGCTGTTCCCGCAAGGCCCGCCCACGCTCGGCGGACTGGCGCTGGAGTACCACCAAATCATGGGCTCCACCGCCAAGCAGAGCACCGAGTCCCAGCGCCAGCTGGCCAAGCTGTACCAGCAGACCGGGGAATCCCGCTACCGGCTGGCACAGCTGGAGCTGCGCATGTACCAGGGGGGCAACCCGACGGGCGTGGTGCAGGAGATCGAGGCTCTGGCAAAGCAGCCCGATACCAACGCCCAGCAGCTGCAAGACCTCTGGCGTCGCGCCCTGGACCGGCTGGCCAACACACCCGCCAACCTGCCCCGCGTGCGCGCATTTCTGCAGCGCTACCCGGCTGACAGCGCCATGGTGGAACGACTGGCCGCCATGCAACAGGCGGTCGAGCGCGCAGAGCGCGCGGCCCGGGACCCGGCCAACATCGCCCGGCAGGCAGCGCGCACTGCTCTGGACCAGGGCGATATGGAGCTGGCGGAGGAGCAGATCCAGGCGACGCTGGCTTTGCGTCCCCAGGACGGCGAAAGCCTGGGGAACCTGGGGTTGATCCGACTGCGGCAAGGCCAGCATGCCCAGGCGCAGGATCTCTTCAGCCAAGCCTATGCCCTCACACGCCAGGGCCGCTGGAAGGATTTGCAGGCCACCGCCAGGTTCTGGGGACTGCTGCGACAGGCCGACCGAGCCGTCGAACAAAAAGAACTGGTCACTGCGGCCAGCTTGGCCGAACGCGCACTGCAGATGCAGCCCCAAAGTGCCGACGCATTGACCACCCTGGCGAGCATTCGCGACCTGCAGGGTGACCATGCGCTGGCAGAGAATTTCTACCAACAGGCCCTCCAACAGGAGCCCAACAGCACCTCTGCCATCAAAGGCCTGGCAAGTCTCTATGCCCGCACCGGGCGGGTGACCAAAGCGCAGTCCCTGCTGGCAGAGGCCGCTGCACGTGACACCACACTCGCCGAAAAACTCGCCAGTGCCCAGGCGGATGTGCTGGTGGCCCAGGCAGAGGACGACCTGCAGGCCCAGCGCCTGGGCCCCGCACTGCGTGCGCTGGAGTCGGCCGTGGTACTGACCCCTGACGATGCGTGGTTACGGCACCGCCTCGCACGTGTTTACTTGCGCCTGGGCCGCCCCCAGGAAGCACTGCACGCCATGGATGAGGGCGTGGCACGCATTCCGTCCGGCACTGTCAGTGCCGAGATGTTGTATGCCCGCGCCCTGATACGTTCGGCCTTGGACGATGACACCGCTGCCCTTGCAGACATGCAGCGGATACCCTCCACCGATCAGACAGACGCCATGCGCGCGCTGGTGCGGCGCTCCCAGGTCAAGTCGCTCGTCACGCAGGCCCTGAAACCCCTGCCGGCAGCTGAAGTCGAGGCACTGCTACAGCAAGCGGAACGGACAGCAGGCAATGAGGCAGACCTGCTCTACAGCGTTGCCAATGCCTGGTTTCGCCGTGCGCAGCCGGCGCGGGGCGTGGCAGTCTTTCATCGCCTGGCAGCGCGTGTTCCCACGCTGGCGCCAGACACGCAGCTGGACTACGCACAGCTGCTCAACCGGGCGGAGGACGATGCCGGCCTGGCCGAGCAATTGCCTCGTCTGCTGCAAGCCAAGGGCTGGAGCGCGGAGCAGGAAGACCGGCTGGTAGCGCTGTATGCAGCGCACCAGGAACGGCTCATCGAGAAGCAGCGGCAGGCCGGACGTACCAACGAAGCCTCGCGCCTGGCACGCCAGGCGACACCCCTGCCGGACACACTCTCCACACCACGCCAACGCAGCCTGGCCCAGGCCCGGTTGTTCATGGCTGCGGCCGAATATGCCGATGCCGCCCAATTGCTCAAGCCTTTGGCATCCGCACAACCGGATGATCTGTCTGTGCGCATGGCGCTGGCGGACACCCTGTCACGACTGCAGGACACCGGAGACCGGCTGGCTGCGGCCAATGAGGCCGACTGGTTGAGAGACCGTATCCCTCCGAGCGATATGGGGCAGCAACTGGCACTGCTACGCATCTGGCAACGCATTGGCCGCATGGACGAGGCACGGGCATTGGCGACCCGTTTGCTGGACCGCTTTCCGCAGGACAGTGACGTGCTGCTGCATGCAGCGCGCCTGGAGCGGGCCAACCGCAACTACGCACAGGCCATGGTGTTCTTCCGCAGTGCGCTCATGCTGGAGATGCACGGAAAGACCAACGCCCCTGATGCAAAGGCCCCAGACAGCCAGGCCCAGGTGCCGGCTGATTCCGACCGACCACTGGCTCTCCAGCAGAGTTACACACTGTCCGTCCCCGCCGACCCGGCCGTGGTTGCCAAGATCCAGGGCGAGATCGACGCCATCGAGGCACGGCGTCAGCCTCGGATCGAAGCGGGACATCAGGCACTGAGCAAGCGCTCCACCGACGGCATTTCCAGCCTGCACGGCTGGGAGCGACCGGTAGTGGCGTGGATGCCGCGTGGCTACGACGGGCACTACTTCCTTCACGTGGATCGGGTGCAGCTGGATGCGGGCGATCTTCCCACTGACGGTCCGGACCTGCTCACCTACGGGCAGGTGGCGGCGCTACCGCCCGGGTCGCCCTTTGCCACCGAGCGACGCCAACGCGGCCAGGGCACCAACCTGGGGTTCGGCTACGTTGGCGACGACATCCAGTGGGACATCGGAACCACCGGGGTGGGTTTTCCGGTGACCAATGTCGTAGGAGGCCTGTCCAAGACCGGCGATATCGGCCGTTACAGCTACAAGCTCGAAGCGTATCGACGCCCCATCACTGGCAGCCTGCTGTCGTACGCAGGAGCACGCGACCCCATCACGGGCCAGGTATGGGGCGGCGTGGTGGCCACGGGCGCTGCAGGCCGCCTCTCCACCGACATGGGCCCCTACAGCACTTCGCTGAGCCTCAGCCTGGCCGCGCTCACCGGCAAGAACGTGGCGACCAACACCCGCATGCAACTGCGATGGGCCCTGGACCGCGACGTATGGCGTTATGCTGACGGGGTGGTCAACCTCGGGGTTGCGGTGTCGGCCTGGCGCTATAGCAAAGACCTGTCCGAGTACAGCTTCGGGCACGGGGGCTACTACAGCCCGCGCAACTACGTGTCCGTCGCCCTGCCACTGGAGTGGAGCGGACGCCGTGGCGCACTCACGTGGCTCGCGCGCGGGTCTGTGTCTGTCTCGCGCAGTAGCAGTGGCGACAGCGACTATTTTCCGCAGAGCGCACTCCTGCAGTCCCTGGCGCGTGCCCGGCTGGCCGCCGACGGTGGTGTTCCGGTGTATGCGGGCAGTTCGGGCTCGGGTTTCGGTCGCTCATTCAGGGGCGCACTGGAGTACCAGGTCACCCCCCACCTCGCACTGGGTGCACAGTTGGAGCTGGATCGTTCGGCCTACTACGCGCCCACCAATTTCATGGTGTACGGCCGCTACCGCTTTGAGCCCGGGAACGCTCCGCTGGACAACCGCCCCCGTCCGGTGCAGACCTATTCCAGCTTCTGACATGTCCTCTGCCGCTTCATCCCCAAGCAAGAGCCCACCCGCCAGCGGTGTGCTGCGTTCGCTCGCCACACGCCTTTGGCCCTCCAAGGGGGTAGCCGGCAACGCGCTGCGACCGACCAACATCGGCATTGCAGGGCTGCCGGACGGCATCGGCCAACTGCCAGCCCATGTGCCCGTATCCCTCGTGGCCGCCGACAGCCGCAGCGCTGCGGCATGGTTCCCAGCACTCATTGAAGACGCCCTGACAGCGGGTCCTCTGGGACTGGTCGCATCCAGCACACAGTGGCTGGACGAGTTGCTGGAGCGCCCTGCAGTACAAGCCGCCTACCAAGCGGGCCGGCTGAGGCTCTGGACACTCTCGCCGGGATTGCACGCGCAAGTCCAGCGCAACGGCCTCAGTGCATTGATGCAGGAGCTTGAGCGCACCGGCCTGCAAGCAGAGCACGCGCTGTATCTGTGCGACGCACAGAACCTGCTGTCCGGCCTGAACATGACCCAACTCGCTCGGATCAGCGACCAGCTCAGCACACTGTGCCGCCAACGGCCTCGCCCGGTGGTGCTCGGATTCACCCCGCCACTGGACACCAGCGCCCTTTTACCAACGCTACGCAACCTGTGCCGGATGTCCATGCACATTGCCACGTTGCATGCCGACGCAGACCGCTGGCGCCTGAGCCTGGACCGCTGGAGTTCGGACACCGGGGCGCTCTTTCAGACGGGCTTCGGCCTGGTGCAGGACGCCACCACCCATCGGCTGGCTGCCGATGGCACGCGCACCCAGGGTGCCACACCCGAACTGGTCACTGCGGCCGACCAATGGAGTGTGCTGGCCACCCGGGCATCGGTGGAGGGGCAGCGCGGTATCCCCGGCCATTGGCGCATCTTCGATGGGCTGGAGGACATCGAAGTGGCTGCCACCACCTGCGTCGCTTCTACGGTGCTGATTGATGCGGGCTCCGCAAGCGAGTTCGAGTCCCGCGCACGCCTGGTGCACCACTTGCGCCTCTCGCGCCCCCCCACGCTCAAGATCGTGGTGCGCGAGAACCTGGGCAAGTTGCGCACCCACAGCGAACAGGCACTGCTCCAACTGGGCGCCAGCGTGGTGGTCTACAGAGAGGTGGGGTTCTCGCGCCTGCTGCAACTGCTGCAGGACATCAATGCCCAGAGCCATACCCGCAAAGTGCACCCCGACTACGCGCAGGCGCTCGACAGCTTCATGCCGCCCCGCGAGCGGGGCTACCAGGCCCCGGCACGGTTCTGTACGCTGGTACGGGGGATGCTGGACCGCACCCATGACATCGGTCTGTCGCACAGCATGGTGCGGCTAAGCATGCTGGACCAGATGCCGCACATCGATGCCTTGCGTGCCTGCCACACCTCTCGCGATGGAGACCTGTTCACGGCCGACCACGAAGCAATCTACGTGTTCCTTTTTGCCTGCCGGGAGCCCGATGTGGAGCTGGCCCTGCAGCGTGTGTTTGCGCTGCCACTGACCCAGTTGTTCACCTCACAGGCCACAGATTGCTCCGCACCCGGCATACGCGCCATGACCGACCAATTGCAGGAGACCCTGCGCAAAGGGGTGCCTGACTACAGCGCCCTGTTGGCCGACGCCAGCGCTCCACCGGCGGCCGTCCTTGTGAACAGTTCCGCTACACCCAAGGCGCAGGCGCCGAAGGCAACGCCGGCATTGCCCCAGCACAACCCTATGGAATACCCGCAACCCAGCGCCCAGCCGCGAGTTGCGGCGAGCCCGCAAGTGCGACCTCACCCCATCGGACGGCGCGCCGTGCCACGTGCACTCGGGAGGGCTTCAGCATGAGCAATGCGTGGATGCTCGTTTACGTGCTGCTGGGCGCCTTGCTGGCCTGGCCCTGTTCCAGGCTGCTGCGCCGCATGCTGCAGGCGCGCCAGCCGCTGCGCTGTGTGCAGCCCTACCGCCCTGTCCTTCTGCCCAAAGAACCCCCTGTTCCTCCGCAAGACGGGGTGAACAAGGCCCCATGAACAAAGAGTTTGCATGCGCGTGATTGCTGTTGTTTCGCCCCTCGGCGGGTCTGGGCGTACCACCCTGGTTGCACACCTGGCATCACTAGGTGCCCGGCAAGGTCAGTCCATCTTGGCCATAGAGCTCTGCGCCCAGAATCTGCTGGGCATGCACCTGGGGATGCCACACCCCGCCAGCCAGGGGTGGGCAGCACTTGCGGCCACGGGCTCATGGTGGGCGGATGGCAGCTTTGACAACACCGACGGCGTCGGCGTTCTCCCCTTTGGCCCGGCGGCGCCGGACACCATCACCACACTCCACCAACTGCTGGCGGCCAACCCGCAGTGGCTGCAAGACCAGTTGGCACTGCTCGATATCCCGGAGGATTGCACGGTGCTGCTGGATACACCGCAATGGCCTTCGCCACTGGCCCAGGCAGCGCTGCACTGCGCGGATGCAGTGTTGGTGGCCATGGAAGCGTCTGCACGCGGATGTGCCAGCATGGACACCGTGCGCGCCATGCTGCAGGCATCGCCAGCAGCACCCAACGCGCAGGGCATCGCAGTCACACGTTTCGACCCGCGCCGCGCCTCACACCGGGAAGCACTCACCACTCTGCGCCAGCAGTGGGGAAGCCAGCTACTACCGTACACGCTGCACGAAGACGAGAACCTCTCGCGTGCGCTGGCGGCATCGCAGTCCGTGAACAGCATGGCCCCCCATGCACAGTCGGCACACGATCTACAGGGCATTTTCCATTGGCTGTCGGCAATGTCTCCCGTGCAGGCTCCGTCTTTGCCCGCGGCAGAAGTGGCGGCACCATGACGGATCAACCCCCTTCCAGCATCACGACGCCCACGCCGTCCCCTGAGCGAACGGGTGTACAAGCACCTGCCCACCCAGTGCTGGGGTGGCTCCGAGTCTGGTTGGAGATTGAGCCTGGTGCTCCCTGGTGGATGTGGCTGTGGCGCTGCTTTGTGCTGCCGCCCTCGCCGCAGCGTGCTTTACGCCCTTGGTTGCTGCGTCCAGTGCGGGGTCTAGGGGCAGGCCTCGGCTGGGCGATGCGCTGGCTCTGGGGGGGTGTGGCATTCGCACTGAATCTCCTTTTCTGGCCAATCCGGCTTTTCCTGCGGGCCATGGACCGCCTGGCCACCCACGTCAACGTGGGCAAGGGCATGCGGCTGGCAGACCAGTGGCTCACACCGGCCTTGGAGATTCCGGGTCTGCGCTGGGTGATTCTGGCAGTGGGGGCAGTCACCGGCCTGGTCGTCATGACCACCCCATTCAACTGGTTTGGGCAACTGTTGTTCATGCTGCTCTGCTGGGGGCTTTCCCTGGTGCTCCGGCGCCTGCCGGGCCGCTATCCATCGCTGGCGCTTGCAGCCATCAGCCTGCTGGCCATGGGGCGTTATGCCTGGTGGCGCCTGACTTCGTCGATTGAATTCGACTCGGTCATCGAGTCCTTCCTGGGCTATGGCCTGCTGGCGGCAGAGGCCTACACCTGGCTGGTGGTGGTACTGGGCTTCATACAGACGGCCTGGCCCCTGCACCGCCGTCCGGCGGAGCTGCAAGGTACGCCCGCGTCCTGGCCCACGGTGGATGTGTATATCCCCACCTACAACGAGCCGTTGAGCGTGGTGCGCACCACAGTGCTGGCGTCGATGGCACTGGACTGGCCCAAAGACAAGGTCAAGGTCTTCATCCTGGACGATGGGCGGCGCGAGGAATTCCGTGCATTCGCTGAATCCATGGGGGTGGGCTACATCGTGCGGCCCGACAACAACCACGCCAAGGCTGGCAACCTGAACCACGCGCTCAAAAAGACTGATGGTGAGCTGGTTGCCATTTTCGACTGCGACCACATCCCCACACGCTCCTTCCTGACCACGGCCGTGGGCTGGTTCCAGCGCGACCCGAAGTGCGCGATGCTGCAGACGCCGCACCACTTCTTCTCGCCCGACCCGTTTGAGCGCAACCTGGGCACCTTCCGCCGCGTCCCCAACGAGGGTGCGCTGTTCTACGGGCTGATTCAGGATGGCAATGATTTCTGGAACGCCACGTTCTTCTGCGGCTCCTGCGCAGTGATACGGCGCGGCCCTTTGCTGGAAGTGGGCGGCATTGCCGTAGAAACCGTGACCGAGGATGCGCACACCGCGCTCAAGCTGCACCGGCGCGGCTACACCACGGCCTACATCAACGAGACGCAGGCCGCGGGCCTGGCCACCGAGAGCCTGTCGGCCCACGTGGGCCAGCGCATCCGCTGGGCGCGCGGCATGGCGCAGATCTTTCGCGTGGACAACCCGTTTCTGGGCAAGGGGCTCACGCTGTGGCAGCGCATCTGCTACGCCAATGCCATGGTGCACTTCTTCTTCGGGCTGCCGCGGCTGGTGTTCCTCACCGCGCCCATGGCCTTCCTGTTTTTTGAATGGCACATCATCAATGCAGGCGCCATCATGATTGCGCTGTACGTGCTGCCGTACATCCTGCAGTCCAACATTGCCAATGCGCACGTGCAAGGCGAGCACCGGCACACCTTCTGGGCGGAGGTCTACGAGACGGTGTTGGCCTGGTATGTGGCCCTGCCCACCACGGTGGCGTTGATCAACCCGCGCTTGGGCAAGTTCAACGTGACAGCCAAGGGCGGGCTGGTGGATGAGCCGTATTTCGACTGGGTGATCTCCCGCCCCTACACCATTCTGGTTGTGCTGAACTTTGCGGCCTTTGGCATGGGCCTGTTGCGCCTGTTCTTCTGGAACACCGAGGAAACCGCCACCGTGCTCCTCAACCTGCTGTGGACGGTCTACAGCATCCTCATGCTAGGTGCCGCATTGGGTGTGGCGTCCGAGGCCCGCCAGGTGCGGCGCATGCACCGCGTGGCCACGCGATTGCCTGCGACCTTGTACCTGGACGATGGGACAGTGCTACGGGCCGTTTGTATCGACTTTTCCATGACCGGTGTGGGCCTGCAGTTGCCTGAAGGCATACCGCTGACCGTAGGAGACAAGGTGCAGGTAGGACTGTGGCGCAACGATTCGGAATGCGTCTTTCCCGCCACGGTGATGCTGCACAGGGGCCAGAGCGCCACCGGTTTTCAGTTTGACCCCATGACGCGCGAACAACAAATCGACCTGGTGCAGTGCACCTTTGCCCGCCCCGACACCTGGACGCAATGGAACGACAGCCACGATACCGACCGGCCTTTGCATGGCCTGCAGGAAATCGCGCAGCTGGGTGTTCTGGGCTACCGCAAGTTCTGGGCTTCGCTGGTGGAATCGGCACGGAGCCGATGGCCCCTTCGCAAACAGCGCGGGCAAGAAAGGCTGCCGGCATGAGCTTCTGGCACCTGATTTTCCTTGCCAAGGTAGGTTTGTACTTTGGTGGCTACATCGGCCTGAACTGGTGGCTGAACCTGCTGTTGTGGGCGTCCATGCTGCCCCCCATTGCGCACAACGGGTGGCGACGTGCACGCACGGCCATCGCCATACCGGCAGCCATCGCACTGCTGTATGCCGACTCATACCTCCCCAGCCCGGCGCGCGTGCTGTCACAGCTCAAAGCGCTGAGCGGTTTCAGCGCAGACTACTGGCTGGAACTCGCCCAGCGGGTGTTCAACCCTGAAATGCTGCTGGTGGGATTGGCCGGTATCGTGCTTTATTCGGCACTGGCCCGGCGGGTGCGTGCAGGAACCTTTGCATTGCTGGCGTTGTTGAGCGTGCCGGTGGTCGCGGCCTTGCAGGAGCAGGCAGCTACATCTACAACCACCATGGCTGCAGCCAATGGATCGAATTCGGCTGCTGCGCCCAACGACAGTCAGGACACGTCACCAGACGCCCTGCTGCAGCGCTTTTACGCCAGCGAAAGCCAGCGGCGCGTTCAGTTCACCGCGCCCAACGGACCACCCGCGTTCGACATCATCTTGCTGCATGTCTGTTCCCTCTCATGGGACGACATGGACTTTGTAGGACAGCGCGACAACCCGTTCCTCAAGCGCTTTGATGTGCTGTTCACGAACTTCAACAGTGCCGCCAGCTACAGCGGGCCGGCCTCGTTGCGGGTATTGCACGGCACCTGCGGACAAACACCGCACACCAAGCTGTACGAGGGCATCGATCCGCAGTGTTATGTATTTCCCAACCTGGAGAAAGTGGGCTACCAGACCGCTGCGCTGCTCAACCACGACGGGGTGTATGAAGAGTTTGCGCATGCGCTGGAGCAACGCGGAGGTCTTGCGGGCAAGCTGCAATCCAACCAGGGGGCACCCGTCCACATGCAGAATTTTGATGGCTCGCCCATCTACAACGACCATGCCCTGCTGGCGCAGTGGTGGAAGAAGCGCAGCACTGACCGCAGTACCGGACCGGTAGCGCTGTACTACAACACCATCTCGCTGCACGATGGCAATCGCGTACCGGGCATGGCTTCACGCAACAGCCTGGAGACGTTCAAGCCCCGCCTAGTGCAACTGCTCGCCGACTTCGACAAGTTCATCTCTGAGCTGGAGTCATCTGGACGCCCCGTTGTCGTGATGCTGGTTCCCGAGCATGGGGCGTCGCTGCGCGGAGACAAGATCCAGATGTCGGGCATGCGGGAGATTCCCGGCCCCCGCATCACCCTTGTCCCGGCTGCGGTGAAGCTGGTGGGCATGAAGGCATCAGAGGCATCCCCTCCTCCCGGTCCCCTGGTCGTGAACCAGCCGATGAGCTATCTGGGCTTGTACACCTTGCTGGGCGATCTAATTCGCGACAACCCTTACGCCAACTCCGCACGCCCTCTGGCAGAGCGGCTCGCGACACCGGTCACTACCCCGTTTGTTTCAGAGAACGCCGATGTGATCGTGATGCGCAACATGGAAGGCAAGTACCTGATGCGCTCGGGGAACGGCGAATGGGTTCCCTACAACTACTGAAGGCGTTGGCTTGAAGCCGAAGGGGCGTGACCAGGGGGTTGCGCGACGGTGCCCCTCTTTCACAGACGCCCAAGTGCGTCCCGCATAATCCATCCGCACTCCGCGCCATCCCGCAATGGCACGGCGGTGTGATGTCCTTCCGCGCGTCTGCAACTCCATCGGTCTCCATCCATGAATCCTCAAGCCCATCTGCTCTGGAAAGCACCCCGCTGGGCGCTCGCGATCCTGCTGGCTGTGCTGGGCATGCTCGGGCCTTTCTCCATCGACACCTACATCCCCGCGTTCTCAGGCATCGCCGCGGCGCTGGGAGCCACGCCGGTGGAGATGCAGCAGACGCTGTCGGCCTACCTTTTCGGCTTTGCATTCATGAGCCTGTTCCATGGCGCGCTGGCGGACAGCTTCGGGCGCAGGCCTGTGATCTTGTGGGGCATTGCCGTGTTCACGCTCGCCTCCGCCGGATGCGCCCTGTCACAAACGATTGGGCAACTGGTCTTTTTCCGCGCGCTGCAAGGTTTGTCCACGGGGGCAGGCATCGTGGTCTCGCGTGCGGTGATCCGCGACATGTTCCCCCCGGCACAGGCCCAGAAGGTCATGAGCCAGGTGACCATCTACTTTGGGGTGGCTCCGGCGATTGCACCCATCATTGGTGGCTGGCTGTTTGTCCACGCGGGTTGGCACAGCATTTTCTGGTTCCTGACCGTGGTGGGCGTTGCCCTGTGGACTGCCAACTTCCGGCTGCTGCCAGAGACCCTCCATGTGGAGCAGCGCCAGCCCTTTCATGTGCGCCACCTGATGCGGGGCTACATGCAGCTGGGCACCAGTGCACGCTTTGTGCTGCTGGCGCTGGCCAGCGGCGTTCCCTTCAATGGCATGTTCCTGTACGTGCTGTCGGCCCCTGCGTTTCTGGGCGAGCACCTGTCGCTGGCACCGACACAGTTTTTCTGGTTTTTTGTGCTCACCATTTCAGGGATCATGGGCGGTGCATGGCTCAGCGGAAGGCTGGCGGGACGCATTCCGCCCAAGCGCCAGATCCGCCACGGGTTCGTCATCATGTTTTCGGTGGCCGTGTTGAACCTGGGCGCCAATCTCCTGTTCACCGCCCACGCCTGGTGGGCACTCGCACCCATTGCGATCTTTTCTTTTGGCTGGGCGCTGATGGTGCCCGTGGTGACGCTGCTGGTACTGGACCTCTACCCGGAGCGGCGAGGCATGGCCTCGTCCATGCAGGCGTTTGTCGGTTCGACGGCCAATGGGCTGGTGGCGGGCCTCATTGCGCCACTGGTGATGCATTCCACGGTTTTGCTGGCACTGTCATCACTGCTGATGCTGTGCATTGGCATGCTGTCGTGGATCTTTCTGCACCATCGCTGGCCCGAGATCGGCCGCACCCCGGTCCACCTCTGATCCACCTGCGGATCAAGGACTGCCAGACTGCCGCCGATCCACGTTCTTTTGCTGGTAGTAGCGGTTCTTTTCCGCGTACATCATTTGGTCTGCACGGTGGATTGCAGCCTCCACCGCATCGCCCGACTGGCAACAGGCGATTCCCATGGCCAGGCTGAGGTGCTGGCCAGGGTAGAACTGGTTGTTGAGTTCGAGCATCGACAAGATGCGTTCCTGCAGGGCCATGGCTCCACGTTCATCCGTACCGGGTAACAACACCGTGAACTCATCGCCGCCAATGCGTGCTGCACAGGCCGGTGCATCCACAGCCTTGGCCAAGACCTCGCCAACGCGGCGCAGCATGGAGTCTCCCGCCGCATGGCCCTGCTCGTCGTTCACCACCTTGAGCCCATTGAGGTCGATGGCGATGATGGACAAAGGCCAGGGGCCCTTGCGGGTCAGACGGTTGAGTTCCTCGGCGTAAAACGCCCGGTTGCGCAACTGCGTGAGCACATCGTGCTTGCCCAGGTACTCCAGGTAGGCCTCAGCCTTCTTGCGCGCCGTGATGTCCACCAGCGACAGGAGCACCAGACCCCAGTCGCTCATGTGGTCGGCCAGCACCGAGAATTGCATGTGGATATGCACCGCATCGCCAGACAGTGCGTAATTGACCACTTCGCGCTGCTGAAAGGTCTTGCCCTCCCACAGGTCCAGCAACTGCTCCGCAAAGGACTCGTGCATCTCCCCGCGAAACACCCGGCCAATGTTGTTCAGCAGCATCTCCTTGCTCTCTGCACCGAACATGCGCAGGGTCTGCTGGTTCACGTCAATCACCCGGATTTCGTGCATGCAACGTGTCACGAACTCGGGATGCACCCGAATGAATGTCTTGAAATCGTCGATGCCCTGCGCACGCACACCATCAAGCAGGCTCTTGACCGCGCTGAAGTCCTCCACCCACAAGGACACGGGTGAATGCTCGAACAGGTCGCGAGCGTACCGCTCGCTACGGCGCAGCTCCGCCCCTGCGCGCACGGTGGCCGTCACATCCTCCAGCGACACGAGCACACGGCTCCAATTGTCCTCATAGCCGGGCAGGATGCGCGCACGGATCTGCACATCCAGCCGTCGACCGTCGAGCGCGTAGTTCACAGTCTGGTTGGAAAACTCCAGTTGCCCATCCCACAACTGCGACAGCTCATGCGCCACCGCGTCGTGCATGTCGTCCCGAAACACCTTGTCCAGGTTGGCTTCCAGGATATGCTGGCTCTCGGCGGCAAACAGATCCAGCGTGCGCTGATTCACCTTGAGCACTTTGAGGGCGGCACTGCAGGCCCTCAGGCGGGCCGGGTCCTGGGCCAGGAACTGGCGGATGTCGGTCACACCTTCGGCACGCCACTGATCAAAAAGCTGCTTGAGCGCGCTGTAGTCCTCCAGCCAGAGTGACACCGGCGCCAGCCCGAACATGTGCTCAAAGTCCGCACCCGAAGATAAAGAAGACGACACAGCAGATTCCTCCGGAGGCCATTATTGACGAGCCGCCCGCCGCCTCTGCGACACACCGGGCAGCCACCATGAAAAAAGGCCGGCACCTTGCGGTACCAGCCTTTGCAACGGGAGCGGCACTAGCTAGCTAACTAGCGCCAATAACCCTCAACGCTCAGCGAGCCGGGCGAGCAGGACGCTTGCGGGCGTCGTGGGCCACGAAAGGCTTGCCGCCACCACCCGCAGGCTTGGCAAACGCGGGCTTGCGGGGTGCGAAATCACCGCGCGGTGCACCCGCGTCGCCACGGGGAGCAAAGCCACCACGGCCTGTGTCGCCAAAACCAGGCTTGCGGCCATAACCCTCGCTGTCACGGCGTGGGGCAAAACCACGATCACCGCCGCGATCGTCGCGGCCTGCAAAACCGCTGCCTTCACCACGGGCAGGCGCGCCGCGATTGTCACGGCCGGCAAAACCGCCGCCAAAGCCACCACCGAAACCACCACGGTCGTTGCCACCGCGTGCGGGACCACCGAAACGGCCACGCGATGGGTTGTCGCGGTTGTCATACGAGCGGCCACGGCCACCACCAAAGTCCCCACCGCGAGGCGCCTGCGGTGCGCGCTGCGAAGGCTCCATGCCCGGAATCACTTCGGCCTTGAACTGCTGGCGGCTGTACGACTCAATGTCGTAGATCTTGCGGCGATCGCGGAACTCGGCAAACGTGACGGCCAGGCCATCGCGGCCCGCACGGCCAGTACGGCCGATGCGGTGGGTGTAATCCTCAGCCTTCATGGGCAGGCCGAAGTTGAACACGTGGGTAATGGTGGGCACGTCGATGCCACGGGCAGCCACATCGGTCGCCACCAGGATCTGTACCTGACCCGCGCGCAGCGCCATCAGGCGACGATTGCGCAGACCCTGGCTCAGGGCGCCATGCAGCGCCACGGCGGAGAAACCGTCTTGCTGCAGGTCGTTGGCCAGACCATCGCACTCCACCTGGGTGCTGGCAAAGACGATAGCCTGGTTGATAGTGGTGTCACGCAACCAGTGGTCGAGCATCTTGCGCTTGTGCTGGGCGTTGTCAGCCCAGTACAGCACCTGCTTGATGTTGGCGTGCTTCTCTTGCGGCGAATCGATGGTCACCTTTTGTACCGACGAACCACCGTCGTGCATCACGCGCATGGCCAGTTGCTGAATGCGCGGGGCAAAAGTCGCGCTGAACATCATGGTCTGCTTGCGCTGGCTGGTCAGCTGGTTCAGCTCTGCCAGGTCGTCCGAGAAGCCCAGATCGAGCATGCGGTCGGCTTCGTCCACCACCAGGAACTGCACCTTGTCGAGCTTGATCTGCATCGAGCGCTGCAGGTCCAGCAGGCGGCCAGGGGTTGCCACCACGAGGTTGGCGTTCTGCAACTTGGCAATCTGCAGTTGGTAAGGCATGCCACCCACCACGTTGGCCACGCGCAGACCGCGGCAATGCTTGACCAGGTCGATCGCGTCGTGCGCAACTTGCTGCGCCAGTTCACGCGTGGGGCACAGAATCAGCGCGCCAGGGGTCGCTGCCTTGAAGTTGCGCGAGCTGGTGGGGTCCTTGCGCTTGGCGCGCTTGGGGGCAGGTTCGCCACGTGCGGCAGCCTCTGCAACAGCGCGCTCGAAAGCGGCGCGTTCTTCGGCATCGGCGGCGGCCTGCTGCTTGATCAGGGTGTGCAGCACGGGCAACAGGAATGCAGCTGTCTTGCCCGAGCCGGTCTGGCTGGAAACCATCAGGTCGATGAACTTGGTGGAGTCGTTGCCGCTTCCCATGGCCAGGGGAATGGCCTTGAGCTGAACGCCCGTGGGCTGCGTGTAGCCCAGGTCGGCCACCGCCTGAACGAGTTCAGGCGCCAGGCCCAGCTCCACAAAACCGTTGGGTTCAGCGGACACAGCGGCATCGGCCTCAATGGCAGATGCCATCACGGCGTCCAGAGGGGAAGACTGCACGGAAACGTCGGCAGCAAAGGAAGTATCGGCAGGCGCGAATTCGCCCTGCACCAAAGAGGTGTCGGTCATGATTTTTCTCTCACGAAGACGATCGCAGGCAGCGCCTGCGAGGGGCTTCGTCAATGGTTAAAAAACATCAACCATCAAACGAAACCTGCGTTGGCTCTCTGTGGAGGCCGGTGCGGGTGGGCGTTGTTCGCTAGCCCTGCACTGTCGAAGACAGTCGGCTGGCAAGCCCGGTGTGTGAGGGGAGATGCACAAACTGCGAGGATTTCCTGCGCAGCCGTAGATTATCGCACGGTTAAGGGTTTCCCCGCAACCCCCATCCCTATCCCTCGCTTGAGGAGCCTTCCGAATACGAAGAATTCGATCTTCCCCCAAGCGAAGCAAGCCCGTTGAGCTCGGCGCCTCGAGGGATTCTTGCCCCTCCTTGCATCGGAGGAGGGTTGGCAACTCAAGGCGCTTTCACCTCTACCGCTAACAGGTGCTGGCGGTAATGTGCAAGTTCGTCGATGGACTCATGCACATCCGCCAGCGCCGTGTGTTTTTGCGCCTTCTTGAAGCTCGTGTAGGCCTCGGGTTTCCAGCGCTTGGCCAGTTCCTTGAGCGTGCTCACATCCACGTTGCGGTAGTGAAAAAACTTTTCGAGCTTGGGCATGTAGCGCACCAGGAAACGCCGGTCCTGGCCAATGCTGTTGCCGCACATGGGCGCAGCGCCCTTGGGCACGTACTGGGCCAGGAAGGCAAGGATCTGCTGCTCCGCTTCCTCTTCCGTCACCGTGGACGCCTTCACCTTGTCGATCAGGCCACTGCGGCCGTGCGTTCCCTTGTTCCAGGCATCCATCTTGTTCAGCAATTCGTCCGACTGGTGGATGGCGAACACGGGGCCTTCGACGCGGGGTTCGAGGCTCGGGCCGGTCACGACCACAGCGATCTCCAGCAGGCGGTCGGTGTCGGGCTCCAGGCCGGTCATTTCACAGTCCAGCCAGACCAGGTTCTGGTCGGATTTGGCAAGCGTGGCAGGGGTGGGGTTGTTGGCTTCTGACATGGCGCGCATTGTCGCCGATGGCCTAAACTCGCCGCACATGCCCGCCTCTGACGACATTTCTCCCTCTTTGCTGCTCACCCTGGCCTTTGCCGCCGCGCTGCTGCTGGGCCTGGCCCTCAAGTTCTGGCTGGCGACACGCCAGGTCCGGCATGTGGCCCGCCACCGCGATGCAGTTCCCGCCCCGTTTGCCGAACGCATCGCGCTGGCCGCACACCAGAAGGCGGCTGACTACACCATCACCAAAGCCCGCCTGGGCATGCTGGAGATGGCGCTGGGCGCGGCAGTGCTGCTGGGCTGGACCTTGCTGGGCGGCCTGGATGCACTGAACCAGGCACTGCTTGGCGCGCTGGGTGGCGGCATGTGGCAACAGATGGCATTGCTGGTGGCCTTTGCTGCCATCAGCGGACTGATCGACCTGCCCCTGTCGCTGTACCAGACCTTCGTGGTGGAAGAACGGTTTGGCTTCAACAAGATGACCTGGCGCCTGTGGCTGGCGGATGCCCTCAAGGGCCTGCTGGTGGGCGCCATCATCGGGCTGCCGATTGCCGCACTGATCCTCTGGCTGATGGGCGCTGCAGGCCCACTGTGGTGGCTGTGGGCCTGGTGCTTCTGGATGGGTTTCAACCTGCTGCTGATGGTGATCTACCCTACCTTCATCGCACCGCTGTTCAACAAATTCCAGCCACTGGAAGATGAATCGCTCAAAGCCCGCGTGACGGCACTCATGCAGCGCTGCGGTTTCTCGGCCAAGGGCCTGTTTGTGATGGACGGCAGCCGCCGCAGCGCCCACGCCAACGCCTACTTCACGGGCTTTGGTGCCGCCAAGCGCGTGGTGTTCTACGACACCCTGCTGCGCCAGCTGGCCCCCAGCGAGGTAGAGGCCGTGCTGGCCCATGAGCTGGGCCACTTCAAGCACCGCCACATCGTCCAGCGTGTCGTGATGATGTTTGCGCTGAGCCTGGCCGGCTTTGCGCTGCTGGGCTGGCTCTCCACGCAGGTCTGGTTCTACACCGGACTGGGTGTGCGGCCCAATATCTCGCTGGACCCGGCCATGGCAGCTGCTCCCAATGACGCGCTGGCATTGCTGCTGTTCATGCTGGTCGTGCCGGTGTTTACCTTCTTCATCTCGCCGCTGTTTTCACAGCAATCGCGCCGCCATGAGTTCCAGGCGGATGCGTACGCGGTGGCCCAAGCCAGCGGCGCCGATCTGTCGTCGGCCCTGCTCAAGCTGTATGAAGACAATGCCTCCACGCTCACACCCGATCCGGTGTACGTGAAGTTTTACTACTCGCATCCACCTGCCACAGAACGGCTGGCGCGCATGCAAACCCCTGCCCACCCATGACTACCATGTTGAAGAAAAAAGACTGGTCCACGCTGCCCCGTCGTGCGCTGACAGCTACAGAAGTCGTAGCAAATCTGGCCAAGCTGGAAGGCTGGAGCCTCAGCGGCGACGGCGCCAACGTCGCCATCGAAAAGACCTACCACTTTGCCAATTACTACGAGACCATCTCGTTCGTGAACGCACTGGCGTTCATCGCCAACGCGCAAGACCACCACCCCGATCTGTCGGTGCACTACAACCGTTGCGTGGTACGGCTGAACACGCACGACGTGCACGGCATCTCCAGCACCGACTTCGAGTGCGCCACACAGTTCGACGCGCTGGTCGCGCCATGACACAGGCCCACCATGGCTGAGCGCAGCGCCCTCATGGAAGGTACCGTGGTGGCCAGCCATGGGCGCCACTGCATGGTCGAGACCCCGGATGGGGAGCGCCGCATCTGCCACCCCCGTGGCAAAAAAAGCCAAGCCGTCGTTGGCGACCACGTGCTGTGGCAGGCACCGCCACCCGGCCAAGGCGAAGAAGGCACCATCGAAAAGGTCAAAGAGCGGCGCAATCTGTTTTACCGCCAGGACGAGATCCGCACCAAATCCTTCGCCGCCAATCTGGATCAGGTGCTCATCCTGATTGCGGCAGAGCCGGTGTTCTCGGAAAGCCAGCTGTCCCGCGCACTGATTGCGGCAGAAGCTGAGGGCATCAAGCCCATCATCGCCCTCAACAAGAGTGATCTGGTCGAGCCCTTCGCCCGCGCATGGGAGCGCCTACTGCCCTACCGACACATGGGCGCAGGCAAACACTACGGTGTACTGCCGCTGTCGCTGGCGCTGTCCAGCGATGTGGACCGCGCCCTGCTGATGGAACACCTGCAAGGCAAGACCACTCTGGTGCTGGGCCCGTCGGGCTCAGGCAAAAGCACCCTGATCAACCTGCTGGTGCCCGGTGCTTCTGTGCTGACTGGCGAAATATCGCAAGCGCTGAACTCGGGCAAACACACCACCACCAGCACCCACTGGTACTGGATGGATGCGGCGCGCACCACGGCGCTGATCGACTCGCCAGGGTTCCAGGAATTCGGGCTCCACCATATCGCCCCCATGCAGCTGGCCGCCTGCATGCCTGATATCGCCGAACACGCGACGGCCTGCAAGTTCTACAACTGCACCCACCTGCACGAGCCGGGCTGTGGCGTGCTGGATGCAGTAAAAAGTGGCCCAAGCGCTGGTGGAATAAGCCCTTCCCGCTACAAGATATATAGCGATTTATTTGAAGAGCTGAGCCACACCCGGTATTGATGGCCTCCCCCCGAAGCGCTGCTCAACACAGCGTCCGCAGGCCGTGACCCGCTAGCCCAGCAAGCGCGCCAGCGTGAGCAACGCCAGCAGCAGCATCCAGACCACCACCGAGCGCCACACCAGGCCGACCACGCTGCGCAGGTGGCCCACTTCCGGCTCGCGGCCGGGGGTGGAGTCGCTGTCGCCCATGTCGGCGTCGATCTCCAAGCCCTGCGGTGCATGCAGCTCGGTGCGTGCCTTCAGCGCCTCACCGCCCAGGCGCACATTGATGGCCCCGGCTGTCGCGGCGAGCACCACACCATCGTTGTCGTTGGGAAACCGCTGCGCGTGAAAACGCCAGCCTTCAATCGCTTCTTCAAAGCTGCCCACCACCGCAAAACTCAGTGCCGTGAGCCGCGCCGGCAGCCAGTCGATGGCGGTCCAGGCCTGCGCCGAGGCCTGCTGCAGGGATTCGCTGGCCGGCAGCGCACCGGTACGCTGCTTGTAGTGCCAGTAGCGGGAGACAAATTCAGCCAGGCGATACAGCACCGCTCCCGTTGGCCCCAGCCCCAGCGCGGCCAGCACCGAGAACCAGGCCAGCACGCCAAACACGTGCCGGTGGGCGGCCAGCACCGAATACTCAATCACATGGCGCACGATCTCGCTGCGCGGCAGCGCGCCCACATCCACCTGCTGCCAGTGCGCGAGGCGCTCGCGCGCCGCATCTTCGTCCCCCTCTTCCAGTGCATCACGGATGCCAGTGAAGTGGTGGCTGAACTGCCGAAAACCCAGCGTGACATACAGCACCGCCACACTCCAGAGCACTGCAAACGGCCAGCCCAGCCCCCACAACAGCAGCCAGTGGATGGCCAGTGTGACCAGTGCAGGCACAAGCACAGCAAGGCTCCACGCCACCCAGCCGTGGTGCGATTTGCCCGCGTCGAAATTGCGGCTCACGGACAGCGCCCATGCACGCAGCCCAGCATGGATGGGATTGCTGCGAGCCAGGGGACGTGCCTGCTCGATCAGCAGAGCGAACAGGATGGCGAAGAAACTCATGGAGGGCAATGATACTGGCGCTTCGCCCTGGTGCGCCCCATCGCGTGTGCGGCAGCTTCAGGCCTGCATGAAGCGGTAGAAATTGCGCAGCATGCCCGCCGTAGCACCCCAGATGAAATGGGTTTTGCCGCCTTGCTCGTAGGGCATGGAGAACCACTCGCGATGCACGCCATCGCGATCGAACACATGGCGACGGTGATGCGCAGGGTCCAGCAGGAAGGCCAAGGGCACCTCGAACAGATCGGCCACTTCATACGGGTTGGGCCGCAGCACACAATCCGGCTGCACCAAGGCGACCACGGGGGTGATGATGAACGATGAGCCGGTCACATAGGTGGGCAAGGTTCCCAGCACCTCGACAAACGCACGGTCGAGGCCCACCTCTTCCTGTGCTTCGCGCAAGGCGGTTTCGGCCGGGCTGGCGTCTTCCGGATCGGCGCGCCCCCCCGGAAAGGCAACCTGCCCGGAATGGGTGGACAGATGTGCCGTGCGCTCCGTCAGCAGCACCATGGGTTGCTCGCGCAAGACGATGGCCAGCAACACGGACGCATGAGCTGGCTCGCGGTTCATGAACTTCTTTTCCAGCACCACCTCCGGCTCCCACTGAGGCGGCTGCGCAAAGCGCGCACGCAGTGCATCGGGCGTCTGCGCAGCCAGAGGCACGGCAGGCAGATGCGCATCCACCCCGACCACCGGCACCATGCGGGGGTCAAAGTCGGGCAGGCTCGACAGTGGCGCGATGACCGATGAGACGGCAGGAGGAGAAGGAGGGTTCACAAGAAGCGAAGCAGGTTTTTGACGAACCAAAAAACAAAAAGCCGCTACAGGCTGATGCTGTAGCGGCTTGTCAGGACAGGCCCTCGCCTTGCTTGGATTAAGCGGCGGTGGCAGCAGCCTTGACGCGCGAAGGCAGCTTTTCCTTGATACGTGCCGACTTGCCGCTGCGGTCGCGCAGGTAGTACAGCTTGGCACGGCGCACGTCACCACGGCGCTTGACTTCGATGCTGGCGATCAGCGGGCTGTAGGTCTGGAACGTACGTTCCACGCCTTCACCGCTGGAGATCTTGCGCACGGTGAAACCGCTGTTCAGGCCGCGATTGCGCTTGGCAATCACCACGCCTTCGTAAGCCTGCACGCGCTTGCGGTTACCTTCCACCACGTTCACGCTCACGATGACGGTGTCACCAGGGGCGAATTCGGGGATGGACTTGTTCAAGCGGGCGATTTCTTCCGCTTCCAGGGTCTGGATCAGGTTCATGTGAGTTTCCTAGTGATCTTGTCCGCGCCAAAAATGGCTGCGTCGGGATTGACGTCTCAGTGTTTTGCGGGAGAACTCCCAAGCAAAACGGCCGGCCAGAGGATCGAAAAGCCTTTGATTATAGCAATTCAGCCGAGCTTGGCCAATACTGCCTCATCAGCGGGTGCCAAACGCCCTGCCTGGCGCGCGGCGTCGATGAGATCGGGCCGATGGCGGGCCGTGATGGCCAGGCGCTGATCGCGCCGCCAGCGCTCAATCTGCGCATGGTGGCCCGACAGGAGGGCTGCAGGCACCTGCTGCCCCGCCCACTCTTCCGGCCGGGTGTAGTGCGGGCAGTCCAGCAGGCCGTCCAGCGCGGGATTGAAACTGTCGAGCTGGTGGCTGCCCTCGTCATTGAGCACGCCGGGCTGCAGGCGCGCCACCGCATCCAGCAAGGCCATGGCAGGAATCTCGCCCCCCGAGAGCACGAAGTCGCCCATGCTCATCTGCACAGTCACATGCGCATCGATGAACCGCTGGTCGATGCCTTCGTAGCGGCCACACAGCAACACCGCTCCCTCGCTGGCAGACCAGCGCTCCACCGCAGCGTGGTTCAACGGCTCGCCGATGGGAGAGAAAAGCACCACCGGCGCCTGAGCCTCCTCGGGCTCACCCCGCTCCGCCCGGATGGCCGCAAGGCAGCGCGCCAGGGGCTCGGCCATCATCACCATGCCCGGGCCGCCGCCAAACGGACGGTCATCCACCCGGCGGTAGTTGCCGTCGGCGTAGTCCCGGGGGTTCCACAGGCGCACATCGACCTGGCCGCTGGCATAGGCGCGTCGGGTCACGCCGCTTGCCAGAAAGGGGGCAAACAGCTCGGGAAAGAGGGTGATGATGTCAAAGCGCATGGTGTGCGGCGCGGCTCGGGGAGCGCCTGTCAGTAGTCGGGCTGCCAGTCGACGGTGATGCGCTTCTCGGCCAGATCCACCTTGTCCACAAAGGCCGAGACAAACGGGATCATGCGCTCCTGCGCCTTGCCATCCTGCTCGTAAGCCAGTACCAGCACGGTCTGGGGGCCGGTGGACATCAGCTCGCGCACCTGGCCCAGCGCCACGCCTTCGCGGTTGAATACCGACAGGCCGATCAGATCGACCCAGTAGTACTCGTCATCCGAAGTGGATGGAAAACTGGAACGCGGCACAAAAATCCGCGCGCCCCGCAACGCCTCTGCGCCGTTGCGGTCGTCAATGCCCTGCGCCCAGGCCACCACGGAGTCCGAATGGTCCTTGGCCTGGCGGATGGGCAGCAGCACGGTACCGTTGAAGGTCTTGGCCCCGCGCTCGGACGGCTGCAGGTACCAGCGTTTGGACGAAAAAAGTGCCTCGGGATTGCTGCTGTGCGGCAGCACCTTGAACCAGCCCTTGACGCCCCAGGCATCTGCAATGCGCCCTACTTCAACGGCGTCGGCAGGCAGTTCTGCGGGTTCGAGGGTCAGTGGTGTGGTGGCCATGGCAGTGAATCCAGAATGAGAAAAGGGCGGGTTCCGCCAGACCAGCCGACGGAACCCGCCCTTTTCGGGGAGCTTTAAGCAGCCTTCTTGGCGGCTTGCTTGATCAGGCGGTCCACCGTGGGGGAGGACTGGGCACCCACGCCCACCCAGTAAGCCAGACGGTCTTGCACGATACGCAGGCCTTCTTCGGATTCCTTGGCGGTGGGGTTGTAGAAGCCGATGCGCTCGATAAAGCGGCCATCACGGCGCACGCGCTTGTCAGCAACGACGATGTTGAAGAAAGGACGGCCCTTGGAGCCGCCGCGGGAGAGTCGAATGACGACCATGATTTATCCTTCGGGTGGTGAACTCCGGCAACATTTGCCGTAAGCCACAGTGTTCGCAACCATATTCGCAACGCTTGAGACACGCGACATGGCCACCCGGCCAGCGACACGCTGCAAAGCCCGCGATTATATCTATTTGTTCCAATGTCCACCATCCGCCCCAGCACCGACAGCGATATCCCCGCCATTACCGCCATTTACCAACACCATGTGCTCCACGGCACGGGCACGTTCGAGATCGATCCCCCTTCCGAAGCCGACATGGCAGGCCGCCGCGCTGACGTGCTGGCGCGCGGGCTGCCCTGGCTGGTGGCCGAGCAGGGCGGACAGGTGCTGGGCTTTGCCTATGCCAACTGGTTCAAGCCCCGTCCGGCCTACCGTTTCTCGGCCGAGGACTCGATCTACGTGGCCGACAGCGCCCGGGGCATGGGCCTGGGCCGCAAGCTGCTGGCCGAGCTGGCCGTGCAGGCCGAGGCCGTGGGCGTGCGCAAGCTGCTGGCGGTGATTGGCGACTCGG
This sequence comes from Acidovorax sp. FG42, assembly GCF_057809195.1. Lineage (NCBI taxonomy): Bacteria > Pseudomonadati > Pseudomonadota > Betaproteobacteria > Burkholderiales > Comamonadaceae > Acidovorax > Acidovorax sp. FG42. Next base: position 17,812 of record NZ_JBMDJM010000002.1, on the reverse strand, counting down.
CCAACGCGGGCTCCATCGGCGTGCACCGGGCGCTGGGCTTTACCGATGTGGGCATCATGCGCTCGGTGGGCTGGAAGTTTGGCGCCTGGCGCGACATCGTGCTCATGGAAAAGACCCTGGGCGCAGGCGACACCACCTCTCCCGAATAACGCGACGCCCCCATGAAAAACAAAACCGTGGCGGCCTGGCTCGCCTTTGTGGGCGGGCCCTTGGGCCTGCACCGCTTCTATCTGCACGGCCTGTCCGACATGCTCGGCTGGCTGCTGCCCATTCCCACGGCGCTGGGCATCTATGGCATCCAGCGGGTGCAGCAACTCGGCCAGGACGACCACTACAGCTGGGTGCTGATACCGCTGCTGGGCTTCACGATTGCCGCCTGTGCGCTGCGTGCCATCCTGTATGCGCTGATGACGCCCGAGGCCTGGAATGCGCGCTACAACCCCAGTGCCCCGCCCGATGCCGCACCGGGCAGGACGCAATGGATCACCGTGGGCGCCATCGTGGTGTCGTTGCTGATTGGCACCACGGTGCTGATGGCCAGCCTGGCGTTCAGTTTTCAGCGGTACTTTGAATACCAGATCGAGGAAGCGCGCAAGATCTCTCAGTGATCTGCCGACAGGCACCCAAACAAAAAGCCCCATTGAATTCACATTCAATGGGGCTTTTGCGCTAGTGCTGCTTGCCCTGAAAGCTATCTATTTAATAGCAATCAGAAGCACCTGGGCATATCGCCCATCAGAACAGCTGCAGGCTGATCCAGTAGGCAACGGCGGCCACAAACGCACTGGCGGGAATGGTCAATATCCACGCCCAGATGATGTTGCCCGCCACACCCCAGCGCACGGCGCTGGCGCGCTGGGTGGAGCCCACACCGACGATGGCGCCTGTGATGGTGTGCGTGGTGGAGACCGGAATGCCCAGCGTGGTGGCCAGGAACAAGGTCAGCGCCCCGCCCGTTTCGGCACAGAAGCCGCCCACCGGCTTGAGCTTGGTGATCTTCTGGCCCATGGTCTTCACAATGCGCCAGCCGCCAAACATGGTGCCCAGGCCAATGGCCACGTAGCAGCTGATGATGGCCCAGGTGGGGGGCGAGGCATCAGACGCCGACGAGTACCCCGTGGCAATCAGCAGCAGCCAGATGATGCCGATGGTCTTTTGCGCATCATTGCCGCCGTGCCCCAAGCTGTAGGCGCCGGCAGACACCAGCTGCAGCCGGCGGAACCATTTGTCCACCTTGCTCGGGCGCGTGCGCCGGAAGATCCAGGCCACCGCCACCATCATGAGCGAACCCAGCGCAAAACCCAGCAGTGGCGAAACAAAGATGAACGCCACGGTCTTGAGGATGCCTGCCGAGATCAGCGCCCCCGCACCGGCCTTGGCAATCACCGCACCCACGATGCCGCCGATGAGGGCGTGCGAGGAGCTGCTGGGAATGCCGTAGTACCAGGTGATCACGTTCCAGGTGATCGCGCCCACCAGGGCGCCAAACACCACGTGCGTATCCACAATGCCCGGCTGCACAATGCCCTTGCCCACCGTCGCCGCCACGCTGAGGTGAAAGACGAAGATCGCCACAAAGTTGAAGAAGGCGGCAAACAGCACCGCCTGCGCCGGTTTGAGCACGCCGGTGGAGACCACCGTGGCGATCGAATTGGCCGCGTCGTGGAACCCGTTCATGAAGTCGAACAGGATTGCCAGGGCCACGAGCAGAACCACAACCCAGAGGGCCGTCTGTACGGTTTCCATACTGGTCAGCCTGCGCGGATCAGGAGTTCTCGAGGACGATGCCCTCGATGCAGTTGGCCACGTCCTCGCACTTGTCGGTGATCGTCTCCAGCAGTTCGTAGATGGCCTTGAGCTTGATCACCTCGCGGACATCGGGCTCCTCGCGGAACAGCTTGCTCATGGCGCTGCGCATCACGCGGTCGGCGTCGGATTCGAGCTTGTCGATCTCCTCGCAGGTCTTGAGCGCGGCCTCGGCAACGGCTGGGTCGGCGATCTTGTCGAGCAACTTGACGGCATCGCGCAGGCGCTCGCAGCACTTGAGACTCAGGTCCGTGAGGCGGGTGATTTCTTCCGTCATGTGGCGCACGTCGTACAGCGCCATCGTCTCGGCCGAGTCCTGGATCAGGTCGGCCACGTCGTCCATGGTGTTGATCAGCGTGTGGATCTGCTCACGGTCGATGGGGGTGATGAAGGTCTTGTGGATGGCCTTGTTCACCTCGTGCGTCACGCGGTCGGCAGCACGCTCGGCGTTGTCCACGTCCTGGTTGTATTTGTCGCGCAGGTGCGGGTCGCTGTAGTTGGCCACCAGTTGCGAGAAGGCCCGGGCCGCCTCGACGATGCGGTCCGCATGCTGGTTGAACATTTCGAAAAAATTGCCTTCGCGTGGCAACAGCTTGGCAAACAGCATGGAGACTCCTGGATCGGGAACGAATGGTGAGAAAAGGCTGCGCCATGACAAAACCATGACGCTTTTGTGACCCGGCGAGTTTAACCGTGCGCCCTGCAGGGGGTTGATGCCGCCGCCTCATGCGGTCTTGCCGCCCTGCGCACAGGGTCACGGGCGGCGGACGGCGGGGCGACACCCGCCCCGGCCTTCCCCCGTCAGGCACCCCGGAAGATGAAATACACAGCGCCCACCAGACACAGTCCCGCCCAGAGGTAGTCCCATTTCAGGGGTTGACCCATGTAGAACACGGCGAACGGCACAAACACGCCCAGCGTGATGACCTCCTGCATGATCTTGAGCTGCCCCACGTTGAACTGGGTGAAGCCGATGCGGTTGGCTGGCACCTGCAACAGGTACTCGAACAGCGCGATGCCCCAGCTGACGAGGGCTGCAACGTACCACGGCGAGGAGGCCAGGTTCTTGAGGTGCCCATACCAGGCAAAGGTCATGAAGATGTTGCTGGCGGTGAGCAGCAGCACCGTTTGCAGCGAGATGGGCAGGGACTGGAGCGCGTTCATGGTGAGGCGTCAGGGCTGAGAGAGTGAACGAATCGATCGATTATGAACAAAATCAGCCGATCGCGCCGGTGTTACATGCCTTGACAGCTATTCATTTAATAGCAACATTCGCTCGACTGCACCCGGCAGCAGGCGCAAAAAAGGCACTCCACTGGAGTGCCTTTCAGAGAGTGCGGCACCGACTGGGCGGTGCACGTGCTGCAGCGGCTTATTCGCCCAGGTAGGCGGCGCGCACCTTGGGGTCGTTCAGCAGTTGCTGGCCGGGGCCGGTCATGGTGATCAGGCCCGACTCCATCACGTAACCACGGTCGGCAATCGCCAGCGCGCGGCTGGCGTTCTGCTCCACCAGCACGATGGTCACGCCCAGGGCGTACACGTCACGAACCACCTCGAAGATCTTGTCCACCATGATGGGCGACAGACCCATCGAGGGCTCGTCCAGCAACAGCACCTTGGGCTGGCTCATCAGCGCGCGGCCCATGGCCAGCATCTGCTGTTCGCCGCCCGACATGGTGCCGGCCAGCTGGTCCTTGCGCTCGCGCAGGCGCGGGAAGATGGTGAACATCTTCTCGATGTCGGCCAGGATGCCCGCTTTGTCGGAGCGTGTGTAGGCGCCCATCTGCAGGTTTTCGGTGATGGTCATGCGCGCGAACACGCCGCGGCCTTCCGGCACCATGACCAGGCCCTTTTTCACCAGGTCCCAGGCGCCCTTGCCCTTGATGCTTTCGCCCAGGTACTCGATGTCGCCATCGTTCATCGCCAGCGTGCCGGTGATGGCCTTCATGGTGGTGGTCTTGCCAGCGCCGTTGGAGCCGATCAGCGAGACCAGCTCGCCTTCGCGCACTTCAAAGTCCACGCCCTTCACGGCCTGGATACCGCCGTAGGCGACCTTCAGGCCCTTGACCTGCAGCAGTACCTTGTTGGATTTTTCGGCCATTCTCAATGTCCTCCGGTGCCCAGATAGGCCTCAATCACTTTTTCGTTCTTCTGCACTTCGGCAGGGTTGCCCTCGGCAATCTGCTTGCCGTAGTCGAGCACCGTCACCCGGTCGCACAGGCCCATCACCAGCTTCACGTCGTGCTCAATGAGCAGGATGGTGCGGTTGTCATTGCGGATGCGGTCGATCAGCTCGCGCAGCTGCACCTTCTCGGTGGCGTTCATGCCGGCAGCGGGTTCATCCAGCGCGATCAGCTGCGGGTCGGTGGCCAGCGCGCGGGCTATTTCCAGGCGGCGCTGGTCGCCGTAGCTCAGGGTACGCGCCTTGTAGTCGGCAAACTTGCCGATGCCCACGTAGTCCAGCAGTTCCTGGGCACGCTTGGCAATCGCGGCTTCTTCTTCCTTGAAGCCCTTGGTGCGCAGCACCGCGCCCAGCAGGCCGGACTTGGTACGGATGTGGCGACCCACCATCACGTTCTCGAGCGCCGTCATTTCGGCAAACAGGCGAATGTTCTGGAAGGTGCGGGCGATACCGGCCTTGGCCACTTCGTGCACGGCCGTGGGCTCGTAGGGCTTGCCGGCCAGCTCGAACGTCCCGGCGTCGGGGGTGTACAGGCCAGTGATCACGTTGAAGAACGTGGTCTTGCCCGCGCCGTTGGGGCCGATCAGGCCATACACCTGGCCGCGCTGGATGGTGATGCCCACGTCGGACAGGGCCTGCAGGCCGCCGAAGCGCTTGGAGATACCGGCGACCTTCAGCACCACTTCATTGGATTTCTCTGTCATTGCTAACTTTCGGTGGTGTTCTTCTTCAGGTCTTCTGCGTCAGGCTCTTGCCGTGCTCAGGCGACGGCCACAGGCCACGGGGGCGCATCAGCATGATGATGATCATCGCCAGGGCAATCAACAGCTGGCGCAGGATGGCGGAGTCCAGGCGACCGTCCGTCATGGCCTGCAGCGGGCCGGCCACGTAGCGCAGCACTTCAGGCAGGGCCGACAGCAGCACGGCACCCAGGATCACGCCAGGGATGTGGCCGATACCGCCCAGCACCACCATGGCGACGATCATGACCGACTCCATCAGGCTGAAGGACTCGGGCGATACGAAGCCCTGGAAGGCACCGAACATCGCACCCGACACGCCGCCGAACGAAGCGCCCATGCCGAAGGCCAGCAGCTTCATGTTGCGGGTGTTGATGCCCATGGCCTTGGCGGCGATTTCGTCTTCACGGATGGCCATCCAGGCGCGGCCGATGCGCGAGTCCTGCAGGCGGTAGCAGATGACGATGGAGACCACCACCAGCACCAGGAACAGGTAGTAGTACAGCGTGACGGAGTTGATGTCGAAGCCGAACAGCTCCAGGCGCTTGCCCAGGTCCAGACCGAAGATCTTGACCGAGTCGATCTGACCCAGGCCCTTGGGGCCGTTGGTCAGGTTGACGGGGTGGTCCAGGTTGTTCAGGAAGATGCGGATGATTTCGCCAAAGCCCAGCGTCACGATGGCCAGGTAGTCACCGCGCAGCTTGAGCGTGGGCGCCCCCAGCATGGCGCCAAAGAACGCCGCTAACAACGCCGCTACCGGTATCACGATCCACAGCGAGGTGTGCAACCCGTTGGGAAACATGGCGGCAAACGCCGCAAAGTTGTCCGCAAGGTGCGGCGAAGCCATCAGGGCAAACAGGTAGGCGCCCACGGCGTAGAACGCCACGTAGCCTAGGTCCAGCAGGCCAGCATAGCCCACCACGATGTTCAGGCCCAGGGCCAGCAGCACATACAGCAGGGCCAGGTCCGCAATGCGCACCCAGGCGTTGCCGAAGGATTGCAGGATCAGCGGCAGCACCAGCAGCGCCACGGCGCCGATGATCCAGTTGGTTTTGGTGTTCTTCATGGTGTGAGGCTCCTCAGGCGCGATCGGCCACACGCTCACCCAGCAGGCCCGAGGGGCGCAGCGTCAGGATGATGATGAGCACGATGAACGCAAAGATGTCGGTGTAGTGGCTGCCCAGCAAACCGCCCGTGAGCGTGCCGATGTAGCCCGAGCCGATGGCTTCGATGAGGCCCAGCAGAATGCCGCCCACCACCGCACCGGCCAGGTTGCCGATACCGCCAAACACCGCCGCCGTGAAGGCCTTGAGACCGGGCAGGAAGCCCATGGTGTGTTGTGCCGTGCCGTAGTTGGACGCGTACATCATGCCGGCGATGGCCGCCAGCACGGCGCCGATGATGAAGGTGGCCGAGATCACCATGTCCGGCTTCACGCCCATCAGGGATGCCACGCGGGGGTTCTCCGCCGTGGCGCGCATGGCGCGACCCAGGTTGGTGTGGTTGACCAGATAGACCAGCGAAGCCAGGGCCACCGCCGTCACACCCAGGATCAGGATCTGCGTGGGGGTGATGAAGGCGCCACCCACCTGGAACGGCGTGCTGGGCAGCAGCGTGGGATACGGCTTGTAGTTGGGCTTCCAGATGATCATCGCCAGCGTCTGCAGCAGGATCGACATGCCGATGGCAGTGATCAGGGGTGCGAGGCGCGGGCTGTTGCGCAGCGGCTTGTACGCAATCTTCTCGATGGTGTAGTTGAGGGTGGCAGCCACCACGCACGCGATGATGGTGGCCAGCAGCAGGATGGTCCAGCCCGGCGCGCCCGGCATGGCGGCCTGCATCATTCCAATACAGCTCCAGCTGGTGAGGGCGCCGATCATGAGCACCTCGCCGTGGGCGAAATTGATGAGTTGAATAATGCCGTACACCATCGTGTAGCCCAAGGCTATCAAGGCGTACATGCTGCCGAGTACCAGACCGTTAATGATCTGTTGCAGCAAAATGTCCATAAGAGAAGTCCTTCGTTTGTGACGTACCCACCGCTTTGGCACCGGAATCGGTACAGCCTTGTGGGCCCGACTGCCATCTAGCAAAAAACCCGCCAGGAATGCAGCTGTGCGGGTTTGTGGACGGGATTGTAGCGAGTAGTCACAACCGCCCCAATCCAAGCCGGGCGGGGTTTTCCCTCGGGTTTTGGTCACATCAGCGCGCCACGCACTGCATAAGCATTTTTGATGCACGCAAGATAATTGATGTGCAAACTTATTACCTTGATCATGCCGAATCGGCATAACGCGGTTTTTAAGGACGCAGCTTCGGCTGAAAAGGCGCCGCCCCACTCCCGGGCGATCTAAAGGCCAGCCCCGCGATCAGACGCCGGTGTCTGGCGCCTGCACGTCCGGGTGGGCGGCGGCGACATTGCGCTCTCGCAAATCCCGCATCTTCTGGGCGATCTTGATCTCCAGCCCCCGCTCCACGGGCTGGTAGAAGCCGGGCTCGGCCATGCCCTCGGGCAGATAGTTTTCGCCTGCCGCAAAGCCGCCCTCTTCGTCGTGCGCGTAGCGGTAGCCCTTGCCGTAGTCGAGCTCTTTCATCAATTGGGTGGGCGCATTGCGCAGGTGCATGGGCACGGGGCGTGTGCCGTCCTGCTTGACCCAGGCACGGGCCGCGTTGTAGGCCTTGTAAACGGCGTTGGACTTGGGGGCGACGGCCAGATAGACCACGCATTCGGCCAGCGCCAGCTCGCCCTCAGGGCTGCCCAGGCGTTCATACACCTCGCTCGCGTCCAGCGCCAGGCGCAGCGCGCGCGGGTCGGCCAGGCCAATGTCTTCGGCCGCCATGCGCACCAGGCGGCGCGCCATGTAGCGCGGGTCGGCGCCGCCGTCCAGCATGCGCACCAGCCAGTACAGCGCAGCATCGGGGTCGGAGCCGCGCACCGACTTGTGCAGCGCGCTGATGGTGTCGTAGAACTGCTCGCCGCCCTTGTCGTAGCGGCGCATGCGCTCGCCCAGCACCTTGACCAGCCACGCGTCGGTGATCTCGGTGAGCTTCTCCTGCGCGGCCGCCATGGCCAGCGTCTCCAGCGTGTTGAGCAGGCGGCGCGCGTCGCCATCGGCGTAGGCCACCAGGCGGTCGATTGCTACGCTTTCAATAGCTGGCAGCGCTTGTTCTGCCTGCGCCAGGGCCACAATTCGTTTCAAATCTTCTTCGGACAAGGGCTGCAGCACATAGACCGCCGCCCGCGACAGCAACGCGGAGTTGACCTCAAACGAAGGGTTCTCGGTGGTGGCGCCGATGAAGGTAAACAGGCCTGATTCGACATGCGGCAGGAAGGCGTCCTGCTGGCTTTTGTTGAAGCGGTGCACTTCATCGACAAACACGATGGTGCGCTGCTGCATGAGCCCGTCGCGCGCGGCCTGGGCCTGCTCCACCGCCTCGCGGATGTCCTTGACCCCGCCCAACACGGCGCTGATGCTGATGAACTGCGCATCGAACGCATCAGCCATCAGGCGCGCAATGGTGGTCTTGCCCACTCCAGGGGGGCCCCATAGGATGCAGCTGTGCGGTCGGCCTGACTCGAAGGCCAGGCGCAGCGGCATGCCTGGGCCCAGCACATGCTGCTGCCCGATCACCTCGCCCAGCGTGCGGGGCCGCAGGCGTTCAGCCAGGGGCTGGTGGCTGGATGGGTGCGCCGAAGAAGGGGCTGAGGCACTGCGTGCTGCCATGGTCGTGTCCTGTCTACAGTAGGCTGATTTTCAAGCCAGATAGGCCTCTAGCGCCTACAAATCATGCGCCGGCAGCTACATTTTTAGGAGCAAACTATTGCTTCACCACATCAGCCCCTGCCGGAGGCTTGAACTGGAAGGTGCTGGCGGGCAAGGCCGCATTGGCCTGCATGCCATTGAAGCGGATCAGCGAGCGCTGGCCAAAGCTGTCCAGGATGTCGAGCGCCGCCAGTTGCTCGCCCGCAAAGCCCACGCGCACGCTCTTGAGCTGGCCGTCCTTGGTCTTGGGGCTGGCCAGCACCCACTCCAAACCATCGGCGTCGGGGGCGGCCTCCAGCGTGAAATCGGCCTTCAGCGCCGACAAATCCGGCGCGGACGCCAGCAGTGCAGCGGGCGTGCTGCCCAGCGCCTGCGACTGCGAGCGCTGCGTGACCTGATTCAGGTCCACGTCGTACAGCCACAACGTCTGGCCGTCGGCCACGATGGTCTGCTCGAAAGGCTTCTTGTAGACGAACTTGAAACGCCCGGGGCGCTGGAACTCGAAGCTACCGCTCGACGTCTTGGTGCGCGCGGCCTGGCCGTCCTTGGGCGGCGATGTCACGGTTTGCGTGAAGTCCGCCTTGCCCGTCTGCGTGCCCTTCATGAAGGATTCCAGGCTTTTCAGGCCGTCAGCGCTAGCCACGCTTGCCGCAGCAGCTATCAAAATTGCAGTAGCGATCTTTTTCAACACGAACTCCTGTGGGGTGGGGGCCGGCCTTGCGGTCCGGCTGCTCATTCGCTGCGGTTGGGCACCAGCACTTCGCGCTGGCCGCTGGCTGTGAGGGCGCTGACCAGACCGGCTTTTTCCATGTCTTCCAGCAGCCGCGCCGAGCGGTTGTAGCCAATGCGCAGCTTGCGCTGCACGTACGAGATGCTCGCCTTGCGGTCCTTGAGCACCACTTCGACGGCCTGGTCGTACATGGGGTCCTTCTCGCCGCCTTCACCACCGCCGCCTTCCCCTGACAGATCGCCCTCGCCATCCACAGTTCCGCCTTCGAGCACGCCTTCTATGTAGTCCGGCTCCCCTTGTTCCTTGAGGTAACTGACGACACGGTGTACTTCTTCGTCCGACACGAAGGCACCGTGCACCCGGATCGGCAGGCCCGTGCCGCTGGCCATGTAGAGCATGTCGCCCATGCCCAGCAGGGCCTCGGCGCCCATCTGGTCGAGGATGGTGCGGCTGTCGATCTTGGAGCCCACCGAGAACGCAATGCGGGTGGGAATGTTGGCCTTGATCAGGCCGGTGATCACGTCCACGCTGGGGCGCTGGGTGGCCAGGATCAGGTGAATGCCGGCCGCCCGCGCCTTCTGCGCCAGGCGCGCGATCAGCTCCTCGATCTTCTTGCCCACCACCATCATCAGGTCGGCCAGCTCGTCGATGATGACCACAATGTGTGGCAGGCGCTGCAGCGGCTCGGGCTCTTCGGGCGTCAGGCTGAAGGGGTTGTAGATGAACTCTTCGCGCGCCTTGGCCTCGTCGATCTTGGTGTTGTAGCCCGCCAGATTGCGCACGCCCAGCTTGGACATGAGCTTGTAGCGGCGCTCCATCTCGGCCACACACCAGTTCAGGCCGTGCGCCGCCTGCTTCATGTCAGTGACCACGGGCGCCAGCAGGTGCGGAATGCCTTCGTAGACCGACATTTCCAGCATCTTGGGGTCGATCATCAAAAGGCGCACATCGCGTGCCTCGGCCTTGTAGAGCAGCGACAGGATCATCGCGTTGATCCCCACCGACTTGCCCGAGCCCGTGGTACCGGCCACCAGCACGTGGGGCATCTTGGCCAAATCCGCCACCACCGGGTTGCCCACAATGTCCTTGCCCAGGCCCATGGTGAGCATGCTCTTGGCCTCGTGGTAGACCTGCGAACCCAGGATCTCCGACAGGCGGATCGACTGGCGCTTGGCATTGGGCAGCTCCAGCGCCATGTAGTTCTTGCCGGGAATGGTCTCCACCACGCGGATGGACACCAAGCTGAGCGAACGCGCCAGGTCCTTGGCCAGGCCCACGATCTGCGAACCCTTGACACCCGTGGCGGGCTCGATCTCGTAGCGGGTGATCACCGGGCCGGGCATGGCGGCCACCACGCGCACTTCCACGCCAAAGTCCTTGAGCTTTTTCTCGATGAGGCGGCTGGTCATCTCCAGCGTCTCGGGCGCCACGGTCTCCTGGCGCTGCTGTGGGCTGTCGAGCAAATCCACCAACGGGAGCTTGCTGTCCGGCATATCAGTGAAGAGGGGCTTCTGGCGCTCCTTCACCACGCGGGTGCTTTGCGGCACATCGACCAGCACCGGCTCGATGATCTGCACGGGTTCAGGGTGGTGCACTTCGCTTTCGGTGCGCTCTTCGAGCACCACCACCTCGCGCTCGCGGGCGGCCTTGCGGCCCACGGCGACGTCCTTGGCCACCTCGCGTTTGGCCAGGCGAGACTGCACCAGCGCATCAATGCGCCCGCCCAGAAACTCCGCCACATGGCCCCACGAGAAGCGGAACACCAGCGCTGCGCCCGCCACCGCCAGCACGATGGCCAGCAACCCAGAGCCTGTGAAACCCAGCCACTTCACACTGGCTGGCCCCACCACATAACCCAGCACGCCCCCAGCGTGACCAGGCAGGAAGGTTTCAAACCGGTACAGCCGCGACCACTCCAGCGCCGTGCTGGAGCACATCAGCACCACCAGTCCACCCCAGAACGTGGCCCGGCGCACCAGGGGGCTGGCAGCACCGGCCACCACTTCGCCCCCACGCATCCAGCGTGCTAGCGACGACAGCCAGGCGCGCACACCAGCCGCCACGCACCACCACACCGAAAAGCCCAGCGCAAAGTAGCTGCCATCGGCCAGCCAGGCACCAAAACGCCCCGCCCAGTTGGCGACAGAGCGCACGTCGCGGGCGCCGGAGGTGGACCAGGCCGCGTCCTGCGCCGAATAGCTGACCAGCGCCAGCAGCCAGAAAACCAGGGCCAGCAAGCCCACCACCAAGGCGATTTCGTGGCCAAAACGGGCAGCGCCCGTGCGGGGCGGCGACTTGGCTGCCGCCGATGCATTCAGGGTATTGAGGGAATAGGTCATAAACGTGCGGGGTGAGCTTACCGCATGCATTGCGCCGGGTGCGGCACCCGGCGCAGGGTCTGCCACCCCACTTTCAGCCCAAGGCGTTCAGCCGGTCCTTGAGCAAGGTGGCCCCATTGGGCAACGCTTCAATGAAGCCACGCTCCTCCAGGTCTTTCATCACCCGGCTGACCATCTCGCGGGACGCGCCCACCATCTTGGCCAGGTCCTGGCGCGAGATTTTTTCCTTGATGAGCAGCTGTCCTTGTGCATCGGCGACCGCAAAGTCCAGTAGGGCGTGGGCCACACGGCCGTACACATCCAGTAACGCGAGCGACTCAATCTTGCGATCGGCGTGGCGCAGCCGCTTGACCAGTCCGCGCATCACCACCAGCGACATGGAGGCGTTTTCCGTCAGGCAGCGCGCAAACTCTGCACGCCCCAGCATCAGCACGTCGGTCTGCACCTCGGCACGCACCGTGGCCGAATGGGGTTCGTTGTCGATGATGCTCATCTCGCCCAGGTAGTCGCCCTGGGCCAGCGTGGCCAGAATCACCTCGCGCCCCCGGCTGTCCGAGGTCATGACCCGGGCGCGGCCGGTGAGCAGGATGAACAAGGCATTGGACTTTTGCCCCTGCTCCACCAGCGCTTCGCCCCGCTTGAAGCGGCGCTTGATCACCGCGCCGCTGATCACCTCCGCCTGCGCCACCGTCAGCAGCGAGAACAAGGGGACCCGGCGCAGCAGGTCGAGGTTGGACAACATCGTGGACATGCAAACATCTCCTTTCAGGGGCGCGACCCAACCGGAGCCGCAACGGGTTATCAATGGGTTCTTACAATCGCGGTGATTGAAAACGGGGCCACTCGTGCGAGCGGACGCCGGTTGATACTCGGCGGCTCGACCCCCAGCTTTCCCAACAGCGCCCCATGTAGCGGGCGCAAAACACAGGCTTTTACCATGTCCACCACCCAACACGCGAAAGTTCTGATCCTGGGCTCAGGCCCTGCGGGCTACACCGCAGCGGTTTATGCAGCGCGCGCCAACCTGAACCCGGTGCTGATCACCGGCATGGCCCAAGGCGGCCAGCTGATGACCACGACCGAGGTGGACAACTGGCCCGCCGATGTGCACGGCGTGCAGGGCCCGGACCTGATGCAGCGCTTTCTGGAGCACGCAGAGCGCTTCAAGACCCAGATCATCTTCGACCACATCAACAAGGTCGATTTCAGCAAGCGCCCCTTCACCCTGACCGGCGACAGCGGCACCTACACCTGTGACGCACTGATCCTGGCCACCGGCGCATCGGCCAAATACCTGGGCCTGCCGTCGGAAGAGGCCTTCATGGGCAAGGGCGTGTCCGGCTGCGCCACCTGCGACGGTTTCTTCTACCGCGACCAGGACGTGTGCGTGGTGGGTGGCGGCAATACCGCCGTGGAGGAAGCGCTGTACCTGTCCAACATTGCCCGCAAGGTCACCCTGGTGCACCGCCGCGACAAGTTCAAGGCCGAGCCCATCCTGGTGGACAAGCTCCACGAGAAGGTCGCCGCGGGCAAGATCGAGCTCAAGCTGTTTCACACACTGGACGAGGTGCTGGGCGACAACACGGGCGTGACGGGCATCCGCATCAAGAGCACCCAGGACGGCAGCACGCAAGACATCAAGCTGCAGGGCTGCTTCATCGCCATCGGCCATGCGCCCAACACCGAAATCTTCCAGGGCCAGCTGGAGATGGAAAACGGCTACATCATCACCCAGGGCGGACTCAAGGGTTTTGCCACGCAGACCAGCGTGCCCGGCGTGTTCGCCGCGGGCGACGTGCAGGACCACGTTTACCGCCAGGCCATCACCAGCGCCGGGACCGGCTGCATGGCCGCGCTGGACGCGCAGCGCTTCCTTGAACAAGAAGCTTGATCACGAGCAAGACCCCCACGCTCCGCAGCTGCGCGGGTCGCTGCCCCCCAAGGGGGCTTTTTTGTCTTGGGGCGGCCCGTCGACAAAAATCGGGCTGCAGGCTATAATCTGCGGCTTTGCTGAATTCGGCCCGTTTTTTGCGGTCATCCGAAACCGGCGAATCGGGTTACCGCCACCCTTTCTGGCGAGGTGAGGCCGCAAGCCAACCTGGGCAAATCCACCGCCCAGGGCTCAGCGAACGGCCGTTAATACAGTATCGGAGTGTCCTCATGGCACGCGTCTGCGACGTAACGGGCAAGAAGCCCATGACTGGGAACAACGTTTCCCACGCCAACAACAAAACCAAGCGCCGGTTCCTGCCGAACCTGCAATACCGCCGTTTCTGGGTTGAGAGCGAAAACCGTTGGGTGCGCCTGCGTGTTTCGAGCGCTGCCCTGCGTTTGATCGACAAGAACGGTATCGACTCGGTGCTCGCAGACCTGCGTGCCCGTGGCCAGGCTTAAGGAGTAGCACCATGGCAAGCAAAGGCGGACGCGACAAGATCAAGCTGGAATCCACTGCGGGTACCGGCCACTTCTACACCACCACCAAGAACAAGAAGACCATGCCCGAGAAGATGGCGATCATGAAGTTTGATCCCAAGGCTCGCAAGCACGTGGAATACAAGGAAATGAAGCTGAAGTAATTCAGCCTCTTTCTGGTCTTCCCAAAAGCCGCCCGGCGTCCAGCCCGGCGGCTTTTTTCATGGGCATGCAGGTCTTTGCGTACAGCCTGGCGGCATCCCCGCCGCGCTCCTTCCTTCTCCGCTGAAGCCAACAAAAAACCGCTGCAGGCACAAGGCCTTACAGCGGTTTGTTGGGAGGTGCGCCTGAGGTGCCCGGACCTGTAGCCAGCCCTTCAACGTCCTGAGAACATCTGGTCAGGCACGCGCAGCGCGCAGTCGGATGGAGAACTCGCGCAGAGCCGCCACACCGCTTTCTTCCGCACGGCGGCACCAGGCTTGCAGGTCAGCAGTCAGCTGCTCGCGGGACTGGGAGGTGTTCAACCACAGCTGACGCAGCTCTTCACGCATGGTCACCATCTTGTCGAGCGTCGGTGATGCCGCACGGGCCTGCGCCAACTGCGACAAGGCGCCCGCTGGCACCTTCTCGGCATCGCGGTGCAGCCAGCGCTTGGCCGCCTTGAGCACCGACACATCGGCCTGACGCGCCTGCAGCGCGGCAATCTCGTCCCTGCAAGCCTGCCGCACGCCGCGTGCATAGCCAGCCATCACTTCGTAGCGGTTGGCGATCAAGGCTTCCAAAGTCTTTTCGTCGGCCACAGGCTTCACATCGCCCAATTGCAGCTTGGGCGGCACCTTCTTCACCGTAGCCCAGCCGATTTTCTTCATGAGGCTGATGTACACCCAGCCAATGTCGAACTCATAGGGCTTGACCGAGAACTTGGCCGACGTGGGGTACGTGTGGTGATTGTTGTGCAGCTCTTCGCCGCCGATGATGATGCCCCAGGGGGACAAATTGGTGCTGGCGTCCTGCGCCTCAAAGTTGCGGTAGCCCCAGTAGTGACCCACACCATTGACCACACCGGCGGCCCAGAACGGAATCCAGAGCATCTGCACCGCCCACACTGCCGCGCCCAGGGCGCCGAACAGGGCCAGGTCCAGAATGAGCATCAGGCCCACGCCTTGCCAGCCGTAGCGGGTGTAAACATTGCGCTCCATCCAGTCATCGGGCGTGCCGTGACCGAACTTCTTGATCGTCTCCATGTTCTTGGACTCGGCGCGGTACAGCTCGGCGCCGCGCCACATCACGGTGTCCAGCCCACGGGTCTGGGGGCTGTGCGGGTCGTCCACGGTTTCGCATTTGGCGTGATGCTTGCGGTGGATGGCCACCCATTCCTTGGTGACCATGCCGGTCCCAATCCACAGCCAGAAGCGGAAGAAATGCGAAGGAATGGCATGCAGGTCCAGCGCGCGGTGGGCCTGGGCGCGGTGCAGAAAGATCGTGACCGCTGCGATGGTGATGTGGGTCGTGGCAAGGGTGTACAACACGATCTGCCACCAGGCCAGGTTCCACAACCCATGTCCCAGCCAGTCAATGGCGGCGTTCAGTACAGCCCAGTCGGGTAACAGCATATTCACAAAAACCTTACTACAGAGAACCTGCTCACCAACGAAGCAGCTATTTCATTTTAGAGGGCCTGCCTCTGAAAGGATCAGGGAAATCCAGCGTGTTTACACTGGTTTAGAGCCCTACCCCCGGCATTTCAGTCCTTCTTGGCCCAGATGGCCGCAAAGAATCCGTCAGTCTGGTGCAGATGGGGCCACAAGCGCAAATAACTACTGCCCGATGCGCCGCCGCTGCACAAACCCTTGGCGCCTTCGACCTTGAGTTGCTCCAGCAGCTCGCTGGCGTCCAACAACAGGAAGTCCGGGTGGGCGGCACTGAACGCCTCGGCAATGGCCTCGTTTTCTTGCGGCAGGATGCTGCAAGTGGCGTACACCAAGCGGCCGCCCGGCTTGAGCAGGCGAGCCGCACTGTCCAGAATGGACGTCTGCTTGGCCACCAGTTCCTCGACGGCCTTGGGCGACTGGCGCCATTTGAGGTCCGGGTTGCGCCGCAGGGTGCCTAGGCCCGAGCACGGGGCGTCCACCAGCACGCGGTCGATCTTTCCTGCGAGCCGCTTGACGCGGTCATCACGCTCATGGGCGATGGCGGCGGGGTGCACGTTCGACAGGCCGCTGCGGGCGAGGCGGGGTTTCAGTGCATCCAGCCGGTGGCCCGACACATCAAAAGCGTACAAACGCCCGGTATTGCGCATGCTGGCGCCAATGGCCAGGGTCTTGCCCCCGGCCCCGGCACAAAAATCCACCACCATCTCGCCGCGCTTGGCATCCAGCAGCAGAGCCAGCAGTTGGGAGCCCTCGTCCTGCACCTCGATGGCACCGCGTGTGAAGGCGTCCAGCTTGGTCAGCGCGGGCTTGTCGTCAATGCGCAGGCCCCAAGGGGAAAACGGCGTGGGATGCGCCTTGATGCCCGCTTTGGCCAGCTCCTTTTGCACGTCGGCGCGCTTGTCCTTGAGTGCGTTGACACGCAGATCCAGCGGTGCGCTCTGCGCCAGGCTTTCCACCAGCGGCCAGAAGCCGTCGCCCAATTGATCCTTGAGGGGTTTGACCAGCCATTCGGGCAGGTTGTGGCGATGGCGCTCCATGAGGTCGTCCACCGTGACCGCATCGCACTGGTCGAGCCATTTTTTTTCCTGCTCGGTCAGGGCACTCTTGAGAAAATCGCGCGGACCATGAAACCCCAGGATGGCCAGACGGCGCTCCTTGGGGCCCGAGCCCGACGGGGCCATGTGATCGAACAGCAGCTTTTTGCGCAGCACGGTGTAGACCGTTTCCGCCAGCGTGGCGCGCTCGCGCGGCCCCAGGCCCCGGTTGTCGCGGAAGAATCGTGACACCACCGCATCGGCGGGGTGTTCAAACGTGAGGGTGAGCCTGACCAGTTCGGCGCAGGCGTCGAGAAGAACTTTGGGATGCATCCTGCGATTGTCCCATTCCCCGCCGCGCTACCAATATCCCCCCACCCGCCCACTGCGACAGCCGCAAGTCCACGAGCAAGCCACTCCATGCACGGCCAGGTCGTCAGCGGCTGTAGATCGGCTCGAACGCCGAGCGCTCGATCTGCTGCAGGGTCGGCGACTCACCCGCCCACAGCACCAGAGCGGGGCCCGGCAGGCTCAGGTTGCGCTCCAGCGCGCGGCACAGGTGGTAGCGGCTTTCATCGTCCATGCCCGGCAACTCGACAAACACCAGGTAGGCCCTGCGCTGGGGGTATTCGCGCAGGTTCTTGCACACCAGCCAGCAGCGCGCCAGCGGTGCGCAGCGGGCCAGCTCGGACTGCAGCTCGGCCAGCTCGAACGAGCTGAGGTCGTGCCGCACGATCCGGCTGAAGAACGAGGTGCCCGACAGCTCTTCCCAGGCCCGCTCTTCGGATTCTTGCGCGCGTTCCAGCCGCTTGCGCCATTGCTTGAAGGCGGCTGCATCGTGGTCCAGCCCCAGGCGTGGGGTCTCCAGTTCGGCCAATGCCGTGCGCGCAGCCCAGTAGCGGTCGCTGCTGCCCGTTTCCCACAGACGGTGCAGCAGCTGCAGCTTGCCCTCCCGATCATCCTCTGCCAGGCAGGGCACCAGCCCGCGCAACGCGGCAGGGTATTCGGGGCTGCGCTGCAGCGCCAGCTCGTACAGGGCGCGCACATCGGCATGTGGGTCCAGGTGGCGCTTGAGACGGGCCAGTTCCACCAGGTCGCCGGCGCTGCTCTGTGCCGTCGATGCACCCAGGGCCTCGGGGGGGGGGGGGGGGGG